>WQYP01000319.1 GCA_009781185.1 Phycisphaerales bacterium | reverse complement strand
GCAGGTTCGACTGACCGTGACCAAATCACGTCATGGCGCCGCAACTTCAAGTTCACGCCGGGCAAGCGTGCGGGGGCGGACTGGAATTTCGAGACCCCGAACAACGTACCACGCTCGCAGGTTCCCTCGACGGTCAAGCTGCCACGCAATGGAAATTATGAATTCTACGAATTTCCGGCAAGGGCGCTCGATATGAAGGCGGCCGAGCACGTAAGCGGTAGAAAAGTCGTGGGAGGTGGTACCGAGCGGACGCCGCTGGAGGTGCCTCTGCCTCCGGGTGCCAGTTTGACATCATGCCCCTCCCGTTCCCGCCCAAGCGGCGGCAAATCCCGTCAGGGGCTGCCCAGACCCGAGACGCCCTCTGATTGGTGCCATGGGACAGTCCTTCGGGTTTGACGCCCAAATAATTTTGCCGGGGGGATTCCCAAGCGGGATCGAGTCAGATTCATTAGGGGGATGCAAGGATCACCCCTCTCAAAAGCCGATTTGGCGTCCCAGTCCCAGCTCCGGGCGGCCCTCCACGTGATCTCCCGGCTGGAGACCGTGATCTCGACGCAGGCTACCGTGATCTCGACGCAGGGTACCCTGATCTCGACCCAGGATACCGTGATCAGGGTGCGGGACGCTCGTATCCTGGATCTTGAAGCCGAGAATATGGCGCAAAAAGGGGTGATCAACCAGCTGACGGCCGTGAACCGTGGCCAGGCGGATCAGATCGCCCGCTTCAAGAAGCTGCCGAAGCGTCCGAAAGTCCGAAAGTCGCTCCAGATGGACAAAGGGCCCAAGTCCCGCGGGCAGAAGGCGCGTGGCAGACGGCGGGCCACGATACCGCAGCTCAAGAATGTCACCGAGGTAAGGCTCACGATAACCCCACCGGAGGATTACGACTTCAACGGGTGGGAGCAGTATATGGTGCAGGAACTCGGTTCCTTCGAGGCGCGGTCCACGCTATATCACCGTCAACGCTGGGCGACCTCGGACGGCAGCCAATCCATTATGGCACCGTTGCCGGACGGCATTCAGGACCATTTTGGCCCAAATGTGCATCGTATTGTCGTGTTTCTGCATTACCGAGGCGGTATGACCGTCGCGAACCTCCTCGAGGTGTTGACGGCGTGGGGGCTCGTCATCTCCAAGTACAAGGTCGTCGAGATTCTCACTGACGAGAAGCACGCGAAATTCCATGGCGAGACCATGGAGGTGCTTCGGACTGCGCTGGAAAAGGCTGGCTGGATCACCGTTGATGACACCGGGGCCCGGCACAAGGGCAAAAATGGCTACACAACCCAGATCGGCAACGACTTTTTCACCTTCTTTCGCACCACTTATTCCAAGAGCCGCAGCAACTTCCTTGAGATTCTCCAGGCTGGGTCGACGGGTTATGTCATCAATGATGATGCCCTGGCCTATATGCGGGCGTGCAAATTGTCGGAGGATGTGTTCGACCGTCTGTCCAAACATCCCGACCGGGAGTTCGTGGACCGGGATGCCTGGGAAACACACCTGAAAAAACTCGACATCATACCAGGCATGGTGTCTGGCAAGGCGATCAAGATCGCGACCCAGGCGGCAATCTGGGGTAATATCAAGGCCTGCGGCTTCCTCAAGGACGCCGTGATCGTCAGCGATGACGCCGGCCAGTTCAAAGTCGGAGCCCACGGAAATTGTTGGGTGCATTCGGCGAGGTTGGTGAAGAAGCTTGAAGCGGTCACAAAAGACCAGCAGAAGGCCGTAGACGGCGTCCTCAACCAGATCTGGCGATTCTATCGCACCCTGGGGCGCTACCAGAAGACGCCAACCGAAAGCCGGAAAAGATACATTTGGCACCGGTTCGATGCGATCTTCCTCCAAGAGACGGATTTCGCGGCCCTCAACGAGCAGCTCAGGCGATTGTATGACAACAAGGCTGACCTCCTGATGGTGCTTGAGCACCCGGAGATTCCGCTGCACACCAACGCTTCTGAGAATGACATCAGAGCCATGGTAATGGGGCGTTCATTGTGCACCTCCTTATTAAGTGTCTGAAAACATTGACAATTGGGTTTTGCAGTTGTCGCCACACGGGCGATGTTTCCGTGTCAATTCTACTGTAACAGCTTCGCTGTGCAAGTCGCACGCCTGAATTCGCCATGGAGCGTTCGGCACAGCCTGTTTGGCCCGGAGGATGCCGTCCTTGATCAGCCGGCGGATCATGTCATTGGTAACACCGATGTGCTTTGCAGCTTCTGACATGGTAAACCACTCACCGTTCGGGTCCACCGATCGGCAACCGAGAATACCTCGCTTGCGCCGGGCGGTTAGGACGCGCTTCACAGTCCACGTCTTGAGATCTGAGGTGCGCATTCCCATTCGGTTCAGTGTCGCCGCAATGTCCTGATCCGACCATCGGACAGCCATGCTACGGATGACCGCAATTGCATCATCTGACGTACACCTCCCTGACTTCGGTTTGCGGACACGTAGTTGGGAATGCTGACCACCATGCCAGTGAATCACAAGGACGACTTCATTCGCTGCCT
>WQYP01000318.1 GCA_009781185.1 Phycisphaerales bacterium | reverse complement strand
GACATCCATAAGGCTCGCAGAGCCATGATCGCTTCGACGCCTTCACGACTCCAGAACTGATCCGTGCCCTTCACACGTTTGTTACTAATCCGGTCACTATTTGTCGAACATTGTTTTCACCGCAAGATCGCGGGCGCAGAGATGCTTTTTTTTAATACTCTGCGCCCTCCGCGATCTCTGCGGTGCATTTCAAGTGTTCGATGAATACTGCTCGGAGTAATAAGCAGATCTATGAACGTTTTACCCGGGGCGATGGCTTATTTACGTTATCACTACTCGTCTGCCGTTTCGGTACCGGCCCGGCGGAAAATCGCCAATACCTTCTCCAGCGGCACCACAAACAGCCGATTATCCGCCTCAAACTCCACCGGCACCGCCTCTCGCGGATCAAACAAAACCTTGTCCAATTTCCGAATCGGAAAATCCTCATCGCGTTCGATCAGCTTCGAAATCGCGATCACTCGCCCCGTCAGCACCGGAATCTCATGATTCCCCGGCAGAACAATGCCGCTCTTAGTTTCTCGCTTGTTCTCATCTTTGCGGATGACCACACGCTTGCCCACCGGCTCAATCACATCCCATTTCCCCACCGGCTTGGATTTCATCGGCACATCACTCACGGACAACCTCTTGAAATAGATGACTTTTCACTATTCTACGACATTCCCCACGTCTCGTGAAACCCCCAAGCCCAGGGACTGCAGTCCCTGGGCTTTTCCATTACAATCGCTCTTCTCACTCAGGAGCTGTCATGCGTGCCATCATCACCGGCCAAGTCGGCCTCGATAAAAAATCCTTCCTCGAACAGACCGCCAAACTCGCCCAAGCCAACGGTGAAGACCTCGTCATCCATCACATCGGCGACATGATGTACCGCGAAGCCCCCGACGTCCGCCCCGGCCGCATCCTCGACCTCCCACTTTCCCGGCTCAATTCGCTCCGCCGCGCCGTCTTCCGCGATATCCTCGCCGATATGAACAACCACAAGCATGTCATCGTCAACACGCACGCCACCTTTCGCTGGAAGCACGGACTCTTCTCCGCCTTCGATTTCGACCAACTCGCCGCATTCGATGCAGATATGTACGTAACGCTGGTCGACAACATCGAAGCCGTCCATCAGCGGATGCTCCGCGACCACGATTTCGAGCATTCGCTCAAGGACCTGATGGTCTGGCGTGAAGAGGAGATTCTCGCGACCGAAATTCTCGCCCGCTCCATCCGCCGCACCGCCGCCGCCAAGTTCTTCGTTCTCTCCCGTGGCCGACATCACATGACCTCCGAATCCCTCTTCCGCCTCATGTTCCGCCCGAACATGAAAACCGTTTATCCCTCCTTTCCGATGTCGCATGTGATGGATTTACCTGACATTCTTGCGCAAATCGATGCATTTCGGAACAGAATTGCGGAGAAAATGATCGCTTTCGACCCCGGCGACGTCGACGAAAAGACCCTTTCCGACCTGGCGATCAAAGCCGCCACCGAAGGCAAGGCCGCCATCACCGTCACCGTCAACGGCTCACCCATGTCCCTCAAAACCGCCGACATCCTCCAAATCGTCCCCGACATCGACGGCCAAATCTACGCCCGAGATTTCATGCTCGTCCGACAATCCGACATGATCGTCAGCTACATCCCCGAACTCCCCGGCCCAGGGGGAGGGGGCAAACCCGGCCTTTCCAGCGGCGTCGAACGCGAACTCCAACACGCTCACGAGCACGCAAAAGACGTTTACGTCATTTGGAAACCCAAAAAAGACCCCAGTCCTTTCATCACCCAAACTGCTAATAAAGTCTTCCGCAGCGTCGATGAAGCCTTCGTTTTCTTCGAGAAAAAAGGCTATTTCCAGCCCCATAGCCTATTCGGAAGCTGACACGTCAGTCCCCGGCTCTGCCGAGGGTTCGCATGGTGAAACCGGTGTCTTTTAGCGGTCGCCCTTGGGCGACCCGTATCCAGTTTAGCCGTTGATCGCAGATCAACGCTCGTTCCGCAAAAACATGTCACGCGACTACGAAACCCCCTAATTAGGGTATGCGGATTTGCTTTTCCACGGCGCTGTGGTAGATTGAAGAAGTCAGCAGGCAAGCTGATTTCTGGGAGAGACGCTCGGTTAAGTTGTTGGGCGCTTTTTTCCAGGGGTGTTGTCATGTCTGAAATGGTGGAATCACAAACTCGCAAGCATGACCGATTGTGGCCGATGGCGGTGGTCATCTTCGCCATCGTGTTTAGTCCGGCACTCTTGGCGTGGGCGATTAACCTGATCACGCACTGACGCCCCATCATCTTAAATGCAGGTGACAACAAGGGCAGAGTCGTGGTCTAACGTGCGATTCTCCAAAATAGTTCCCCTAAATCAGGGGTGTGGCCATTTTTTATGGCCAATCAGACGATTGCCCCGGAAAATCAGAGCCGCGACCGTAAGGGAGCGACCGTGCGGCAATGTGTGAATACCGCCTGTCGCTCCCCAATACTGTCCGGTATTTTTCCATCCTACCCGCTCACCTTAACGCAATTCTAACTTGCGCT
>WQYP01000317.1 GCA_009781185.1 Phycisphaerales bacterium | reverse complement strand
TCAATCCTCTATCAGAGCCGCGACCGTAAGGGAGCGACCCGTGCGACAATGCGGAGATAAAGCCTGTCGCTCCCTTACGGTCGCGGCTCTGATGGCCAAATGGTGGAGGGTTGAGACAGAGCAACATGCACCCGTCATACACCCCTCTCCCACAAAAATGGCGACGCCCTCTTTCCCTCTCCCCCCATTCTCCATTACACTACTTCGCTCTTTTGATCGGATGTAGAGTATGGGAATCATCGTTCAGAAATTCGGCGGCACCTCCGTCGCCACACCGGAGAAAATCCATAAAGCTGCGGAAAAGGTCGTCGCCGCCAAAAAGGCCGGGCATCAGGTCGTCGTCGTCGTCTCCGCGATGGGACATACGACCGACGAGTTGATCGACCTTGCCAAGAAAGTCTGGGGCGGGCGTGATGGCCAGCCGCCCAAACGCGAGATGGATCAACTCCTGGCTACCGGCGAACAGGTGACCATTGCCCTGATCGCCATCGCTCTGGCCGCTCAGGGACACGAAGTCATCTCCTTCACCGGCGGCCAGATCGGCCTGATCACCGACGAAAACTTCTCCAAAGCACGCGTGAAACAAATCGACCACAAACGCATTCTCGATCCGCTCAACAAAGGCAAGATCGTCATCGTCGCGGGTTTCCAGGGGATCACGTCGGACGGCGACGTCACGACCCTCGGTCGAGGCGGATCCAACGCGACACTCGTTGCTATCGGTGCGGTCCTGAAGGCTGACGTTTGCGAGAACTTCACTGACGTCAACGGCATCTACACAGCCGACCCTCGCATCGTCCCGGACGCTCGCCTCATTCCTGAAATCTCTTACGATGAAATGATGGAACTCTCGTCCGTCGGAGCGAGCGTGCTTCAGACGCGGGCCGTGGAGTTTGCCAAGAAATATAATGTCCCCATTCATGTTCGTAACAGCCAAACCGATCAGCCGGGAACCATGATCGTGGCGGAGACCAAAGCTATGGAACACATCGTCGTCAGCGGATGCGCCCTCAAGAAAGACCTCACACGTGTCACCCTCAAACAAGTCCCCGACCAGCCCGGCGTCGTCGCGACGCTCTTCTCCGCGATCGGGCAGGCCAATATTGTGGTCGATGACATTATTCAGAACGTTCTGCCGGACAAGACCGCGAACATATCCTTCACGGTCGAGCACGGCGACGTCGCGGACCTCAAGCCCGTCGTCGATGCGCAGCTCAAAGCCATGGGCAGCGGCGGGGCGATCTACGATACCGACCTCGCCAAGGTCTCCGTCGTCGGCGTGGGCATGAAGCAGTCCACCGGCGTGGCAGCCAAAATGTTCGGAGCCCTCGCTCAGGAAAAAGTCAACATCCAGAACATCTCGACTTCCGAAATTCGCATTTCGTGTCTGATCGCCAAAGCCGACGCCGACAAAGCCCTCCGCGCCGTCCACGCCGCCTTCAATCTCGGCAAAGCGTGAACTCGAACGCGCTAAAGCGTGAACTCCGGTCCCAACGGGAGATTGCAGCGTTATGGGCAAGCCGGTCTATTATCACCTGGGACAATTCCCACCTAAAACTCTCGACTTGGCGCGACTGGCCTCTCTGATTGGATCGGCCAACGCCAACTTGGGACGTTACGCTGGCCTGCTGGACGCGATTCCCAACGCCCACATTCTGCTCGCCCCGCTGTCCACACAGGAAGCCGTGCTCTCCTCGAAAATCGAGGGAACGCAAGTCACGATGGGCGAGGTGGTACTTACGCTTTTCGGGAATTATTGGACGTTGCGGAAGGCAAAGAGGTGTTTTGAAGCTCACGTATGACTCACAACGTTTTTTTGTCGGCCAAATGGCCGACAAAAAACTTTGTGGGCCATACGTGACCCACAACGTCGCACAGTGGTATCTACACAAGATACCCTGGTTTTGGTCGTGGTGGCAAGGGATCGACCGGCAATCCTGCCGCGAGGGCCATCGCATGCAATTCCTCTGGCGAATATTCACTCAAAAGTTGCAAGGCTGGCAGAAACACTTCCAGGCCAGCCACCAATGCCGAGACGGTAAAAGTCGGCCTCCCTCGACCACGCTTGATCTGACGACAACTCATGCGAACAAGCAACTTCCGAACTGACTCCGCCTCAGGACTCACCTCCGCGGCCAACCGTCAGGCCAGCGACACTGCCGCTGCGCCCACCAGCAAGCGTTTGGCGAAAGCAGGTGCACTTTGCTGCTGCCACGATTCGATCTGCAGGCCGCCACTCTTGAGAAGCTTGTGGTAGTGCCCCACCGAGTCCGCCTCGCGGTCGATCACAAAAACCACCGGCTTGCCCCAGCCCAGACCTGCCACCTCGGCCATCACCGGCGTCAGACCATCCAACGGACTGTCAACTCCCAGAAGTTCCACGCTGCGCGTGGAGTGAAGACCACGCGCACTTGCCAGTTCCAGACACACCGGAGCCAACGGCACGCCGTTTTTGTCCGAGATGGCAAGGGCCGTGAGAAGTTTGTAGCCCTGATGCTTGGTGTACATCAACCGCGTGCGGTCGGCCTTGCGATGATGCTTCTCAAAATGAAGATTCGAC
>WQYP01000316.1 GCA_009781185.1 Phycisphaerales bacterium | reverse complement strand
TTTGGCCATCAGAGCCGCGACCGTAAGGGAGCGACAGGCTTTATCTCCGCATTGTCGCACGGGTCGCTCCCTTACGGTCGCGGCTCTGATAGAGGATTGAGACAGAGCAGGTAACAGCAAGATTTAGCCGGGATCAGGCACCGGTAAGCGCCGGCCAAATCATTTCCAAAGCACGATGATTGACCTGACGGGCTTGTTCCAGATCGCGGTGGAGGGAAGGGGGGGGGGGATGATCCCAATTCCCCATAAATCGCTGCCACGCCCGATCATAAACCGGATAACTGAACGCCCCGCACATATCACCGCCGATCACACGAGCCCACCCACGAAGTTCCCTCAACGCCCACGCAACATCCTCCGCCGCGAACAACCCCTGCTCCCAATTCGAGACCGCTTCCGTTTCGACCAGTGCATCCATATCAATACTGACATAAACCGGCATCCCCCTCACCGACCTCGCAAATCGCCCAAACCGCTCCCGCCAATCGCCCCCGTTCATACAGTGAAACCTCTTCGCCACCCCCGGCGTCTGACGTTCCGCCCACGCATGAACCTCCAACCGCCCCAACTCCATCGCCCAGCAATTCCGAAACCACCGCGAAGGCCATCGCAACTCAAAATTCCCGCATCCCCAAACGCTCGCCTTCGCAACCCCCTCGCATTCCAACGCCCGATTAATCCACCCACCGCACGCCCATCGCGGCGGTCGAACATCCCAATCAGGATGATTATCAAAAGTCACCAGCACGATATTTTTGTCCCCCGTTCGCGCGAGCACACCTCGAAGCCACCAAGCCGCCAGATGATGAAAATCCCCCGACCCATAAAGAACAAACAGCTCGCCAGCAATTTTCCCCCAAAGCTCCGCAAAAGCCCGCTCCAACATCCGCCTCGGCGCCGCATACCGAAGCCGCGGCCCCCACTCCAGCGCCGGCACTTGCCGCATCCCCAACCGACCAACATCCCACGCATCATCCAAATTCACATGCACACTCATCCCCCCATTGTGCCGCAACACAAACAAAGAAACCAGAATAAATTCGAATTTCGTCATTTCTCCCAGTTTCTCCGCAACGTCCGTTTTCAAACCCCCTAAATTAACATCCAAAATGTTAATCTAGATAAAAATTCCAACCGCACAGAAAGTCCAATAATACAGCAAGCAAACTCCCCAAACCCCCATTCCGCCACCCACTTTAACATTATCATCCCCTTAAATGTTAAAATAGATAATTAATTTCTGGTAAAATAGGAAAGATTATCAAGTCATCTAGCGGATACATAGGGGCAGAAGGACGCGGGAACCACCCGTTCCGGCCTTGCAACGCCGCAAAGCCACCCGCCCGTTCCGGATCGAACGAGCCAAACCTCTGACGCTCGAAGCACGATGCTTCCCAACGTCGCTTTCGGGAGCCAATCATGTCCTCCACCACTTTCTCTACACTCGAGACTCTTCTGGAACGTTTTCTGACGATCTTGTTCGCCGGCGACCGCTCCGGGGCCCGTGGCATCGTCGCCGAGGCCTTCGAAAACGGCATGACCGCCGAACAAATCCTCATGCAGATCATCTGGCCCACCATGACCAAAATCCAAGCTCAATACAAAGCCGATCGCATCAACACCGGCATGCATCACATGTCCTCGCGCCTCCTACGCATGCTCGCCGACCAGTTATCCTTACGCCTGCATCGCCAACCCCGCAACGGACGATCCATGCTCGTCGTCTGTTCCCCTGGCGAGCCCGAAGAACTCGGCGCCCAAATCACCACCGACATCGCAGAAGCTCACGGCTGGAGCGTCCACTTCGCCGGCGGCGGCGTCCCCAACGACGAAATCGTCGGCTGGATCGGACAGCTCCAACCCCAAGTCCTCATGGTCTACGGCACCATCCCCTCCGCAACACCCATGGTCCGACAACTCATCGACCTCCTCCACGACGTCGGCATCTCCCCAAAACTACAAATCATCTGCTCCGGCGGCGTCTTCAACCGCGCCGAAGGCCTCGCCGAAGAAATCGGTTCCGACCTCTTCGCCCCCAACCCCCTCGACTCCCTGGACATCCTCGCCGCCTATCCCAACAAACGCGCCACCCCCGACCAACAAACCGTCGGCCGCAAACGCCGCATCAAAAAAGCCATCTAACCCCCTCGTATTTTACGTGAGTTCGACGTAAGGACGCAAAGACAGAGCCGCAATCGTCAGATGACGCCATGCGGCGAAGCCGCGAGAGGGCATCGGCTCCGACGGTAAGCTTGCGCTTATGGAGCTGTTTTGCTCGCGGCTTCGCCGCGACTGCGCAATCTTACGATTGCGGCTCTGTTTTGCATTTCCCTTGGTGCTCTTACGTCGAACTCACGTTATTTAGCTGGCATGCTTGCATGCCGCTCATAGATAACATGAGTTCGACGAAAGTTGTGATCAGATCGCGTAACCCGTGAGCATGAGTTGTTGCAGTGGAAAATTAAAAAGCCCCGGGCTAGCAAACCCTGGGCTCCGTTGCGAGTTCAACTTATCCTCACGGCCTTCTCAGCGCCGTCTTCTCATCGCGGCCTTCTCGCCGCAACCTTCTTACTTCTTACCGCCGCC
>WQYP01000315.1 GCA_009781185.1 Phycisphaerales bacterium | reverse complement strand
GGGGGGGGGGTATCGGGATTTGATTGTGGATGATCGGGTTTTTGATGGGGAGTGGGTGCATCCGAATTGGCCGGCGGACCAGCGGCTGGATTGGTATGCGGCGCCGGTGGGTGGATTGAATTTCAATACGAATTGCCTGGATTGGCGGCCACGATTGGTCGGGAAAGGGGGAATGGGGGGGGTGGGGATTGAGCTGATTCCGGAGACGAGCTATGTGAATGTGACGATCAAGGCGATACGTGGGGCGGAGACACGCGTGTCGCTGCTGCGACCGGCACAGTCGAATAAGTTTGAAATGCGAGGAACCGTGAACACAGCGGGAGCAGGGGGAGGTGGCGATCCTTATAGCACGCCGATTTATGATCCGGGTTTGTGGACGGGGACGGTGCTGCGTGACGTGCTGGCGGACGCGGGCGCGAAGGGGACGGGAACGGTGCGGCGAGTGGAGTCGCAGGAGCAGTTGGGGAAGGGAGAGTTTGTGGCGTCGAACGAAACGCCGCTGCTTTCGGTGCTGGCCCGGGCAAATAAAAACTCTGTCAATATGATGGCGGAATGCCTCTGCAAACGTCTGGGGCACGATGCGACGCAACAGCCCGGAAGCTGGGAAAACGGCACGGCGGCAGTGACAGCCTATGTCGTGAGCACGGGGGCACAAGCGTCGTGGGTGAATTTGGATGACGGCAGCGGCCTGTCGAATAAAAACCGCGTGGCGGCAAGAGCGTTCACCAGCGTACTGGCGCATGTGGCGGAGCGGTCAGATGGAGATGCTTACGTGTCGACATTTGCCGAGCCGGGCGAAGATGGAACGCTCAGAAAACGTTTCAAGGGAATGAGCGTGGCGGGCAGCATCCACGCCAAGACCGGCCACATCAGCGGCGTAAGCTCGCTCAGTGGGTATATCGACATCCATCAAGGCAAAGGCGGCACGCGGCGAATCGCGTTCAGCATCCTGTGCAACAAGTACCAGGGAAATCTGAACCCGTGGCAAGACAAGGTGTGTCAGGCAATTTATGAGTGGGCGGGGGGGAAGTGAGGTGAAGGGGTGACAGGGAGCACCGCGTGGCAACGCGGTGGTGGTTAAGAATGCGAGAACAAACCACCGCGTTACCACGCGGTGCTCCTTGCCACCTTGTCACTGTTACGACTTCAGGGATTGCAGGAAAGCGTGGGCGGCGGTGGTGGCGGATTCGAGAACGAGACGGATGGGGACGTTGGCTTTTTCGGCTAAGGCTTTGCAGTCGTCGAATTCGGGGGAGATGCCGATGGGTTGGTTATGGAGATATTTTAGTTTGACGTGGACGGGGCCGTAGGGGGTGTCGATCTGGCGGATGTCGCGGGCGGCTTCGTGGCGATGGGAGAGGGGGTGGACTCGCACGCCGAGGGTGGTGGTTTCTTCGAGGATCACGTTGGAGAGGGCGGATTCGTTGGCGGTGGTGCCCAGGGCGCTGAGGAGGATGGCGGGACGGTTCTTCTTCATCTGGATCGGCGTGAACCAGACGTCCTTGGCGCCGGCGGCGAAAAGCTTGTCGCTCACGGCACTGAAAAGCTGCGGGTTCATGTCGTCGATGTTGGTTTCGAGCTGAACGAGGTCGCTGTGACGATTGGTGGGGGCCTGACCGAGCCAGAGGCGTGCGACGTTGGGCCAAGAGGGAGGGGGGGGGTCTTTGCGGCCGGCGCCGATGGCGATTTTTTCGAGCGCGATCGCGGGTTGTCCGAAAGTGGCGAGCTGTGCGACCAGGGCGGCACCGGTGGGGGTGACCCATTCGCCGGGGCCGGCGGCGGGACGGGTGGGGGCTTGGACGTTGGCGAGAAGTTCGAGTGTGGCCGGGGCGGGGAGGGGGATTTGGCCGTGGTCGGTTTTGGCCCAGCCGCTGCCCAAGGGAATGGGCGAGGCGTAGAGTTTTTCGATGCCGAGGTCGTGCAGGCCGGCGATAGTGCCGACGATGTCGATGATTGCGTCGACGGCTCCGACCTCGTGGAAGTGGATGGTTTCCGGCGTGGTGCCGTGGACTTTGGCTTCGGCCTGGGCGAGACGCCAGAAAACAGCGGTGGCGCGATCCTTGACAAGCTGCGGCAACTCTGAACCGTGAATGATCTTCTGAATATCGGCGAAGTGGCGATGAGCGTGGCCTTCGGCGGCCTGCACATCGGCAAGCGTCGCGCGCAGAGGACCTTTCATTACGGAGATGGCAGTGATGGCCCATTCGCCGTCGGCAAGCTTGAGCTGCGAGATGACGTTGCGGAGACGTTCGATGGGCCAGTCGGCGTCGAGCAGGCAGCCCAAGAACATATCGCCGGAAATTCCGGATGGCATGTCGAGGTAGGCGATCATGAGGACTCCTGTGAAGAGTAAAAGGTTTAAGGAGTAAAAGAGTAAAAGGAAGATAAAAGGTAAAGGGTAAAAGGATGCACACTTTAAACCTTTTACTCCTTAAACCTTTTATTCTTTTTCGTGAGTTGATGCAAACTGCCGGACTTGAAGGGGAGAAGGTCGAGGGTGACGAATTTGTAGCCGGCGGATTTGATGGCCGTGGTGATTGGGTCGCGGAGTTCGATGGCTCGTGGCAGATCGGCGGCGAGGAGTTCGATGCGGGCGATGTCGCCCCCCCCCCCCCCCCCCCCCCCCCTTGGGGGGGGGGGCGGGGGGG
>WQYP01000314.1 GCA_009781185.1 Phycisphaerales bacterium | reverse complement strand
GGCCAACGGACCTGGGAAATCTTGGCTTCCCTCGCCGCCACCGCCCACCAAACCGGCAAAGACTTCATCGAATCAATGGGCACACTTCTCCAACGCCCAACTTACGCCCGCTAAACACGTACGAAAATAGCGAGGTTACGACTGAAAGTCGTAAGGTTGACCCCGTAAGTCATAAGCCTACGCCCGAATGTCATAAGCTACCTGTTGACCTTATGACCGAACATCTGCCTGACGCCCTTGCCGCCAAGGTCGCCGACCTGCCCAAACGAGCATCGCAAGATCAGTTACGGAAACTCATCCACAGCCTTTGCCAGTGGCAGCCATTGAACGCGATGCAGTTGTCCCATTTGCTGGGTCGCCAGCGGGGGCCTCTGGTCCGTAACAGCCTCACGCCCATGATCGACGCCGGCCTGCTCGCCTATACCATCCCTGACATGCCAAAACATCCCGATCAGGCTTACACCGTCCCGTCTGCAAAGGACGATGAGTAGCAGGGCTGCTGGCGGTTTCGCGGACGTCGGCTCACCCTTACGGACAGGGGGGGGCTTGTCCTCATGGTCCCGGTGCCAGTCGTTGTGTCAAATCCTTTTCCGCCTGCATCCCCAGTACCAGCAGCAGCAAATCCAACGGCAACATGCCAATGCCGTCCGGACGGCTGCTGGGACGGACAATCATCGCGTCCGGCGTTACGATGTAACACCGCCGCTCGAAACGTGGGAAGCGTTTGATGAGTGCTTGCAGCCCCTTGCGCGAATGGCTCATGGAAGAACCGATTTCGAAGGCCAGCGGTGCGGTGGGATGATCGTAGACGAAATCGACTTCGTCGTTGCCGTCGCGCCAGTAGTGGAGGCGTACCTGGCTTTGCTGACTGAGGGCGTGGAGATGACCGGCGACCAGATTTTCCAGAAGCAGGCCCATTTCCTGCTGGTCGGAGAGAGGGCCGAGGCCGCGTTGGAGGGCGGCGTTGCGGACGGCTCCGTCCACGAAGTACAGTTTTCGCCCTCGCATTTGTCGCGTTGCTTCACGGCCCGAATAGTTCGTCAGCGTAAAGACCAGAAACGCTCGTTCGAGGTATGAGAGGTAGCGGTCCAGCGTCGGTTGCGTCAATCCGCCGAGGTTTTGACAGATGTTACTGGGCGATAAAATGCCCGTGAACTGGCCCGCCAGCGTGTAGAGCACCCGTTCGAGCAGCATGGGATCGCCAACACCAAACGTCTGCGGAATATCTTTATAAATCGCTCTTTCGACCGCGTCGCTTCGCAGGGTACGTTGTGAGTGCAGCAGCACACCAGCTTCATCGGCTGGCTGTTGCAGCAGCAGCAATTCCGGGAATCCGCCGGTGAGCAAATAACGCCGCCGCTGTGCCGCCACCGTTGTCAACGTCGGCACTTGGTCCAGCGACGCCTCCAACGTCTCGCTCAACGTCTCAGAGATCGGGAGCGCCACGCCCTGCCCGTGCAACTCCAGAAACTCATGCAACAGATACGGTGCTAAATACTGCTCCTCCCAGCGTCCCACACCGCTTTCCAGCCGCCCTTGCCGCAGCGCCGCCGTCGCGCTGGAAGACCCCACCAGACAGATCGGCCAACGCTCATCAAAAAACGTCTTCAGCCACACGTCCCACTTCTTGGCGTAGGTCACTTCATCTAAAAACACATAAATCGGCTCCTGTGGCGTCGCCTTCGCCATCTCTGGCAACCACATCCGCAACAACGCCCCCAACTCCAACTGCATCAACAATGGATGATCCATACGCAGCCAAACAAGGCGTTGAACACCAACCCCGTCGTCCAACAGGCGCTGAACGGTTTGGTACATCGCTGTGCTTTTACCCACGCGACGCGGCCCGAGCACCACCTGAAACCGGGCCGGCTCATTGTGCTTCAACCGCTTCCACAAACTCTTAGCCAACGACCGCGGCACCGGCGGCGCTAACGTCTCAGGAACTCGCCCCTCCTTGTACCAAGGGTTCTGCTCCCTAAAAATCTGTAGGTAGTCCTCCTCCCTCGGCTGCCACGGCGGAAAAGATGCTTTTACCATAAAAATCTGCTCCTGTTTTATGCTAAATCGACATTAACATAAACCGCTATTATGTTATTTCGAAAATAACATAAATCAAGCATCGCACTCGTTGTTTAATCTTGAAGTATATCGCCATTATGAATCTCGCAAACTCGCATTGCGAGATTATACCTCTCGCGGTCAAAGATTGATCCCCTCTATTTAGCCGGCATGCTTGCATGCCGTTGGGCGCGGAGAAAAACATCATCATAACCATCAATTCTTGAGCGAGATAGGTATAATCACGCGCACGCGTGCGATAACTATCCGGAATTTCCGGATAGTTCAAACATAATCAAATATGGCGAAATGCTTATTTGATGGCCATTTTCATTTTGCCACCCATTTTGCCAGAAATGCTGTCAAGCGAAAATCCCCCACAATTCCGATTTTTTACCACTGAATTACGCCCGCATCTAAGTTCTTTATTTGCAAGGACTTGCGAAAGCCGATTTTTAATTTTAGTCACATTTTTAGTCAGTTTTTTGAAACCGTGGTATAATGCGACCAGTCGTTACGGAACCTCCAAAAGACCTGAACATCCTATCGAAAGGTCGAGATTATGACAAGCAACAACAGCAACCGACGCGGACGCCCACGCAGACCTCACCGCATGGCAAGCGGGCACGAAATCCACGGCCTT
>WQYP01000313.1 GCA_009781185.1 Phycisphaerales bacterium | reverse complement strand
GCAAGTACAAAGGCCGGATGAAATGCCTCCACTGCAAGGATGTCATTCCTGGAGTTGCGAGCGAGCCGCATGGCGGCAAGCTCGTTGCTCTTGGACAAGGCAAGGTCAATTGGCAGGAAGTGCTGGCGGCGGCACGCGAAACCGGCGTCGAATGGTACATTTACGAGCAAGACCGAGGCGACGGCTCGCCATTCGATTATGCTCGCACGAGCTACGAGTTTTTATCGAAGTTGGTTGGTTCATAGTTACGAGTTGAGAGTTACGAGTTACAAGATGTAGGGGCGGGCGACCATCCGAAGCATTCCTAGCCCGAAGCGTAAGCGAGGGATGCGAGTGGTCCCTCGCTTACGCTTCGGGCTAGGAGGGAGCTCTTGCCACCCGTCATTGCGAGGAGCGAAGCGACGAAGCAATCCAGTTAAAAATGGATGCATAATTGAGGTCAATCATGATTGCAATGGTCGATTGGGAGCTCTGGCTTATTAGCGGGGGAATTGCAATTTGTATGATAATTGTGGGTCTCGGCCTTATGGGGGTTACCTTCCAAACACCAGTGTGGCGTGCAATGCGACACATGCGAGGCCGAGATGCGTTAGATGATACAGCGTTTGGAGAACATTATTTCCCGCAAGAACATGCCGTCGTTGCTGCCCGAATGCGCCAAATTCTCAAGGAACACCTTCCCATTGACCTTTCACAAATGTCCCCAGATGATTGGCTAGTTCGGGATCTTCGTATGGACGCGATGGACTCATGGTCCACACTTGAGTTTGTGCAGGACGTCGAAGAGGAATTCGGTATTCAGATCCCAGATGCAGAAGGCCAAAAAATGCGAACCTTACGCGATGTGATCGACTATGTTGTCGCCCATTCGGATAAGGTGGCCAAAGAATAAACTGGATTGCCACGTCGCTACGCGGCAAGCCGCTTCGCTCCTCGCAATGACGAAAAAGGGCAAACACATGGGTTCGCCCCAATCCTGTTCGGCACGGGATTTGCGCATTGCATGGAACACCTCGCAAGTGGTATTGCGCCCATCCCTAATGCGCGGATAATTCCAGTATGGCTGGAAAGGAACGCGAAAAAATCCGCGAGCAGGACATCACAGGCCTGAAATTCTTCGATCGGCTGGCGCCTCTGTTGGAGCGACTGCACGACGTCGGATGCGAACGCGATAGAGCGGGCAACCGGGAGTTGTTTTATGATCAGTATTGCATGCTGGTGCTGCTCTATCTGTTCAACCCCATCGTCACTTCGCTCCACGGCATTCAACAAGCGAGCGAACTGGCCAATGTCCAGAAAAAGCTTGGCTGTTCGCGTGCATCGATGGGAAGCCTGTCGGAGGCGACCGGCGTGTTCGACGCGGAGATTCTCAAGGAGATCGTTGCGGAGCTCGGCGAAGACGTGAAGCCTTTGGCACGCGATGCTCGGCTCAAGGATATCAAGGCAACCATCGAACTGGTCGACGGTACATTGATTGCCGCACTGCCCAGAATCATGGAGGCATCCTGGTTGAAATCTCAGACCGGCAGTGGCATGGTGAAATGGCGACTGCACACTCATTTCGAGGTCGATCGCCACATTCCTTCGCGCATGGACCTTACTCCTGACGGTGGCGGCCCACATAGCGAACGCGCGGTCATGGAACGTACCATCGAGCCGGATCGGCTATATGTCATGGACCGTGGCTATGTCAAGTTCGTGCTTTTCAACACGATCGTGGCTGCCAAAAGCAGCTATGTCTGCCGACTTCACGACAACAGCGTCTATGATGCGATAGAAGAACGTGAGCTGACCGAGGCCGACCGTGAAGACGGCGTGTTGAGCGATCAAATCGTTCGTTTTTCCCACAGCAAGGCGAAACCCGATCACCCGCTCCGCCTCGTGTGCATCCAAGGAACGCCTCACACTTGCCGCGGCAAATCCCGCGGTGTCGACAGCGATGGCATCCTGCGGATCGCCACCAATCTGCTCGATGTCCCGGCAGAGATCATCGGTTTACTTTTTCGTCATCGATGGGCCGTGGAAATTTTTTTCAGATTCTTCAAGCATGTCCTGGGTTGCCGTCACCTCTTGAGCCACAACGAAAACGGCATTGAAATTCAAACCTACTGCGCGATCATCGCGTGCATGCTGATCAGCCTCTGGACAGGTCGCAAACCGACGTTGCGAACGTATGAGATGATCTGCTTCTATTTCTGCGGCCTGGCCAGCGAAGACGAATTGCTCTCACACATCACAAAACTCAAAGCCCAAGACGCCTAGACCATCGGTCTGCCCAGACAACCGCGTGGCGTTCGCTGCTGCGCGGAACGTGCTGATTAACCCAGCATTCCTCGCCTTTGCTGGCTGCAACGACACTCTTCACACTCTCTCAGGTTTGCTGGATTACCCAGTCCTTCTCCCTACGCAATAATCGTGCCGAACAGGATTGGAGCGAACCCATGTGTTCGCCCGTCATTGTTCGACACCCCAAAACAAAAACCCGAAGCGTAAGCGAGGGATTGCGGGAAAGGTGGATGCGTTTTACCCCGCGATCCCTCGCTTACGCTTTGGGTTTTTGTTTCTTGGGTTATGTAGGATGGCGGGCAACCGGAGGGCTAACGCCCTCCGCTCTTGCGGTCGCCCTTACAAACTGACCACTCACCACTGTCCACTGACCACTGCTTCCTCAGAGGGGAATTTCATCGTCATAATCGTTAAAACACTCT
>WQYP01000312.1 GCA_009781185.1 Phycisphaerales bacterium | reverse complement strand
TGTGCATGGGAAACGACTCGCAACGCAATCGCCACCAAGGTCGATTGGCAATTCACCACCGCTGACGCGCGGATCAAACTGCAAAAATTATATCCATCAATCCAGGAGGAATAGAGCACTAGCTCCTCCCACGCCGCCTGGCTGTTCGCTCTCAACTGATCGTTGAGTCCCAATGTGACAATATTGGCAAGATCGGCGGAGACTGCTTTCGTTGCTTCGTAAGTCGCTTGCGGTAGCGACTTGATAAAGTCCCAACTATTCGCGATCTCATCCCACATACTTCCGGTCGCGATGTAACCGCCGGGATTGATGGAGCCCTTGACCGTCGTGGAATTAGTCGCAGGCGGTGTGGTAGCGGTGGCCGCCGGCGGCTGCACGATTTTCGGCGGGATGACAAACGGACTGCCGCCGACGAGATTGATCAACCCGGCTTGGGCGCTGGCCTGTTGTTCGATGGATACGATCCAATCCGCGTCTGATTGAAAATGCGGATCGGCAGCGCCGGGAACGGACGACGGATGCGGATTGATCGTGGCCGTGGAGTCCGGGTCGGCCGGTGGATTGGCGTTGGGGAACGGTGTGCCGTTGTTATAGTTTGTCCAGCCCAGGTCGGATCGCGTGTGATGATAGGTGAGCACATCGCCGCCGAGATTCGACGTATCGGTGTTGTTTATAGCGTAATGTGTCTGGAATCGGTCGGAGTACGTGGTGCCGTAGCCGACAAGTCCGCCGGAATCTCCATTGATCGTGTCGCCGGTTTTCGTGTAACCGGCAAAAGTGTCCAGCGCCACGATCAGCGGGGTTATGCCCGAAGTGTCGATCGTTTCGTTTGAACTGTTCTTTTCGAACAGATGAACGTCGCTCGAGTCGTTTTCGTTGTCCCATTTTCCGTCGCCGGCGGTTCCGCCGTAAACAAGGCCGGAACTGTCATAAGAGGAAGTCAGATCGTCCGTGTGCTGGTAGTCGTGCGTCGTGGTCACCTGGGTCGGCTTTTGCTTGTTTATTTTCATGTCGAACTCATTCCGCAGCTTCCAGCAGGTCAGGGTTCACGGACCAGGTCTTGGGCAAAGGAAAATCTGGTGAGCTTCGATACATAGCCAAAAAAGTATTAAGTACAAAAAAATCGACGTGAAGACACACACTCTTTTTAGAATATGTTTTATCCTCCAACGTAACCATCACATACCTTTCCATTCTGTTTCCGTCGTCATGCTCCATTAATTTTTCGATCCGTAGATGTGTACCTGCTGGAAACGCCGCAAGAACACGTGGTTTATCTGAAGTAGGGGCATACTCATAAGAAGGATCGGTAGGGTCAAACCCCCGTGGAGGAACAAGATATTTTTCCCCACCTAAAACAACTATAGCGACTTTAGTTTTCGTCTTCCAACGCGTTCCAACCATAGAAGCAAATTTATATTCGGGCGAATAGGTAACGTCAGTATTTGAGTCGCAGCCATTGAAAACAAATAGCAGCAAGGTCAATGATACCAGAGAAAAAACGAGATTTATTCTTTTCATATGGAATTCCTTGTTAAACATCATGGCGGTGTTACGCCGAGTGCATGTAGCACAGATTTCATTTTATGCAATTGTATCATGATCCGTACCTTGTCCAGATTTATCTTGGCAAGACCAATTAAATCTACATTTATATCTATCCTGGACAAGAACCAGTTCGGACTCGCATCTTCGGGCGATGGGAGAAGTATGTATTGTTTGCCAAAAGCACTTGGGATTGGTAGAGAGTTTTTGCAAGGTAGTCAAAGCCTCTCCTTGAACAGAGTAGTTTATCACTTCACTGGTGTAATTTTCCGCTCCCGTAGCCCATTGCGTGATAGAATTCAATCCGGCGGCGTTAAATGTCACGGCAGAACGATTCGTCGCGATCGCGGCTGCGGCGGCCAAGCCACCACCCAGGGAATGGCCAATCAAAGTCAGTTTTTTGTCACATCCTATCCATTCAATTGCTTCTTGTGCTATGTCGACGGCGTCATTGTATTGATCCGATAGAATGATACCCCCTACCGCCTGCCCCAGATCGGTAGACCAATCGCCAATGTCCGAAGGCTCTGTTCCACGGAACGCCAGCACATATTCGCCAGTTTGGTTGTTGCGATAAAGCTCTGCAAATAACGAACCTCGCTCAAACTTGCGGACTGGGGTCCATTTACCAGGAATTCCTATTGGACTCTTATTATACACATCCTCGCAAAGCTGAGCGAATTGTTTATGTTCGTCGGGCACGACGTCGGGACTGATCACGCCGGGCGGCGGCATTGGCGTTGGAACGGCGGGAAGCGAGGGCGGCTGCATTGGATTCCCGCCGACGAGGTTGATCAACCCGGCTTGGGCGCTGGCCTGTTGTTCGATGGATACGATCCAATCCGCGTCTGATTGAAAATGCGGATTGGGGATGCCGGGAACGGAATATGCCTGAGTGTCTATCGTTTGGCTGTAGTCCGGCGACGGCGGATAGTTGGCGTTGGGAGTAGAGGCTGAAGAAGTTGTATTGCCAGCTTGATCGTAAACCCACTGAGCCCACCAGCCGAGATCGAAGTTGACGTAGTGATAGCTGAGGAGATTGCCGCTGAGATGCGACTCGTTGGAGTTGGTCGCATCGTAGTGCACCTGTGTTATGACGTGCGAGAAGGAAGGGCCATGATAAGTTTCGGTGACGTTGTCGCCGGTTTGCGAGTGGCTGGTGAGAGTATCTTTCGCCGTGCAAAACATAGTGGTTCCAGAGGTGTCGATTGTATAGCTGGAATCGTTGAT
>WQYP01000311.1 GCA_009781185.1 Phycisphaerales bacterium | reverse complement strand
CGCGGCATGCGCATCTGCCGCGATGCCGAGGAGCTGCCCGCGCTCTTCAACCAGGCTTCGACCGAGGCGGCCAACGCCTTCGGCAACGGCGATCTCTACATGGAGAAGTTCATCGAGAGGCCAAGGCACATCGAGTTTCAGGTTCTGGCCGATGAGCACGGCAACGTGCTCAGCCTGGGCGAGCGCGAGTGCTCGATTCAACGTCGCCACCAGAAGTTGATTGAGGAAGCTCCCAGCTTGCAGGTGACTCCGAAGCTGCGCGAAGAGCTGGGCCGGACGATCCGCCGGTCGCTTGAAAACATCGGATACTGGAACGCGGGAACGGTTGAGTTCCTGATGGATGAGGACGGCAAGATTTACTTCATCGAGATGAACACGCGCATCCAGGTGGAGCACTGCGTCACCGAGATGGTGACCGGCATCGATCTCATCAAGGCGCAACTGAGGATCGCCGCAGGCGAAAAGCTCAGCTCGATTGTCACCGGTCCGGTGGAGATACGCGGCCACGCCATCGAGTGTCGCATCAACGCCGAGCATCCGGAGAAGTTTACGCCCAGCGCGGGAAAGATCACGGCGTTCAACGTTCCTGGGGGAAATGGCGTTCGTGTCGATACGGCGCAGTACGCCGAGGGAGTGGTGCCGCCGTACTACGACTCGATGATCGCCAAGCTGATCTGCCACGGAAGTGACCGCGAAGAGGCTATGAACCGGATGCAGCGCGCGCTGAGCCAGTTCGTGGTGCAGGGAATACACACGACCATTCCGCTGCATCAGCGTATCTTTGCCGATGAGGAGTTCCGTGCGGGACGGTTTGACACCGGTTTCATGGAGCGGTTTCTGGAGCGGCAGAGGGACATCCCTGAACCCGAAAAATAAAATTTGCCGTCATTCTGGCGTAGCGAAGAACGCCCGTATTTTGCTTGTTCGCCAAGGAGTTTCATGAAGGTCAGGCAGGTTTGGTATGTCAACGTTTACCACTAAAAGTCGTCGCCGGTACAGGAAAAATGCGATGGTCCTTCGGTCGCCGCGGCGACCTCAGGATGACGTCGTTATGGGTAGAAAATGAGGCTCCCCCGGCTCTATGCGATTCTCGATGCGGGAACTCTGAATGGCCGGGGCGTCACGGTCGTTCGGTTTGCCGAAGCGCTCCGCAACGCCGGTGCGACTCTGGTGCAGTATCGCGATAAGCAGGGAACCGAGGCGGATATTCTCGCCAACGCCAAGCGGATCACGGACATATTTCAAGGCGTGCGAGCGACGCTGGTGATGAACGATTCGCCCCAGTTGGCGAAGCTCGCCGGATGGAACGCGGTCCACGTAGGACAGCACGACGAGGCCGTCAGCGAGGCAAGGAAGATGTTGCCGGGAGGCATCGTCGGGTGTTCGACTCACAATGAGGAGCAGGTTCGCGCCGCTGTCGAGGCAGGAGCTGACTACATCGCTATCGGCCCGGTCTTCGCGACTGGCACGAAGGCGAATCCGGACCCTGTGGTCGGGCTTGAGGGAGTCCGCCGAGCACGCGCCTTGATTCGACAGCCTCATCTGCCGCTGGTGGCCATTGGTGGAATTTCGCCTGCCAATGCGGCCAGCGTAATCGACGCCGGAGCCGATTCGGTTGCCGTGATTAGCGCGCTCCTGAAAGAAGAAAAAAATCTCGAAACAGGAATAGAAGATTTCTTACGAGTATTAAAATAGTTTTTTTGCTTGTCATTCCGAGCGAAGCGAGGAACCTGCTTTTCTTTCCAGCTAGAATGGTCATCTGCTATGTCCGACCGTGAATACATCTTCTACGTTTACATTCTAGCCAGCCGTTCCCGCACGCTCTACGTTGGGTTCACAAACGATATCGTCAAAAGGGTGTTACAGCACCGCGAGCTTCGTCCTGATACATTTACAGGGAAGTATAAGATCACACGGTTGGTCTACTATGAGCGGCACACTTACGTTCGCAACGCTATTGCCCGAGAAAAGCAGATCAAATGCTGGGACCGTCAAAAAAAGATTGCGTTGATCGAACAAGCAAATTCAACATGGGAAGACCTTGCCGCAGGCTGGACTGGTATATGGCAGCCCGGACTGCCTGAGCCCGGGAAGGAAAAAGCAGGTTCCTCGCTTCGCTCGGAATGACAATTCAAAAGGAAATGGCAATCCAAAAGGAAATGGCAATCCAAAAGGCCACGGAATGACAACCAAGGTATCTACCGCCGCATCGCAACCGCAGCTTGTGCAGGGGATGGGGCTGTATTCGGCCACGGCCATTGTGATGGGCTCGATGATCGGATCGGGTATCTTTATCGTCTCGGCGGACATGTCGCGCCTGCTGGGATCGCCTGCGCTGCTGATCGCCGCCTGGCTGCTGACCGCCGCTCTGACCGTTACCGGAGCTCTGAGCTACGGCGAGCTGGCCGCCATGATGCCCAAGGCAGGCGGACAGTATGTGTACCTGCGAGAGGCGCTGGGACCGCTCTGGGGATTCCTGTATGGCTGGACCCTGTTTCTTGTGATCCAGACCGGAACCATCGCCGCGGTCGGCGTTGCCTTCGGCAAGTTTCTGGGAGTGTTCTTCCCGTCCGTGAGCGCCGAGAACTGGATATGGCATATTGGCCATGTTCCGGCCTGGCATGTTGGCCCGATGGTGCTGGGCAACATGGATATCGGCCTGAACACCGCCAATCTCGCGGCGATTGTGATCATCGTACTGCTTACGGCACTCAACACTCTGGGCGTTAAGATGGGCGCGGCGGTGCAGAACCTCTTCACCTCGGCCAAGGTGCTGG
>WQYP01000310.1 GCA_009781185.1 Phycisphaerales bacterium | reverse complement strand
GAGGACGTTGAAGTCTTTGACGGCTTCGACGTCTGCCACAACGCTACCGCGTAGTGCTTTGGGTTGTTCGGTTTGCGTAGTTATCGTAATACTCCTTCTTTGGGCAGCCGTGTGAAAAGGACTTCGTCGAGCGATTGGTCGCTGGAGAGTCTTAGATATCTAGCGCCGTATTTGGCGAGTTCGCCACGGACGTTGGCACAGTGTTCTTCGAAGAAGGCGTGGAAGCGTTGCATGGTGTCGCGTCGGGTGGCCATTCGGAGGCGTTTGCCGGTTTCGAGGTCTTCGAGTTCGATGTCGCCTGCGACGTCGGGGGTGAGTTCCTGTGGGGCGACGAGGTGGATTCCCTGGACGGCGAATTTTCGGCCTGCGAGGAGGCGAACGCCGGTGAGGAGGCCGTTGGGGTCGAGGAAGTCGGAGATGATGAAGACCATGCCAGCGGTGGGGTTTTCGGTGGAGAAGGCTTCGATGGCGGCGGTGAGGTCGGTGGTGCCGTTGGGCTGGGTGTCGAGGCGGTCGAGGACTTCGTAGATACGGGTTTTGCCGCTGAGGATTTTGGTGGAGGCGACTTTGCCTTCGGCGAAGAGGGAGACACGGACGTAGTCCTGGTTTGAGAGGCCGACGTAGGTGAGGGCGGCGGTGAGGTTGGCGCCGAAGGTCAGTTTGCTTGCCCCCCCCCCTTCGCCGACGCTCATGGAGGCGGAGGTGTCGAGGAGGATGTAGAGTGGGAGGGCTTCTTCCTGTTCGAAGATTTTGACGAAGAGTTCTTCGAGGTGTGCGTAGACGTTCCAATCGATGTAACGGATGTCGTCGCCTGGGGAGTATTCTTTGTGGTCTGCGAATTCGAGTCCTGTGCCGCGGCTGGGGCTGCGGCGATGTCCGATTTGTCCGCCGCGGTGGACGCCGTGGGGGAAGATCTCGAATCGCTCGAGCTTGCGGAAGAATTGGGTGTCGAAAGCCAAGGGCACGGCGGTTCCTTTTAGTGCATCGGGGTCGTAAAGCAACTAACGCATTGGGCGGGGTTTGTATTGCAGGAATTTTTTTATATCAAAGGGGGCGAGGCGGGCGAGATGTGAGGGGTGCGACGCTGCAAGCATTTTCGGTGATCTTTTACGCGATCAACGGCGGGTTTCATTTCGAGAGCTAAAGCCCCGCATTGCCATGCGGGGCTCCACCACCCCGCAAAGCGGGGTCGCTACGTTGCTATTTCGTGTCACCCATTCTGCGAAGCATTGTGTAGGGGCCTTCCGGGACTACCGCTATGCGGGCAGCAGGATGGTTCTTCAGGAAAGCGTCTATCGCCTGCTGGGCACGATCTTGTGCATTGCCTACTCTCTCCACTGACTGCACCCAAGTTTTGCGGAGGTCTTTGGGGTTGAGTTCGGATACTAAGAGGATCTGTTCGCCGCCGACGCGTGCCATGGCGCGGCACATCATCTGGACTTGCCATTGGTCGTGTTTGACGGGGGTGTTGGCGATGTGTTTGAGGAATTGCTGCCAGCGGCCGGACCATTCGGACATCATTTCGGTGAAGGAGGGTGAGCCGATGCCTTCTTCGCATTGCGAGACGATCAGGAGGGTGGAGTGGGCGTTGCAGGCTTCCATGGCGGAGACGATGCCTTTGCCGGTTTGGTAGAAGGTTTTGTCGAGTGGGTATCCGCCGCCGCTGGTGATGACGAGGTCGAAGGTTTTTTCGACGAGGGCGGTGGTCCATTGTTCGACGTCGCGGACGCCGGCGGCGTGTGCGGATTCCATGTGGCCGGCGTAGACGCCGGCGACGCGGCGGTCGGAGCTGATGGCGACGTTGACGAGGAAGTCGCAGCCGACGGTTTTGGCGATGCGGAGACTTTCGGCGTGGCAGGGGTTTCCGGCGAGGATGCCGTTGGCGGAGTGGGGGTCGGCCATGACTTGATGGCCGTGGAAGCGTTGGACGGAGTCGAGGTCGACGAGAGCGGGGCAGATGCCTTTTCGACCGCCGGAGTAGCCGGCCATGAAGTGGGGCTCGATGAGGCCGGTGACGATGCGGAAGTCGGATTCGACGAAAATTTTGTTCACGAAGACCGGGGGGGCGTCGGCGACTTTGACGACCGTCGATTTGTCGGCGGCGAGATGATCCACGACTCGGATTCGCTTCAATATCTGTTCGCCGACCAGTTCGACCTTCTCTTCCGGCGTGCTCGGGCGATGCAGTCCTGTTCCCACGACAATGACTACCGCGGCGTCAGGGATGCCTTCCTCATTGAGCACCTTCAGCAGTTCCGGCAAGATGGTTTTGTTGGGCACGGGACGGGTGATGTCGCTGATCGTGATCGCGGTCGTTCGCGGTTTCTTTTTTCGCAGCAGTTCTCGCAAAGGTGCACAGCCGATCGGCTGCTCTAAGCCGGCGCGTATCGTTTTGCCCGGATTCTCCATTGCAGGCGGATGTTTTCCACGCAGGATTTCCGATTCCGCCGGGACCGAAAGATTCATTCCTTCCCGGCCATATAACATCGTGACGCGTTTTGTCGTGCTCATTTCGGTATTGTATCAGTAATGGCCTTGCGTGGGAATGCAGAGGCGTCCGAGCGTTCGCCTAGGGTGTGGCCATCTTTTGTGGCAGATTGTCATGTCAAAGGCGAAGTCCGCGACGCCGCAAGCGTTTTCGGTGCCATTTTGCGAGATCACCGCAAAGCCCCGCATGGCCATCTTGCTGTTACCCACATCTTTTGCCTCCTTATTCTGAATTCAACTGAGCACCGAGCATGATAAGTTGGAAGCTCTGCCAGCCGCGCCAGGCTCGCAGCCAGCCG
>WQYP01000309.1 GCA_009781185.1 Phycisphaerales bacterium | reverse complement strand
TCCCATTCCGAACAGCACCGTGAAGCTCTAACGGCCGATGGTAGTGCCCAACTGCGCGAGAGTAGGTGAGTGCCAGATTTATGATCGCGGCCCTTCGAAAGAAGGGCCGCGGTCGTTTTTGCAGAGCGAAATAGTCCCAGATAGAATGCCGCCATGATGCGGTTTGCAAATTGGATCGAGACGCCGAATGACCAAGACTCTGACAGAACACGCGGCGAACCAGAAGCGAACCGCCACCGCCATCCTCGCCGACCTTGATCTGATGGAGCGATGGAGAAGATTCGGGCGGCCCGTGTTGGTTGGGGCATTCGCGTATGACCTCATGATCGATCCCGACATCGACATGGAAATTTATTGTCCCGAACTCCGCATTGAACACGGCTTTCAGATGCTCCGTGAATGTGCGGCCAATCCCTGCGTTCGCCAGGCGCGTTTCAGCAACGAACTCTCGGGGCGGGACCGAGCCTTGTATTGGCAGCTTCGTTACCGGGCAACGGATGGGGCAGAGTGGAAAATCGACATGTGGTCCGCATCGGAGGATTATGCTCTGCCGCGAGCAGAGAACCTGATCGAACCGATGCGAGCCGCGCTGACCCCCGAAACTCGAACGGCTATTTTGGAACTCAAATCGTTACGAAGCACCGACCCGCATCTACGATGTCCTTCCGTGGACCTCTATCGAGCGGTCCTGGACGACCGCGTTCGCACGGCGTCGGACCTTCGCCAGTGGCTGGCCACCCACAAAACGGGCCAACTATCAGACTGGCGACCTCGAAGCTTGCTGAAGGAGGAACAATGAGCGGCTGGAATCATCCGGAACAATGGGCGGCATACTGCCGCGAGGAGACCTGCCCCGTATGCTGCCGTCAAGGCCCTTCATATATTTTAAACGTCGCGAACTTGCGAGCATCGAGGCTTATCGCCCATGAGCGAGTGGCTTTGAAGGGATATTGCTGCCTCGTGGTCCATCGGCACGCGGTTGAAATGCACGATCTTTCCCCGGCCGATGCCGCAGCCTTTATGCAGGATATTCAGACAGTCTCACGGGCGCTGAAGATGGTGACCGGAGCCATCAAGATCAACTACGAAATCCACGGCAACACCATCCCACATCTGCACATGCACTTTTTCCCACGCCACATCGGCGATCGTTTCGAGGGCCAGCCCATCGACTGGCGACTCGTCGAACCACCGGTCTACCAGCCCGGCGAGTTCCAGGAGTTCGTCGCAAGATTGAGAGAAGCATTGAATCACGGATAGATGGTAGTGCCCAACTGCGCGAGAGTAGGTGAGTGCCAGATTGATGACCGCGGCCCTTCGAAAGAGGGGCCGCTGCCATTTTTGCGGAGCGGTCTGGTAGCAGGATATCTGCGTTACTGAATGTCGGTTTTACTTCGACGCGACAACTCCTACAAAGTATACTTCGAGCGAACGAGTGGACATAAGGAACCCCATATGATCACTTTCGGCCATTGCGAGTCCTGTCAAAAACAAGCCTCCCTTGCCCTCGCTCATTTTCGCAAGGTGACAGGTATTCTCTTGGTTGCTATCACTCGCTCGTCCTCCGGCATGCTCTGCCGCTCATGTGCCTGTCGACGTTTTACCTCCGCCACCCTCCATAATCTCACTCTCGGTTGGTGGAGCGTGATGTCTCTCTTCATTCTCCCCGCCTTGCTCGTCACCAACACTGTCGAACTCATACGTCTTTTGCGTGAATACAACACTCCTGCCGATTCGAAGATGCTCGCTGCCGGCGTGGATCCCCAAATCTTCCGCCGCCTTCCTTGGGTTCATCTTCTGGGTATCCGTTCCCCTATCACCAGCGGGGACCGTCCCCTCACTCTCCCCGTGGCAATTTCTGTGTTTGCCATCCTGGGAGCCATCATCAGCCTCATCGGCATCTTTGCCCTCGCTTCTGGCAATGGAAACAATACACCCCAGCAAGCTGCTGCCATCCGCTATTGGACCAAGACCGTTTTCATCACGTGCATCCTGCTCATCTCCATCTGCACCTATTGGAATTATCGCAAGACCAATCGCTCCGACACCGCTCTGGACGTTCTCGCCAAAATCGTTCCTCTTGATGTGATTTACCAATTTGGTCGCATTCACCTGACTGCCTTCGCTTTTGAAATAGAAGGCAAACTCCGCGTCGTGTTGGCTATCCAGAATTTATTCAATGCACCAACCTCGCTTCACATCAAACTCGCCGCCGCCAATGAAATCTACCCTCTCGATGTTCAACTTCAACCCAGCGAAGCGACCGCCTTTTTCATTCATCTCCCGCTCAACTTCGCTCATCGCGGAGTTGCATCCGTAACCTTCACCACGAGTGTTACCAACAGCGGCGGGCGACGTGCACGCTTTCAAGATCGAACATTCCTCAGCAATTCCAGCCGTTCTGCCCTCGCCACCGCCGCCTTGGCCATGAGCGGACACTTCAGCGTTGACCTAAGCGACAACACGCCCGGAGTCCTCGCCTTCATGAGTTCGCACGGCAATCTCTCGGTTGCTATCCCACGCGATATAGAACCCTGTGCCACTTCCGCCACATGGCGTCGTATCGTCCTTTGGTCCCCCGACTCCCCCATGCCGCCGGAATATGCTGCCAGTGTCCTCGTCCGCCTCATCGAAGAAAATTCTGCCGCACCAACTCGCTGAAGAAAACAGCAGCTTCCGGTTTTCTGGTGCATTTACGTTAGAGGTAACACTGCTTCCCATTCCGAACAGCACCGTGAAGCTCTAACGGCCGATGGTAGTGCCCAACTGCGCGAGAGTAGGTGAGTGCCAGATTTA
>WQYP01000308.1 GCA_009781185.1 Phycisphaerales bacterium | reverse complement strand
TTGTGGGTGGGTGGGGTGGGGGTTTTGGGTGGGGTGGTTGGGGGGGGTTGGGGGGGGGGGGGGGGGGGGGGGGGGGGGGGCGCCGCGGGATTGGAGGGCGAGAGCGAGGTTGGTGCCGATTTGTCCGGAGGAGCCGGTGATGAGGATGTTCATGAGGGGTAGTGTAAACGATTCAGAGTAACTCTGAAAATGTTTCCAGATCAATACTGGCTTGTTCCAAAATGCTCCGAAGAGTTCCACGAGCAACTTCATCATGCATCGGCACAATGACCGTCCTCACCGCCCCCCCCATGACCGAACCGCTTCTCAATTTACGATGACTTCCACGTTGAGAAACTTCCTCGAAGCCCGCCTTGTGGAGGGCTTTGATAATTTCACGAGCGGGCAATAAGGGATATTTCGAGCCCATCAGACGGCCACTTCCACGGACGTAAGCAACGCCGGAACCGGCAACTCATATGGCGATTCGTCTTCGTAATACAACTCGAGGGCTTCTTTCAGGTTACTCAGAGCTTCTTCGATGGTCTTGCCTTGTGAAGCGACCGAGTTATCGACGCACTTGGCGACGTACCAATTCGCCTCTTTCTGGACAACAACGTTAAAACGTGTCGATTTCATGCGGTCATCTCCCGACTCTTTCTGAGCTACTTCTCGTTTGATTATACCATCGACAAAGACGAATCCCAACGCAAGTGATGAGCGGTGAGGACACTCCAACCACCCCCATGGCAATCGTGTTACGCGGCGTGACGTGACTTGGAGCGGCGGGGCTTGCTTTTGGATTTGTGCTGATCGATCAGCTTTTGGACGCGGGGGACCAGGTCCCACGGGACGACCATGAAGGTCTCATCCGCATCGTCTGCCGCTTCGATTTCGGCGACGGCGTCTTCCTCCGATTGATGATCGTAATAATCGATCACACGTCGGACTTTTTCGGGCGTCTGGCCTTTGGGAAGGTCGTTGTTATTTTTCTGATTTTTCTTTTTCATGGCTACCTCCGTCGCATACGACGGCGAAAAGCTTGGAGTTCTTTACCACGATTCCGCCCAATAGATGACTTCGTGATTTGTCGTTGAAACGGCTGCACCGCTTGTTTCGCCGTGATTCCATGCTCCCTTATCCTTTGCCGACAACACGTAGAGCTTGTAGCGAGCTGGGGAAGCAAAGGCCGTCTCTGGATCATTCAAGGTTTGAAATGTCGGTGGTGGAGAAATCATATTGGAGTCCATGTGGTGATTGTTGCCGTCGTATGCATATATTGCGGCTTCCTTGAGTTGCGCCTCAATCACTCCGATCTCGTCATCGGATAATTGCATGCGAATTTGGATGTGTGCGCCGCCTTGCAGGATTTTTGGACGTGCCGAAAATTTTATGTTTTTCGCGTGCGGCGGAATGTGCGGTGGGAAGTGTGAGACCAAACCGGTAGCGGACCACTCCTTCAATGTGCTGGGGTAAGCTGAGACGTCGGTCGTGTCGTCAGGGAATGCTGAACGTGCCAACCATCGCAATCCGGCGTAGCTAAGTCCGAATACGAAGACTACGGCAACGATGCTGATCAGGCAGGTGCGAATGAGTTGACGGCGATGCGACATGTGGGGCATTTTGCCTGCGATTGTTGGTGATGTCAAAGTATAAGTCGTATTCGTACGAGTGAGGAAGGGTATCGGAGCCGCGACCGTAAGGGAGCGACCGGGCGTCAATGTGGATACCTGTCGCTCCCTTACGGTCGCGGCTCTGATGGACACGCTGAAGCGTGAACTCCGGGGTTACAGTAAATCCTTGGCCGCTTGGAGGATGCGGTCGGGGGTGAAGCCGAATTTTTTCTGGACATCCTTGAGCGGGGCGGAGGCGCCGAAGGTGTTCATTCCGATGATGGAGCCTTTGGGGCCGATGTAGCGGTGCCAGCCGAGGGTGCTGGCTTGTTCGACGGCGAGGCGAGCGGTGATGGTTGGGGGGAGGACTTGGTCGCGGTAGGTGGGTGGTTGTTGTTCGAAGAGTTCCCATGAGGGCATGGAGACGACGCGGGTGGGGATGCCTTCGGATTTGAGGGATTCGTGGGCGTCGATGCAGAGGGAGACTTCGGAGCCGCTGGCGATGAGGATGATTTTCGGAGTGGTCCCCCCTACCGAGGAATCGGCGAGGATGTAGGCGCCTTTGGCGAGGCCGGAGGCGGGGGCGTAGAGGGAGCGGTCGAGCGTGGGGAGGTTTTGGCGGGAGAGGATCAGGGCGACGGGGTGGTGGCGCAGGGGCATGATGAAGCGCCAGGCTTCGAGGACTTCGTTGGCGTCTGCGGGTCGTAGGACGATGAGGCCGGGGATGGCGCGGAGGGAGGCGAGTTGTTCGACGGGTTGGTGGGTGGGGCCGTCTTCGCCGACGCCGATGGAATCGTGGGTGAAGATGTGGATGTTGGGGATTTCCATGAGGGCGGAGAGTCGGATGGCGGGGCGTGCGTAGTCGGAGAAGATGAAGAAGCCTGCGGAGTAGGGACGGACTTTGGTGAGGGACATGCCGTTGGTGATGGCGGTCATGGCGAATTCGCGGACGCCGAAGTGGAAGTTTCGGCCGGCGTAATGGGTGGATTGGTAGTCGCCGGCATCGGGGAAGGTGAGGCGTGTTTTGGTGGAGGGGTCGAGGTCTGCGGCGCCGCCGAGGAGCCAGGGGACGTTTTTGGCGAGGGCGTTGAGGACTTTGCCGGAGGATTCGCGGGAGGCGAGGCCTTTCTTGTCGGCGGGGAAGGTGGGGAGGTCCTTGTCCCAGTTGTCGGGGAGCTGGCGGTGCTGCATGCGGTAGAGTTCGTCGGCGAGTT
>WQYP01000307.1 GCA_009781185.1 Phycisphaerales bacterium | reverse complement strand
CCCCCCCCCCGCACCCCCTGAACCCGGGCCACCGCCCCCCCCCGTACCCCCCCCGCCCCCCACCCAAAAACCGCCCCCCCCCCCCCCCCCTCCCCTCCCCCCGCTAACGCCCGCTGCTCATCACCCTCCGGCTTCATCCCATCCACCAGTTTCACCCCCGGCAAATAACGCTTGTTCTCACGATCCCGCCTCATCTCCGCCAAATGCGCCGGCTCTCGCACCCACATCGTCAGCGTCACGTCAGCCCGGCTCGCCAGTATCTGCGAACAGACCGTCGCCATCGCCCCATCACCGATCGTCGTTACCGTAAGAGCCATAACACCTCATCAACATACCTTCGCCGTTATACCGCCTCCCCCGTTTCTTCACCACCTGCGGGGAAAGTGGCGGCAGGAAAAGCGGCGTTATAATGCAGTGACGAGTGCGGATGAAAGGAGATGTGCAATGGCTATTCGGTGGTCTTGGGCAGTGATGGTGGCGATCATGGTCGTGGCAGGTGGGGTCTGCCTTGGCGCGATGAAGGAGCTGAAGAAGAAGTAGGGGGGGGCTATATCTGGAAGTCGTGGGGGAGGTCCTGTTTGAATTCGGTGGGGCGACGGTCCTTGTATTGCAGTTCGGGGTTCTTAACCGAGACACGCGTGTGCGGCGGAACGGATTGCGTCACGAACGCGTTGGCAGTGATGGTGGCGCCTCTGCCGATGACGGTTTCGCCGCCGAGGATGCTCGCGCCAGGGTAGACGGTCACGTCGTTTTCAAGAGTAGGATGTCGTTTTTTCCCGCGGAGGGCGGCCACGTCGCGGGTGGACAGGGCGCCCAACGTGACGCCTTGGTAGAGCTTGACGCGTTTGCCGATGATGGTGGTTTCGCCGATGACCACGCCGGTGCCGTGATCGATGAAGAAGTGGGTGTCGATGGTGGCGCCGGGGTGGATGTCGATGCCGGTGAGGGAGTGCGCGTATTCGGTCATGATGCGTGGGATGAGCGGGACGCTATTTTTGTGGAGTTCGTGGGCGACGCGGTAGATGGTGATCGCGAGGAGGCCGGGGTAGGAGAAGATGATTTCGTCGGTATCGCCGGTGGCGGGGTCGCCGTCGTAGGCGGCCTGGACGTCCGTGGCGAGTGTCGCGCGAAGTTCGGGGATCGCGCCGAGAAAAGCGTGGGTAATGGTTTGGGCGGTGGCGTCGCAATGGGGGCATGCGACGCCGCGGCGATTCGCCTGATGACGAATGGAACTGCTCACTTGTTTCAGTAGAACCTCTGCAATGGTGGTGATGAGGGCAGAGACGTGAGCGTTGAGTGTTTTGGCGGTGAGGTTTTGTTTGCCGAAGTAGCCGGGGAAGAGCAGTTCGCGGATGAGAGTAAGCAGTTCGATGACCGAATCGCGTGAGGGCAGATGCCCGGCATCAATATGACGTGTCGGCGGCGAATCCTGATAGCTGTCAACCACCGCCTGCACAAGAGAAGAGAGATTGGGAGGGGGAGTGTCTGACATTATGCGACTTCGTGTACGGACTCCAGGGCGGTCATCTGGTTGAGGCGGATGGTGATCCAGCGATTAGTGCGTGGCGGAAAGAGGCCGATGCAGGTTTCGCCAGGCGCGACGTTGTATGGATTTTCGACGAGGTATTTTTCGCCGCTGTTGGTAACGATATGAAACGGCTCAAAAGGTTCCTGGTCGAGCAGTTCTTTGAGTTCTTCACGCACCGCGGACCTCCTTCAGTGTTGGTCGTGTGGATTATAGCAGAAATGACGAAATTCGAATGACGAATCAAATCCGAATGTTCAAATGACCGAAACCTCCGAGATGCTGCCTTCAGGCAACCTTGTTTCGGTCATTCGTCATTCGATCATTTGGATTTGATTCGTCATTCGTCATTCGAATTTCGTCATTCCAGTTTCAACTGGCGAGTTCTTCGACGGCAGCTTTAACGTTGAGCGTTCCTTCGTAGATCGATTTGCCGACGATGATACCGGCGATGGAAAGTGCTTTTAGAGCGGTGATGTCGGGGAGTGCTTTGACGCCGCCGGAGTGGATGATGGGGACGTTTTTGCAAATTTTGGCGAGGGCGGCGGTGGCGCGGAGATTGGGGCCCTTGAGCATGCCGTCGCGGGCGATGTCGGTGTAGATGAGCGCGGCCAGCGGCCAGGCGTTGACGGTCCTGGCGATGTCAATGGCCTTGGGCGAGTTGTTGTCACCACCACCTCTTCCTCCGCGAGTCCAGCCGTGGGTGGCGACGTAGCCGTCCCTGGCGTCGAGACCCAAGACGAGTCGGTGTTTGAAGCGTGAATCGTTGGCCATGGCTTCAAACCAGGGCATGTCGGCCAGGGCGCGTGTGCCGAGGATGACACGCTCGGCCCCGATGGCCAAGGCATATTCCATCGATTCTTCCGTGCGGATGCCACCGCCGACTTCGACTTTAAGCTTCGTGTGGCGAATGATGTTTTCGATGATGGCCAGGTTGACAGGCCGTCCTTCCTTGGCGCCGTCGAGGTCAACGACATGCAGCCACCGGCAGCCGGCGTCTTCGAATTTCCTGGCGATATCGAGCGGATCGACTTCGTAAGTGGTCTGCTGGTTGTAGTCGCCGCGCCTGAGGCGGACGACTTTGCCGCTACGAAGATCGATGGCGGGAATGAGATAGGGCATAACGATTTCTCTTATGGAACGCGTTCGAAACAATTTCCCGATTCTACGGCATGACGAGGGTTACGTCATGGCGGAAATGGCAGAGAGCAGATCACAAGATCACAGGATGTATGGCACCTGAGGCGTGGTCTTGGGTGCCACCTGTAGGAAGCCGGAAGTCAAGAGGGAATCTCCGGCTGCAGCCGCTTTGGATCATTTTTTTGATCTCCGTGGGGCTTTTTGAT
>WQYP01000306.1 GCA_009781185.1 Phycisphaerales bacterium | reverse complement strand
ATGGAACTATACATTCCAGGGTATGCGCTACGATCCGATGACGGGGCTGCTCTTCTCTCAAACCCGTCCTTACGATCCCGACTTAGGCATATGGCTTTCCCAGGATATCTTTTACTTCGACGGACCAAACCTGTATGGTTTCGTGACAAACAATCCGATCAATGGGCTGGACCCGAATGGGCTTGCGACAATAACTGTCGAAGATGTGAGTGGTGCGTCGTTCTATTCTCACTGGGCTGGTGGAACAGGCGATACAGTAGAAATTATTGGCGCGGCGTTCTTGAAGGCCGTTCAAGATAATCCGACGGTCAAGGCTCACATAGAAGGAATTTACAACACCATACGTTCAGAGGCCAAGAAATTGTTTCCTACGATGAAATATGGTGAAACCAAAAAAATTCAATTTAACCGCCTAAATATGGCGTTTGAATTCGAAGGCAAAGGCCCAACTAGTAGATGGTGGGCATTTGGAACAGCGTATATTGACGCTCACGTCGAGATTGTCGTGAAGAAAGTATGTGATGCCAAAGGACAGAATGCGGGTTTGCAGGCAGTGGGACAAATTCGTTATAAGGGGCATGATCGATATCAGTGGGGAACCGCAAAAGCTTATGGCATTATAGGGAATGTTGGAGCTGTGGCTCTCTACGCAGGAGGCCTTCTATGTGGAAACATTGGGACAATTTTAACCTTGGGCATGGGTTCAGGCGCGACGATCACTGCTCCCAAGGATTTTAATTCCGAGTGGTCTTGGCTGGAACCTATTAAAGGATTAATACGTGTGGGTGTAGGGCCAGGAGAAGAGGTGTTAGATCTGAAATGATCATACCACGTAACCCAAATCGCGATACGCTGACAGCTTTTTGGCAGTTCTTCCTGCTGGGAGAGCTTCTGATAACGTTACTGCTTGTTTTAGTGTTGCTCATGGCTATCTGGGAAGAGTCGTGGGGTGCAGTGGACACAACAGTGGTAGTTCCTTTGCTTTTTGGCTATTTAACATGGGAATCACTAGCCTGCCGGAACCTCCGGCGGTTACGATTTTACTTTTGGTGTTGCGTCACAGCGGTGGCTATTCTGGCTATATTCGTCTTGTATTCTTTTCTTAATATGGGGCCGGGTGGGCTTGCTGCGCTCATGCCAGTCCTTATAGGCTTCATGCTTTTGCTTTTCTTTGGTGTTTTTACGATGGGATTTACCACTAGACTTCAACTTCTAACTCGCGAAAGCAGGAGAGGCTTTCCCGTCCTGCTCAAAAATTCTGATCCGAGCGAGAGCGGCACGGTCTCGAAACCCGCCCCCAACAATTCTTCTACGCAGGAAGGAGTCAAGTGATGTTCGAACCGCGTTTTTTGTTTTTGAATCCGACGCGATATACGCATGGTCGTCGGCCTTTGCGTGGGGCGTTGGCGGATGTTTCGGAGTATGGCGTGTCGCCTAGCGGTGTTGAGTATATTTACGATCCTTCCGGTCGCTTGGAGCGTGATGTTTACGACGCTTACGGCACCGGCGAGCGTCCTTACGGTTCGTTCGTTCCTCGGTCCGCCGGGTGGTCAAGTCGGTTCGATATGGAGGCGTTGGGGGAGTACCAGTTCCAAGGTCATCGTGAGGACACCGAAACCACCGCCCCCGCCGCCACCTCTTCCGAGTCTTCCGCGCCATCATTTTTGAACTTCCAGATTCGAGCTTTTCATCCGCAGTGGGTGCATCCCGAATTAGTGGCAATTCTGGTTACACCAAGCATTTTCCCCACCTGCCACCCCGCAAAGCGGGGTCGCTACGGGCACTTTTTCGGAATTGCCACTATTGGCGGATGCACCCATCCGAAGTCGGCCCCCTGGTCGGCGGTTGATCCGGCGGGCTACGTTGACGGCCTGAACGTGTACTTGTTCAGCCGTGGCGATCCTGTGAACCCAGTGAAGCCGGTGTGATCTCCGCCCTTCTCCCCGTTTAGGACAGCCGATCAGCAGGTGCGGCGGGGTGGTCAGGGATTTGCTTCAAAGCCTGTTCGAATTTTCCACGGCTTGCGTTTTTAGCGCGGCGTTTCAAGTATTCAACGGTGTGAAAAGCGGACATTTTCTCGGCAACGGCGGACGCGACGAATTGATTGACGGAAATCCGGTCCCGCTTCGCTAACTTGCGGACTTCACGATCCAGGGAGGCGGGAAGTTTGATATTAAGTTCGCTCATGTCATGTCTCCAATCTCTTTGAGGAATTCTAGCGGACGCAGGGGGCGAATTCCAAATTGATGGGCCTGTTTGAAGTGGCGAACGTTGAAGGTCACGATGAAATCGCTGTTGCTTTGGGCGGCAATTTCAAGGACCAGATCGTCGCCGGGATCGTCCAGAATCGGACGCCAGAGGAAAAAGATCTCGTGAAGTTCGGCTACTTTGACGAGATAGTCGAGGATGTTTTTGATGGCTTTGGCGGGGACTTCGTCTTGCCGAGCGACAACGTCTTCGTATTGAGTGAACAGAGGGACGGATAGCGCCAGATCAAAGCGGCCAGTCCCAACGAGAGAGAGGACGCGAAAGGACGCACCTTGCCGCGACTTGAGGGCGGCGACGAGAACGTTGGTGTCGATGATGATTCTTGGGCGCATGCGTAAGATGCTACCTTGTCACACCCGTTTCTCCAACTGCCTGTGAACCCCGTGAAGCCTGTGTGATCGTCGCTCCCGGCTCCTCCGTCGTCGTCGCCGGTGCCGTTCTCGGCATTCCCAACGCTCGCTGACGGTCGCAGCTCGGATGGTTGCGGTTTTGCTGGTTGCAATCGTCTAGTTGTTTTTGTTATTGTTGAGGCACTATTCCTTGCGAAAGGATGGTGCCTTTGTTTTTTGAGGGTGTGGGATTCTCTATTTTGTGCAGGTGTTGCGGATCGACCCCTTT
>WQYP01000305.1 GCA_009781185.1 Phycisphaerales bacterium | reverse complement strand
GGCGTCAAGGGCATCTCGCTGCGCAAGGCCGATTACGTTGTGGGCCTGGCGGTGACTCCATCGACAGAAGAGACGGCGGCCAGGAAGGATGCGGCCAAGGCCGAGTACCTGATCCTGTCCGTCTCGGACAACGGCTTCGGCAAGCGCACGGACGTCAACGAGTACCGCCTGCAGACGCGTGGCGGCTCAGGTGTCATCAACATGAAGACCACGCCGAAGATCGGCAAGGTCTCCAGCATTCAGTTGGTGGACGAGACCAGCGAGCTGATGATTATAAGCCAGTTCGGCAAGATCATCCGCATCGACACCAAGAGCGTGCGCGCGGCGGGCCGCAGCACGTCGGGAGTAAAGCTGCTAGACCTGGACAAAGACGACAAGGTAGCCGCAGCCGTGGTCATTCCGCCCGAAGAAGCCAAGCCGGAATCGGAAAACGACCTGTTCGTGCAGTAATTTCTGTGTAGCAATCGAAGAGCGCCGCAGGTGCGTTCCATACCAGCCCACGGCGTAGCCGTGGGTAAAGTATCCGGTGGCGATAAGGGCCGTCAGGTCCGCCCCATGCCAATGTGGGGCATCGCCCCGCATTAACCTGCCCTGTCACGTTAGAATGGTGTCCTCATGAAAATTAAAGAACTATGGTGGCAAACTTTTGAGTTATTCGTGACCCGTCCGGTTCTGTGGGTTCCGTGCTCGATTGCCGCAGTCTTATATTTCGTGCTGAACAGACTACAGAAAATCTGGAATTATTGGCTGGCAGAATTTTTTGCGACTCAACATTCCGTATTGGGCGGTACGGAACCTGTAGCGGAGCCTCTCAAAGCGTCGTTTAAAGCGATGTGGTTCATTTCTCCACTGGGGTTTCTGAAAGGGTTTGTTGTGGTTTGCTCTTTTGTAACAGCACTTTTCATTACAAAAGAGCTAGTGGATATGGCGCTCGATAAACAACGCCTGAGGATGATTGCGGCTGCACGGGATATTATGCCCGGATGCCGCGGCATTCTACTGTTTTCACTTAAGTATCTGGTGGCTTTTGGAGCAGGATTACTCTTTACTATTTTTCTCATGCCCACTTCTCCCATAATGCCGGAGCGATTTGATCGCATCACGACATCAACGGAATACACTCATGTTGTGATTCTCTTGATGTTTGCTTGCGTCGCCTGGCTTCTGATGCCGTCGGCGATTCGCTTACTGCGTCCGCAGAGCAGTTCCAAGGTGTCGATCGAAGAGAGAACAATGGGAACTATCTTTGCCGTTGTGGCCTCTGAAGGTTCGTGGGCGTTAGGGTATTTTGTTGGCAAAGTCGAGTATTCGCTCGAACTCAACAGCCAATGGGGATGGTGGGCAGTTTCAGTGCTGAACACGATTGTCATCAATTTGCCTCAAGTCATACTATTCATCGCGTTAGCGCTACTGGCTATTCAAGAACCGATTATAGAAAATCTGATCACCCCCGAATTGGAATTGGAATGATGACAAGACGGGGCATCGCCCCGCCTCGGCATAGGGCGGACCTGACGGCCCTTATCCCCAACTGGGTACCTTTACCCACGGCTACGCCGTGGGCTGGTATGGTACGCGCCTGCGGCGCTGTACTTGCTTTCCTTATGACTTCAACGTGATGGAATCGTGTGTTCGCTGAGTGATTCCGTCGCCGCGCCCGCCCGTGCCTGACGATTGCGGTAGCTGGCGGCGATGAAGTCGCGGAAGATCGGATGCGGCTCCAGCGGCTTGGACTTGAACTCGGGGTGAAACTGGCATCCCAGAAAGAACGGATGCCCCGGCAGCTCCACTATCTCCACATACGTGGCGTCGGGAGTCGTTCCCGTCAGCCGCAGGCCGGCTCCCGTCAGGATGGCCTCGTACTCGCGGTTGAACTCGTAGCGATGACGGTGGCGTTCGCTGATCTCCAGCTTCCCGTATGCCTTGGCCGCCAGCGATCCGGGCGTGAGCACGCAGTCCCAGGCTCCCAGACGCATGGTTCCGCCCATCTCTTCGACGCCGGTCAACTCGCGCAGCTTGTAGATGACGCGGTGCGGCGTCGCCGGATCGAACTCGCTGGAGTTGGCGTCGCGCAGGCCGCAGACGTTGCGGGCGTACTCGATGCACGCCGTCTGCATTCCGAGGCAAATTCCGAAGTACGGCGTCTTCGACTCGCGCGCGTAGCGGATGGCGTTCAACATGCCCTCGATGCCGCGCTTGTCGAAGCCTCCCGGCACCAGGATGCCATCGTAGCCGTGAAGTTGATGGAAAAAGTCTGAGTTGGGGCGGCCATCGGCACCGGTGGTCTCCAGATCCTCGGCTTTGACCCAGGTGGCGCGCAGCTTGAGGTTGTGCGCGAGCGCTCCGTGAACCAGCGCCTCCTTCAGCGACTTGTAGGAATCCTCGTACTCCACATACTTGCCGATGATGGCAATCGAAACCTCGTCGCGTGGGTTGTATGCGCGGTCGACAATATCGCGCCACTGGGAGAGGTCCGGCTCCGGCGCGTCGATGCGCAGATACTTGAGCACGAGCGCGTCCACGCCCTCATGCGCGAAGCTCAGCGGAACCTCGTAGATGCTGGCGACGTCGCGGGCGGCGATGACGGCCTTCTCCTCGACGTTGCAGAACAGGGCGATCTTCGCGCGCATCTCGCTCGATAACGGGCGCTCGGCGCGGCAGAGCAGGATATCGGGCTGGATGCCGATCGAGAGCATCTCCTTGACGGAGTGCTGCGTGGGCTTGGTCTTCAGCTCCTGCGCGGCGGCGATCCACGGCACCAGCGTCAGGTGCACGAAGAGCGTATTGTCGCGGCCCAACTCCTGACGCATCTGGCGGATGGCTTCGAGAAACGGCAGCGACTCGATATCGCCCACGGTGCCGCCGATCTCGACCAGAATGACGTCGGGGGTATCTGGCCCCAGTGCCGCCACCTTACGCATGGCGTTCTTGATCTCGTTGGTAACGTGCGGGATCACCTGGACGGTCTTGCCGAGGTAATCGCCGC
>WQYP01000304.1 GCA_009781185.1 Phycisphaerales bacterium | reverse complement strand
GTTGCGGACATATTCATAGTCGTAGTGCGCCACCTGGCCGGGCGCGGTGGGCTGTGGCGTGGCAACCTCGCCGATCAACTGCTTGCTGGTCTCGTCCAACCCCACCCTCCCCCCACCAGCCCCAGCAGCGCCATCCGCGCCTACGCCGTCCGGCACCGACTGGTGGAACATCACCAAGTGGGCGCTGGGTCTGGTCCCGCACGCCGTGGGGGAAATTCTGCGATGGGAAGGGAGCCTTCTGGAAAACTGGGGCAGCACCAACATCACGAATTCCAACTGGATTTTCAAGGAGCTTGCCAGCGTCGCCAGCGTCGGCTTCAACCTCGAAGCCAACCTCTTCGACCTGCCGGGCAATCTCGTCGACATGGCTCATAACACCTATAACGCCTACAACTATTACTCGCAGTACGGCACGACGTTCGACGCCATCGAGGCGACCACTGGCGACATGCTCGGCGGCGTGTTGGGCGTGACGCAGATATGCGAAGCCAAGACGAACACGAACTACGTCACCGGCGAAGAGATCGGCAGCACGGGTGACTGTGCGATCCACATCACAAGCGGGGCGTTGATACTCACATCATGGATCGCAGGCGGGGCGGCGTTGGGATGCAAAGCGGTGGGCTATAATCCGACGCTTTGGGGAGAGGAGGCCGTTGCCCCGTCCGCCATCCCCACTGCAGCAAAGGGAGTGTCGCCTGCCGTCAAGGCAGTTGGTGACGACATAATCAGGTTCCTTGGCAAGGATGCTCGAGTCATAACTAACAAAGCTGGCGATACCGTCTTCCTCTCTAAGGACGGACTTCGGCGAGTACGATTCGACATTAAGAACCCAAGTCCACACGCATATCCGCATTCGCATGTTGAGGTCAATGTAAACGGTAAATGGGTTAAATCTGGACAACTCTATCCCTACGACGTAATACAAACACATACGGGACGGATTCCATGAATAAATGGCCTTGGGTTGACGAATTTGAACTACCCGGGAAAATAAAAATTTACATTCGTATGCAATCGCACTGATTCCAAAACAGGAGTATGACATATGAGAATACTTGACGAAGAGCGAAACAACAGCGTTGATCGAGCTACGCTGCTCTTGACTCGGAGCGAAGCGCAGGAGCTACTGGACTCTCTGCAAGAGCTTTTAGCCAATAGCAAGGAGCAACATACCCACGTACCTTCCGAGGATTATCAGAAGGAGATAACTCTCGCGGTTTACGAACCAGGGAACACAGAAGGCTTTAATCAGCGATGCCAAAAGCTCATACAAGACGACGCTTAAATAATGTATAGGCGAGGTGAACTGATGAATACCCATGAGATTCAGATGTGCGTGATGGATTGCCTGCTCGACGACGAGGTCGAGAGTCTGACGCTGCTAATGGAAGCTCTCAACGATGAGGACCAGATGAGCTGGAGAACGGCACGAGGTCAGATGTTCTCTGTGACCGAGATACAAATCGCCTTGCGGACTTTGACTGCCACTGGTTATGTCACTCCGTGCGCCGAGAAACCACCGGCTTTTCGGCTGCAGCCGATTCCCTACGACGAGGTGGGCGTGAATGTTCCATGGGAATCCGTCTGGTTCCATTTGGAACCGAAAGGGCGGGAGGCATTCACGCGATGGTGGAAAGAAGATGGGCAACACAAGTATTTGTAGGCGAGTGACACAATAAATACTCAACGAAAGGGCGGGTGGCCGTGCCCTGGGTGCCACAGTTCTGTGACGATCTCGGTCCCAGATCTGTGTTTGAGTTGTTCGTAAGGTACGGATCGTCATGATCGCAATGCATAGTTTGAGTGATACGCACGAGAAAGCGATGAGCAGTTCGAGCTATACAATCGCCACCTCAGGCGCATCGCCGCTCTACATGGCGCAGGATATTTCCAGCAGTTACGCCAAGACCGGCGATGTCTTCGAAGACGACTTTGGCGGATTTAACCCCGCTCCTACGCAAACCATGTCAATCCAGTGGCACTACGATCGTCACTATTCCGACACATCGAGCCTCAGCGGCACGACTATCAGCTATCATCACACCAATTCTGACGATGGTTGGACGGATTCGGGTAACGGTCCGTGGCCGAACACTCCTGTTTCGCCGGCGCCGGACTCCACTGCCCCAGTGAGTCAGCCGTCTCCGACTTTGATTCCTGGTGCTTCCAATCCGCATTTTCAATCGGATGAGAATTGGATCTATGCGACGAACGATCAGGTCAATGCTACAGGGTTGATCAATCTTGTCGGCGGGAATCCGTTTGTTCTTCCGCCGAGAATCGTACAGCCGCCGGCGGCGCCCAGCACCACCGCTGCCGGCAGCCGTTGGTGGGACATGAGTTTGTGGGATGCGGCCAAACTGGGGGCCCAGTGGGGCACGTGGTTGACCAATCCCGCCCTCTACGGCGCGAGTCAGGCGATTAATTGGGCCGGCAATGAATGGCAGCAGTGGGGGCAGCAGGATGCTAATAATGGCAATTGGATTCTTGGCGGCCTGGAGACCGGCGTGAGCAAATTCCTGGGCTTTGCCGACGGCATGATCAATTTGCCGGCGACGCTGGTCGACCTGACGCATGCATCGGTGATGGCCGGCGAACAGGCGGCGGAGGCGAGCGGCTCGGCGATCGTTGGGACCCTTGCGGGCTTGGGTTATGGCGTTGGTTCCATCTTTGGCGTAACGCAGATGACCGAAGCTGTGATGAACACGAATTTCGCCACCGGCGAGGAGATCGGCGGCACCGTCGTCCGCCCCGCGGAATATCCTCCCGCTCCTTCGCCGCTGCGCCGCCTCCACGCCGACCATGCCCAAGCCGCCCCACACCCAACAAGGCCCGGGCGATTCGTCAGGGCTGTGACCCGCGGGTGCAGGACACTTTCTGCGCGGCAGTCAGAGGTAGGCCGGTCTGTTTGCCCAGTATTTGTCCCAACGCTCGTCCTGGCTGATCCACGCGGCTCGTAACATCAAAATAGGTTCAACAGTCTC
>WQYP01000303.1 GCA_009781185.1 Phycisphaerales bacterium | reverse complement strand
GTTCATCGATACCTACACCAAGGTGGCGGTGGTCAAGCTCTACGATCGTAAGAATGCCTTGGTCGCAGCCGATCTACTCAACGATCGGGTACTGCCGTTCTATGAAGAAAACGTGTCCTTTCGGCAAGCGTGCGTGAATTGGTTGAGGTGGTGTGGTAGGATTGGCGGCTGTCAGTGGCAAAAAGATTTTTGCACAGAGGACGGCCGATGGGTAACAAGCAAGCGTGTATTCCAGCCAAATTGGGCAAGCTGCGGGAACGATTCGATCGATGGCGGCGGACGCATGCGGTTCGGTCACGGCTGCCAGACGAGTTGTGGGTGGCGGCGGCGAAAATGGCAAGCATTTATGGGCTGAACCGGACCGTCAAGACGTTGAGGTTGGACTATTACGCACTCAAGAAACGGGTTGAGAGTTCACCCAAGAAACGGGGTAAACGGCGGGTGGCCAGCACCGCTGATCGATCGAAGTCGGGCGTGTTGAAATCGGTCGATTTGCAGAAATCGGGCGGTGTTCGTTTTGTGGAACTGGCGAATTCTCTACAGACGGGCGGTTGTGAATGCTGCGTGGAGTGGGAGGATGCTGCTGGGGCAAAGATGCGAGTTCATCTGAAGGGCTCGGCGGCCCAAGCTGGGCTGGCGATGCCGGATCTGGCCGCATTGAGCCGCAGTTTCTGGGAGGATCCCACATCATGATCCAGATCACGCCTCAGATGCGGATTTTGGTGGCCATTGCGCCGGCCGATTTTCGTTGCGGGATCGACGGTCTTGCCCGAGTGTGCAAGGACGTGCTCAAGGCCGACCCGTTTAGTGGCTGGGTGTTTGTGTTTCGGAATCGAACGGCGACGGCTGTGAAGCTCCTCGTCTATGATGGCCAAGGATTTTGGCTCTGTCACAAACGTCTTTCCAGCGCGAGGTTCTGCTGGTGGCCAACGGCTGAAGATTCTGCCACCAAGAGCTTGGCTGCCCATGAAATTCAGGTGCTTCTTTCGGCCGGCAATCCCAAGGGCATGCAGGCTGCTCCATCATGGCGATCCGTCGGCCCATTGGATTGAACGTCGTTATCGCTCTCGCTCGTGATTGTCGGCTCACACCAATTGCGTGTGAGCCTGTGATTGCTCTTGCGTTGGCGATGAGAAATTGACATGCTTTGCCCGCACACTGTTTTCACGGGTGGCGATTGCTGGTATCATCATGTCAACGCAACCAAAAGTCATCGAGTTGGGCATGAGCGATCTGGACAATATCCGGCGGCGAGTCGAAGCGAAGGAGCTTCGCGAGGAGGACTATGCAACGATCAACGCGATGATCGATTCCTATGTCACCCTGTATCATGCGGTGGGCGACAAAGCGGCAACCATTGCTCGGCTACGGAAGTTGTGTTTTGGGAGCAAGACCGAAAAAACGGCGGCAGTGTTGGGGACTTCGTCTGCCGATCCAACAGCCACCACTTCGGAAGCCGCCTCGGAAGAGAGCGAAGAAGCGTCAAACGCCAAAAGCGGCGGCGGTGAAAGCCGCGGCAAGGGCCACGGGCGCAACGGGGCGGATCGATATACGGGCGCCGAAAAGATCGAAGTGCCTCATCCCACGCTTCAGCCGGGCGATGCGTGTCCCGAATGTGAAAAAGGCACGGTCTACGAAGCGAAACCCAAAACGCTGGTCCGACTGGTGGGCCAGCCGCCGATTGGTGGAAAGGTTTATTATCTTCAGAAGTTGCGATGTGGTCTCTGTGGCCAGATTTTTACGGCACCAACGCCTGAAGCAGCGGGCGAAGAGAAGTACGATGCGACGGTGCCCGCCATGATCGCGCTTTTGAAGTATGGAAGCGGTATGCCTTTCAACCGCGAAGAAAGGCTGCAAGGGATGGTGGGCGTTCCCTTGCCAGCCTCAACGCAATGGGATCTCGTTCACACTTTGGCCGAGCACGCCGAGCCGGTCTATGAAGAACTCATCCGCGAGGCAGCCCAAGGTGACGTGGTGCATAACGATGATACGACAGCCCGCATCTTGGAGAGCATGGGTCGTCGCGCCGAGCAGTTTGCCACGGATGAGAAAAAGAAAGGACGTAAAGGGCTATTCACGTCGGGCATCGTCTCGACCCGTGAAGACCGCCGAATCGCTTTGTTTTTCACAGGACACAACCACGCGGGCGAAAATCTGACCCATGTGTTGTCACGTCGGGCTGCCGAGTTGGATGCGCCGATCCAGATGTGCGATGCCCTGTCACGAAACGTTTGCAGCGGTAACACCGTCGCGTGGGGCAGTAAAAACATTCCCGCCGAATTGAAGACGATCGTTGCGCATTGCCTGGCTCACGGTCGGCGACAGTTCGTCGATGTGGCGGACAGCTTTCCCGAAGAGTGTGGCCATGTGCTGAAGGCCCTTGCGATCATCTACAAAAACGACGCGGATTCCCGCGAACTGAAGCATTCACCCCAGGAACGCCTGGCGCATCACCAGACACATAGCAGGCCCACGATGACCGAATTGAAGGTGTGGCTTACGCAGCAGCTTGAAGATCGGTTGGTGGAGCGTAACTCATCGTTGGGCGGGGCCATCGTCTACATGCTCAAGCATTGGGACCGGCTGACGCTGTTCCTTCGCGTGCCCGGTGCTCCGCTAGATAATAACATCTGCGAACGCGCCTTGAAAAAAGCGATTCTTCACCGCAAAAACGCATTGTTTTACAAAACTCATCGCGGCGCTCACGTGGGCGACCTGTTCATGAGCCTGATCCATACGTGCGAGCTTGGCGGAATGAACCCGTTCGATTACTTGACAGCCTTGGAACGCCACGCCGCCGCCGTCGCCGCGAATCCTCCGGCCTGGCTACCCTGGACCTACCAGGAAACGCTGGCATCGGCACCGTGATCCTCCGCCGCAACCGCCGCCCCCTCAAACTGCGATGACTGTCGGCCATTTCCAAAGTTTTTCACGCTCGCCGAAAGGACACGGCCCTTGCGATCATCTACAAAAACGACGCGGATTCCCGCGAACTGAAGCATTCACCCCAGGAACGCCTGGCGCATCACCAGACACATAGCAGG
>WQYP01000302.1 GCA_009781185.1 Phycisphaerales bacterium | reverse complement strand
CTAGTGTCCGTCCTAAAAAGCGTAACTACCTGATATTGCGATGGTATTTTGCCGTGGCCGCGAGGCGCCCCGGCGTCCCCCCCCACCCGGCGCCAGAATTTCCGCAGCCCCGGCAGCCCACCTCTCCGAGCCCGCTCCCGCCGTTGCGATTTCCGTCCACGCTCTTCCATGTCTCAGCGCCTACGCCTCACTTGAGAGTACAGCTTTTGTCCGCAGGCAGGCATTGCGATCACTGCTATGCAGAAGAGATATCACCAAGATATGGTCAATCCATTTTCGATTACCAGTTGCATGCTGTTCGATGTTTTGGTACTGACGTATGATATCTATCAACAAGCCAATTAGGTGTTTGCAATGCGAACGAATTATACAAGGCAGCTGGGGCTGAATGTTGAATTGAACAGCCTCGGGCTTCCCATCAGAGACGACAAGAAAAGTCGGAAACTGAAGGAGATGTCCAAGATCATTGATGAGACGCAAGGGGTGATCGAGCTTGTAATGGCAGACATCACCACGAGCGATCGGGCCAAGAAGGGCCGCACCGGCTTGTCTGGCGACACAATCCTTCGCTGCCTCATGATAAAGCACATATTTAACGACAGTTATGAAGAGCTTGAGAGTGACCTGAAGAACCACATCGGCGCAATCGAGTTCGTTCGGCTGCCAGATTGTTATGCTCCGAGCAAGCAGACGCTGCAGAAGAACATTGCCGCGGTAAAGCCTGAGACATTTGCGAAGATACTCCTTCTGCTGAACGGTCATGCGAAAGCGGAGGGAATGGAAGACGGATCAGTGCTGCGCATTGACAGCACGGTTACAGAGACATTGATCCACGATCCGACCGACAACTCGCTGCTGGCGGACTGTATTCGTGTCATGGATCAGCTGTTGACGAAGGTCGCTGCCTTCCCTGGCTCCAAGATTGTGTGGTCCGCAGCAAACAAAGTGACCAAGCGAGCAAACCGTCTGTGCCGGAAAATCAAGTATTGCCGCGGAGAGGACGCAAGGGTCGAATTCTATCGGCAGCTGGTAGGTCTTACGCATGATGTCGTTCGGCGAATTCAGTATCCGTTGAAAGCGGTTCCGCTCACCTCGGTGGAGATGATCGGTTGGAAAGCCGAAGTCGAGCATTTCCTCCCGTTGATTGCCAGGGCGATCGATCAGTGTGAGCGTCGTGTCTTTAACAACGAAAAGGTTCCGGCTTCCGAAAAGATCGTGAGCATCTTCGAGCCCCATACCGACATTATCATCAAGGGCGGACGCGGTACGGAATTCGGTCACAAGATCAATTTGACGACTGGGAGGAGCGGATTGATTCTCGACATTTCGATCGAGAGCGGAAACCCCGCTGACTCCGAAAAACTGTTGCCCATGCTCGGTCGGCACATCAATCATTACGGCTCCACTCCTCGCCAGGTGGCTGCCGACGGTGGATATGCGAGCCAGCGTAATTTGACCGAAGCGAAAGCACTTGGCGTCGAAGACATGGCGTTCCACAAGAAGTGCGGGCTTAAGGTCGAGGAAATGACCAAGACGAAGAGAGTGTATCGGAAGCTCCGCAACTTCAGAGCCGGAATTGAGGCAAACATATCGTGCCTGAAGCGCGCATGGGGCTGGGGGCGGTGCAATTGGCGCGGCCTGCAACATTTCCAAGCGTACATCTGGTCATCGGCTATTGCATATAACCTGAGTGTAATGGCGGAGCTCGCGCTTGCGTGAATTGATCGGTGCTTAATCCGATCTCGTTCAACGCTGCCTCGGCCGCGGAACTTCGCTCGACTGAAAACGCGCTATGACGGCGCTAGTTGCGAATAGGTTGTAGCTGAGTGGCTGCCCGGCCACCGTGACAAGCCTCTCCTGACGTGGTTGCGGCGCAAAAACCCTGCGACCGTAGGAATTTATGCTTTTTAGGACAGACACTAGACTCGCGCCAACCGAAATCCAGCATCGCTGTGGGTCCGCGTCAAAGATGGTGAGGGCAAACGGATCATTGAAAATGGTCATGGCTGCCTCGAAAGAAACGCCATGTTTGCGAACGTTTTCTTCAGCCTTCCCTTCATCCCAGTCAAATTCATATCATCATCAGACCAACCCATACTCCTGGTCGGCGGCGGCGTTGATGTGGTCGGGAGTTTCTGAATCTGCGTCCTCAATAATCACCTGCCATGGCCGGTCAAATTGGGGAAACTTTACCCACAATTTCAATGACTCAGGCGACCAGAGCATCCGGACCCACTCCTCATCACAAGCACCCTGGCCACAACCGTTCCACACCCAACATCGTCTTACGAAAACGTCACCACCGCACAAGAGTTGTGTTGACCACGAGCGAAACATCCCCCCACCGAGATGGTGAATTTTACACGCTATCAGGGCATTCTTCAAGTTATTCCAAACGCTTACGCGGCCCCCTCGGTCTTCCGCGCAAAGCGCCGGGCAAAAAGTCCAGGCTTTTCAGGAGCCGCATCATCTTTACCCGCGCGCCAGCCCCGGAACGTCCTCTAACGCCCCAGGATCCGCCCGACGCAGTCGGCGACAGACTTTGCCATCGGCGGCAGGCGAACCCCGAACACGGCTTTGAGCCGTTGTGTCGAAAGCTGCGAATTGACCGGCCGCCGCGCCCGGGTCGGATAGGCCGATGTCACAATCGGATCGACCTCGGCGGTTGGACCGCCCCGCAATCCGCTCTCGACAAAAATCCGCCTGGCCAGACCATGCCAGCTCACCGCGTCCGGCCCGGCCAGATGGGTGACGCCAGCATATTCGGGACGCCAGTCCACGATATCGCGTGCGATGCCGATGACCGCACGCGCGATATCCTGCGCGTAGGTCGGACAGCCGATCTGGTCGTTGACCACGCCGATGCGCTCGCGCTGCCCGGCAAGCCGCAGCATGGTGCGGACAAAATTGCTGCCGAAGGGGGCGTAGACCCAGGAGGTGCGCAGGATGACGGCACGGGGGTTTTCGTCGCGGACTGCGAGTTCGCCTTCATATTTGGAACGGCCATAGACCCCTTGCGGATTGGCGGTGTCGGTCTCCACATAGGCACCTGTTTTGGCTCCATCGAAGACATAATCGGTGGAGAGAT
>WQYP01000301.1 GCA_009781185.1 Phycisphaerales bacterium | reverse complement strand
GGAGTTTTTAACATGGCCGGTGCACGAAAAGGTACGTATAAAATCACCAATTGGAAACAATATAATGAGGCTTTGGTCCAGCGAGGGTCGTTGACGTTCTGGTTTAGCGAGGACGTGATCCGCTAATGGCACGTAAGCGGTCGCCAGTGCCATTAGGGATTTTGTCGGCGCTGGACCAGTTCGGGGTGTAGTGTTGGGCGGGGCAGGTTTGTCACGTTCAATTCTCACACTGGAGGCGAGTGTCATGGTGAGTCGGCTGGATCTTCAGAAGCGGCGACAATGGGAGGCACGATGGGAGCGGTTTCGGGCGAGCGGTTTGACCGTAACGCGATTCTGTGAGCAGGAAAGCGTATCGGTGAACACGTTCTATTACTGGGCGAAGCGTGTTCGATTGCCTGCCGTCACCGTAGCCACGCCAGTTGCCTTTTGCGGACGACAGCGAAGTTGGGTTCGTTTTCGTTGGAACGAAACAGTGGAAGTATCGGTGCCGGCCGACTGTCTGGATGCGATTCGTTGCCTTGCCGAGTGTCTCAAGCATGTGTCCGTGGAACGTTCGGACGCGTTTCAAGAAGTTGTCGTGAGTTCGTGACCGGGAAGGAACAGAGCGATGTTGTCATCGTTTCCGTCCCTTTTGGGACCGGCGAAGATTTATCTTTATGCCAAGCCTGCCGATATGCGGAAGAGTTTCAACGGGCTGACTGCGATTGTGCAGTCCGAGTTTCGACGCGACATTCGCTCAGGCGACGTGTTTCTATTTCTCAATCGCCGCCTGGACCGGATCAAGTTGATCCATTGGGATCAAGATGGCCTGGCGATTTGGATGAAACGTTTAGAACGCGGTACCTTCCAAAGACCACGACGTTCTGTCAGCGGAGAGCAGGTCGCAATGGACGCGACTGACTTGGCTCTGTTGTTGTCGGGGATTGAGCTGACGAGCGTAAAACGTCGTGTGCGATATTCGTTCGACTCCACGTGCGTGCGGCCGTCTTGCTGATTGCTGATGAATATTTTTCGGGAATTTTGCTAGTTCTTTGCGTGACACCTCTGTTGCATTTTGGCAATCTTGCTATCGTTTGTCCCATGAGCGAACCGATTGCGATTCCCGACAACCTGAAAGATTGTCAAACGCTGGTGCAGAGTCAAGCAGCGATCATTACTTCGCAAGGTCAGCAGCTCGCGGAACTTGGTGTCGAAATGGAAAAACTCCGCAAGTTGCTGAGTTTTTGCATCAACGGTCATCAGAGTGAAAAGCGTATTCTCCCAGCGGATAATCAGAAATGGCTGCCGTTCGAGAGCAGCGAGGAATTTCAGGTCGCTCGGGCAGAGGCAGAGTCGCAGGCCGAAGCGATCGTTCAGACATACACGGTAACGCGTGTCACACCGAAGAAGAAACGGGACGAATCGCTGCCCAAGCATCTTCGACGGGTCGAGCAGATCATCGAAGGAAGCGACACACAAAAGAACTGCCCGACGCATGGTGCGCGAGAGATCATTGGCTACGATACGACGGAGACGCTTGTCTACAATCGTCCCGAAATATACGTGCTTGTAAGGAAGTATCCGAAGTATGCTTGCCCGGGCAATCCCGGCTGCGGTGTGACTTCGCCGGAACGGCCAACATCACTGGTGAAAGGAAATCGTTACGACACCAGCGTGGCGGCCGCGATCGTCGAGTACAAATGGTTTCATCACATGCCGATCTACCGGCACCAGGATATATTCGCGGGAAGCGGCTGGACGCCTGCCCGATCAACGCTGCTGAACATCGTGAGCCAAGTTCAGTTCGTGATCTCGCCTTTCATTGCGTACATGACTCGCTTGGTTCAGCAAGACATCGGCGTGGGCCTCGACGATACGGGCTGCCGCATGTTGCTGCCCAAGGATCCGCCGCAAGTGATTCCCGGCAACGCCAAAAGCAAACGATTGGCGGAGAAAGTCGCCGAGGCGCGTGCCAAAGGCGATTCCAGCTTGCAGGCGAAAATGTGGGCGTACAAGGGCTTGCACTTGGCACGCTATAACATCTTCGACTTCCGCGTTTCGCGACATCGCGATGGCCCCGACGACTTCTTTCGCTCCAGCAGTCGATGTATCGTGCAAGGCGATTGCTTCTCGGGAAACTTGAGCGTTGTGATTCACAGCGACGGGCGTTTGACGCTCGCCGCCTGCTGGGGCCACGCACGTCGCAAAGTCGTGGAAGCGACAACCTACGCGAAGGAATGCGAACTGCTGCTGGGAATGATTCAAGCATTGTACGACATCGAAGAACGTGCCAAGGATTGGACATGGCAGGAGCGTCAGGCATTGCGTGAGCGCGAATCCACGGTCATTCTGGATGTCATACGGCAATGGCTCGATACCACGCCATTGCAAGACGTGCTGCCGAAGAGCGACTTCGCCGACGCGATTCGATACATTCGCAACCACTGGCAGGCTCTCAACGTTTATGTCCACGATGGCCGCATTCCCATCGATAACAATTCGGTCGAGCAGTTGATGAAGCAGGTGGCGATGGGCCGCAAGGCCTGGCTGTTCGTCGGTAGCGTGGAAGGTGGCGAACAAAGCGCGATGATGATGACGCTGGTCAGCAGCGCCCGGCGGCACGATCTCGATGTGGGGGTTTACATTAAGGACGTGTTGGACCAGTTATTGGCGGGCTGCACAGACTACCATCGCCTGCTGCCCGACGTCTGGAAACAAAGCCATCCCGAAGCGATCCGCGAGTACCGTGTGGAAGAGCGACGCGATAAAGCCGAGCGTAAACAACTCAATGCTGCCCGTCGCCGCCTGGCCGCCCGTTGTCACCGAGCGGACTAAATGCCCCCACTGCCGTCTCACCGTGGCAGGATATGGTGCTCGTAGGCGCTTACGAAATAGTCCCATCCCACGTTGTGTGCAAGTTGATCGGCCACGATCAGGCCATCGCTCAGAAGCACTATTTGCAGGTTACTCAGGAGCATCTTGTACGAATAGCAGGGGGGCAAAAAAGCGTCCAAGAATCCGTCCAAGTTGGAGCCGAAAACGTCCAAGAATCCGTCCAAGCAGGTTGCAGCGATATTTCGTCAGATTCCGCAAGAAACGACACAAGCCCTTAT
>WQYP01000300.1 GCA_009781185.1 Phycisphaerales bacterium | reverse complement strand
CCGCTTCCGTCAGGGTCACAATATATTTTTTCTTCATGGGCTGGCCTCCTTGCTTTGGTCCTCTCATCACATCGGCAAGGAGACTTGCGTTTGACCATCAAATTAAGGGGAATGGAGCACTAGTACTACAACGCTACGACTGACTCCACTTGCACTGGATTAAGTTTTTCAATTTCAGTCCCAAGGCGTGTAATCGCTGGATGGTTCGTTTGCGATGACAGCGTCTCGCGGCAGCGTTGCGATGCTGGGTGCGATGCAACGTCTGCGAAATCGTCTGAGCCAATGCTCGTGAACATCGGCCACCACGCGTCCACAAACTCACCAGGCAACTCACTGCCGTTGTAACCTGGCAGAGCGTCAGGTCCGGATTTTTCCCCCCGATGTTTCTGGTGGAACTCTGCAAGGAACAAATAACTCACGCAACTCAAAATCAAATGACGCTGAATCGACACAAACTTGCGAACCTCAAAATGATCCAGCCCCAGTTCGCCTTTGCCGTCCTCGAACATCCGCTCGATTTTCCAGCGGGAAAAGGCAACAAGCAGCAGCGTCTGCACGGACGTATCCTCGGGCGCGTTGCTCAGAAAGTATTTGAGCGTCTCAGGTTCCAGCACGTTGTATGTCACGATCAGATGATGGGGTCTGGTCGGCAATCCGTTCTCATCACGCAGCCATACCAGCAGACGTTTGGCCTTCCAGACCATCGGGCCCTTGTGGCCGTTCTTCACATGATACGTCTGCCAATCCTCCAGGCGGAACAACGGTGAATGCCGCGCGATGTGCCGAACTTCCGCAGGTGGATTGTTCTTGACCTTCAGACGTGGAAACTTCCGTGGACGCCCTACGCCCTCGCTACGATTGGCATGCTCACGATAAAGCACCTCCGGACGACGTGTCCAAACTCGAAAATCGCAAGGCACCTCGCCAACGTACTGCTGCCCCAGCACATCGAGTGCCCGCGGGAACGGCGGCTTGCCGCCGTACCCCTCATCAAAAGTCAGCCACCGCAGAAAAATACCGTTACGCCGAGCACGCTCAATTTGTCCCAGACCGATCTGCCATTTGGCGCGGTACACCACATCATCGGGAATCCCCGCCGCACGGCAGCGATGACGATCCTCATGCCAGGTCTCCTCCGGCAGATACAACTCGCCATCCAGAAGCGTGTGAAACTCCGGCGTCGCATAACCCAGATGAACACTTACCACACAGTTGTCCTTCTTGCCCGAGGCCCCGCAGTGCTGCCGCTGCACGCATGCGGTCATCTGGCCTTTCTTGGGAAAACTCGTCTCGTCGAGAATACCGACGCTCTGCGGATGGGCGTGCTTTGCCGCGACCTGCTGTTGACATCGGTCAAGCATCGCCGACTCATCCCAGCGATACAGGCTTAAAAACTGCTGCAAATCCCGCGGCGGAACACCTGCCGCATCCGCCATCGGCTCAATGCTCTTTCGTGGCAACGATCCCAACTGCCCTTCCACGTAGGTGCTCAGATGTCGTCGTGCGGTGGATCGCCCGAAACAGTCGTGAAAATGCTGAAGGAACTTGTTTAACGCTGGTCGAATCTCCAGAATCGTTTGGGCTTCCATGCCTGGCTCCTTTCAAAAAACATTCTTCTTGAAAGTTCCAATCGGTCAGCTGCTGCAATTATCTTGAGCCTTCGTAGCGTTGTAGTACTAACCTGCTGTCAATTTGTGAACTTGTCAAAGATCGCTTGCGATATTAACGCATTATCATCGAAAAGTCGCGTAAAAATTATCTCTGGGGCGAATCGGAACCGGCACGAGATCTTGGACCAGCTCCGGCCGATTTCGCCCTTTCTAAGACTCGTTTTAAAACAGTCACATCGACAGACGTTCTTGGAATCGTAAAAGATTCACCAGCGTGAGGCAATCTTATGATGTAAGTTCTAAACAAGCCTTTGCCTACAGCTGCAGCTTGAAAGTGTGGAATGACAGCTTCTAAACTATCAATCCCAAATTTAATGACATGACTATCTATTTCTAATATATTTATGTATTTATTACACAACACTTGTAAGCATAGCGAACGTATAATTCGACCAAACATCCACCAAAACATGCAAAATAATGCTATAAATAAAAGCGAAAACCACTTTTCTGGAAAAGGGGCGAGTAAAGATACTTTAATTGTAACACAAGCACATCCTAACAAGCCGATCCCGCCAAGAAAAGCGAAAAACCATCTTTCAACTGGATTCGCAATTCGTTGGAAACGGTTCAAGGAGAACGTTAAACTAATCTTTTCATTGTCAGACGCATTCATTTCAGTTTTCTCCAAGTAATATTCGCCCGGTGCGTGCGGCGCCAGATGCAGCTCCACCTGCTCCGGCCCCCAAATCGGCTAATGGTGTAAGCCCTGTCGGTGATAACATAATGCTTTTAATGATATTCAATTTGCTGGCGGACGAAGCAATTTGAATTTGCTCCGCGGTAGCTGTACCTGCTTTCACCGCCGCGATTGCTCGATTTATCTGGGCGTTTTTTGCTATTGCGGACGTCGATTCGCCTCCGAGTGCTTCCCACGCGGGATTCGACAATGCCTTTGATCCATTTTCCCAAGCAGAAAGAGCCTCGGTTGCGCCCATTCCAGCAGCATCGGCACTTTTTACAATTTGTGCTGTCTTAGCAGCTGCGCTGCCAATACCGGCTCCTAACGACCCAACAATGCTGATCCCGGCATCAATGATATTTGCACAAGTCTGGCTACATCCGAGCATTTGTAGGCCGACTGAAGTGAACGTGTCATGTGATTGGCCATCGTATAGTTCGCAAAGGCCGGATACCGTTACGTCAAGGCCGTGAAGTACAACCATGCCGCCGGCAATTGTCGCCGCAATACTGGTTCCACCTGTGAAAAGCGTTCCGCCGATGCCCGCGGCTGCCAATGACGCGCCTGCCGCCATTTCGACCAGACCTCCGACTGTTTGCAAGGCCCCCATGCTAAAGTTCCACCAACTCCAGGAATGATCCGCCGACACCGTGAGGGTTGGTGCGCTGGCCGCCGGCGGCTGTACGATTTTCGGCGGGATGACAAACGGACTGCCGCCGACGAGATTGATCAACCCGGCTTGGGCGCTGGCCTGTTGTTCGATGGATACGATCCAATCCGCGTCTGATTGAAAATGCGGAT
>WQYP01000299.1 GCA_009781185.1 Phycisphaerales bacterium | reverse complement strand
TCACGTCATTTCGACTTTCTCCCCAAGGCGATCCTTCTTCCCCAGGATCTTCCAGGCGCATATCGGAGCTGATTCAATGCTCGCTCCGTCCAAAGTTCATCGCACGTCGAACGCCAAACTACGACCGATTTCCGTACAATCCCCTGTCAATCGTGAATCTTCAGCGCAGTCCCCAAAACGTTGACTCCACCGGCTACCGACGGCCATCCAACCGTTAGTTGTTACAATCAGATAATCCCTGTCGCGTCTGGTTGGCACGAGCGAGTCACCAGGGAATGTTGGCAAGCCTCTCCAGTGCGATCTCATCTCGACTGACGAGGGAAGTTTGCGGCGACATTTCGGTGAGAATTAACGATTGCCGTTGACGAGGGAAGTCATAGCGAATATGTAATTGGCACAGCATGGCGGAGTTATATATTATGCGCGAGGAGCAGGTAACGCAGACGTTCTTTCAATTTGGCGTCTTTCCACAGCATGAGCGGAGCAACCATTTCGCAAACGTTTCCAACATGATCGATCAGCATCCTGAAATCATTCAGTTGGTGGCTCTGGATCTTCGCGTGTGTGGAGAAAAGAAGGAGAACAAGAAGGGAGCAGGACGCAATGGTATCTCAGCCGAATCAATCCTTCGATGTGCAATTCTCAAGCGAATGTACGTGGGCGTTTCGTATTACGGATTAGAGTTCGACTTGATCGATCGCGAATCGTTCAGAACGTTTTCAAAGCTGGAGATAGGTAAAACGCCCACGAAGTCAACTCTGCAGCGGACCATTTCTGCTATTGGCCCGGAAACATGGGAGGCAATCAATCGCGTGTTGGTTCAGCACGCCCGTGAAGAGGGCGTTGAAGATGGGTCGGTGATACGGATCGACAGCACAGTTGTCGAGGCGCTCATGCACGAACCGACCGACAATTCCCTGCTGAACGATGCGGTCCGCGTGATGGCACGACTTTTCAGAGACATTAGGAAATTGCCGGGTGGAGCCGGATTCCGATGGAAGAACTACGAGCGTAGGGCTAAGCGACACAGTTTTGACATCCAATTTTGCAAGAACGACGACGTAAGAAAGGATCTATACAAAAATTTGCTTGGGTTCACCAAGAAGACGGCTGATGCATTGGAGAACGCCTTGAATGAGCCGTTCCATCTCTCCAGTATTGATGGGATCGCGTGGGGCAGTCGAGTTACCACGTTTGTGCCGTTGGTTCGACGGGTTATTGATCAATGCGAGCGTCGGGTTTTCAATGGCGAGAAAGTCCCGGCACGAGATAAGCTCGTCAGCCTGTTCGAATATCATGCTGACATCATCATAAAGGGAAGCCGTGGTGTAGAATTTGGCCACAAAATCAATATCACCAGCACGCCCTCGAATCTCATCACGGATCTTGTCATCGAAGCCGGAAATCCTGCCGATTCGGAACGTCTCATGCCAATGCTGAAACGTCACACCGAACAGTTCGGATCGCCCCCGAAACAGGTGGCATGTGATGGCGGCTACGCCAGCGCCAGGAATTTGGCGGATGCGAAAGAGCTGGGCGTGAAGGACATGGCCTTTCATAAGAAGTGCCATCTCTCGGTTGAGGATATGTGTGAAAGTGAAGCGGTCTACAACACCCTGCGTAACTTCCGTGCCGGAATTGAGGCCAACATTTCTTGTCTGAAGCGAGCATACGGACTGTCGCGTTGCAATTGGCGCGGGCTCCGGCACTTCCAGGCATACGTTTGGTCCGCAGCGGTCGCCTACAATTTGGCAACACTCGCGAGACTCTGCACAAGCTGATAGCTGATACTCGGTAGGGCAAGCAAATCGGTGCGCGCTGCGACCTGCGGCGCGTTTTCGATCGTCTGTGAACAGAACAATCTTCCAAAATCTTGCCCATTATGCGAGACTTTCGGGTCTGACAGGCCCCAGATGGAGAATTTTTTGCTGAAAACTCGGCGGGTAGCAAAATTCGCGTCTATGATTTTAATATTGGGACAGACACTGTCTAGCGAATTCTCTGAAAAAGCGTGCCTTACTATCAACTATTTGCTCTATGTGGCTTCAGCTGTCGTCAATAAGCTCCAGGTTCTGCCGTGAGACAGCCGTAGAGCGGGGTTGCCGATGGCAAGACGCCCAATGACCGCAGACGTCGCTTGGAGTCCGGATGGGTTCAATTCTCAGCGGCCACGGGCCAGACGCATGCACGGAGCGAATCTTCGACCTGGCGCAGGTGGGGATGGCGACATAGGACATAAGAAGCTCAATGGGATCCCGATGCACGGAGGCATCGGTCACAGGCCAACGGGCCAGATGTCGGAGTGACAAGGACTTCAGAACGCATTTGGAGGATGGCAGCGTGCACAAGGGGAGCCCGGGAGTGGACGTATAGATGTACAGACAGCGGGTTCCGTGTTCCGTGCGCCGTTGGTTACGTTCACCCCAGCCGAAGGACTGTCATCCTTGATTAGTCATTGATCCATTACCGATCTGGCCAGTGCGAGAGTGCCTTCAGGATGGACTGCCGCCTGTCGCCCGTGCCGTCACCTGCTACCTCGCCAGATCGTGCCCCGCAGCGCCGGCTCAATGGCCCGGTCGCCAGGCGATCCAACCTTGATCCGTCCGAATACGGAGCCCCGAGACCTCTGATCCGCACATGCTGGTCAGTATCCGCTCGCTTCGCCTGTATCAATCTGTGGCCCGCCAATGAAGACAACCGCCGCGGTGGATGGCAAATGACGCCTCTGCGGCGGGACAGGCTGAGGATCACCGCCGGGGCGAAGAGGTGGGCACGACGGCGGAACGGCGGCTCTCAATGCCTGCCCTCGTGTCCCTGCCGCCGTGGCGCGTGCCGTCTCGGGCGCATCGAGGGGAACGGGCACCCAGCTGAAGGTGGGGGCGTCGGTGCCTTCAACAAGACCTGGCTGGGGGATCTGGGGGCACAGGCTGCGAGATGCGGAGCTGGCCCGCGGTGCCCCCCAGTTCGTTCTTCAGTCGAGGCTGCCGAGGGGCCGGGGGGCCGGGGGCGGAACTGTAAGGGGACTCGATAATTGATGGGCGCGGGGACTCGATATTTGAGGTTTTCCCGTTTCCCTTTCCCGCAAACTGTATAGGGGAGTGGGAAAGGAAAACGGGTAAGAAGGAGGCGGAGGTCGCCGGGAACTCGCCACACCATGGGGCAATAC
>WQYP01000298.1 GCA_009781185.1 Phycisphaerales bacterium | reverse complement strand
TTATGGGCTGCACCGGACTGCCAGAGCGTTGGGGCTGGATTATAACTCGCTCAAGAAACGGATCGAACAGCAGAGTGATGTTGTGGCCAAGGCGAAATTGAGTGGCGTTCGCTTTGTGGAACTGCCTGGTGTAGGCATGTCAGCGGGCAGTTGTGAATGCAGCGTGGAGTGGGAGGATACTGCTGGGTCGAAGATGCGGATTCATTTGAGGGGCATGGCGGCACCGGATCTGGCTGCATTGAGCCGCAGTTTTTGGGACTGTGAAAGGTCTGGATCATGATCCAGATCACGCCTCAGATGCGGATTCTGGTGGCCATTGCGCCGGCCGATTTTCGTTGCGGGATCGATGGCCTTGCCCGAGTGTGCAAGGACGTGCTCAAGGCCGATCTGTTCAGCGGTTGGGTGTTTGTGTTTCGGAATCGAGCTGCAACGGCGGTGAAGCTTTTGGTGTTTGATGGCCAAGGATTTTGGTTGTGCCAAAAGAAGCACGAGTCACAATGCCCCCATTTCTTGCTCTTTACAGAAATCGGCCGATAGTGCGATAATCTCGCTTACCGGCCTGCAGCAGTTGCTGAAATGGATTCAGGCCCACCAAGAATCGGTTCAAGGAGGTGACCCATGTCAGGAGAAATCGCCGTTATCGTTCCCCCCCGCGCCCAGTTCGTCGCGGGCCCGTAAATCTCGATCAGTTGTGGAGTCGGCTGACGGAGGATCAGCGAAAACAAACGCTGACCACGCTCAGCGGCGTCGTTGTGCGACAACTCAGCGTACGACAACTCGTCGTGCCCTTCGACGAAAGGGAGGTGCATCATGAGCGGTCGTAAGCAACACGCCACGATAATTCCACCTGCGTTAACACTCGCGTCTGCTCCCGCATTGCCAGTCGCGTTGACTACATCGGCCACGCCAATCGCGTCAGCCACGTCGGCGCTTCTCGGATTGCGGGCGACATCAAAGATTCGGGACGTTCATCTCGATCGATTGGCGATCGTGTATGTGCGGCAGTCATCGCCTCGGCAGGTCGTGGAGAATCGCGAATCGCGCGAGCGGCAATATGCACTCGCCGATTTCGCGCGATTGTTGGGTTGGGCACCGGAGCGTATTATTGTTATCGATGAGGATCAAGGTTTGAGCGGCAAGACGGCTGCCAATCGCACTGGATTTCAACGATTGATGGCCGAGGTGAGCTTCAACCATGTCGGGATTGTGCTCGTGCTGGAATTGAGTCGCTTGTCGCGTTCCAACACGGATTGGCATCAGTTGGTCAATGTCTGCGGCATTTTCAACACGCTTCTGGCGGACCAGGACGGCGTGTACGATTCCACGGACGGCAACGATCGTTTACTGCTTGGAATGAAGGGTGCCATGAGCGAGTTTGAATTGATCACCTTGCATAATCGCTTGGCCCGCGGTACTCGCAATAAAGCGGAACGTGGCGAACTATTCTTACATGTGCCGGTCGGATATTTCAAAGTATCCATGGAGGAGGTCATTCAAGATCCCGACGAGCAGGCGAGGTCCATGATCCAACTCGTTTTCGATAAGTTTACCGAGTTGCGTTCGGCATACGCCGTTTTCCGCTATTTTACAGTGAATGATTTGCGTCTTGGTTTTCGCCGACATCGTAGCCCACGGATCGGCGATTTAGAGTGGCGTATTCCATCCATGGGGAGAATCACGATGATCCTTCGCCATCCGATTTACGCCGGAGCCTACGCATACGGTATACATCGTGCGGGCAAGAAGAATCCCGTGACAGGAAACACCGAGGGTGGAAAGATGTTTCTTTCTCCCGGCGAAATCGCTGTACTGATTCACGATCGCCTGCCCGCTTACATTACCTGGGATCAGTACCTGGCAAACCAAGAGCAGTTGCGGCAGAACCGCGCGCTGAAGGAGTCGCGTGGCACGCCGCGTCGGGGCGAAGCGATGCTTTCGGGTTTGGTCGTCTGCGGCAAATGCAACCATCGCATGGGCACGCGGTATCCGGGCACCAAGAAGCCACTCTACCAGTGCCAAGAGTTCTACCTCACGGCCGCGGAACTGCCAGAGCCTTGCGGTCGTATCGCGGCCGTGACCGTGGACGAACTGGTAACCCGCGAAGTGTTGCGTGCATTGGAGCCAGCGGCCTTGGAACTCAGCTTGCGAGCGATCGAGGATGTCGAACGCGATCGCAATCGTCTTCACACCCAGTGGCGTCAGCGACTCGAACGTGCGAGGCAACAGGCCGCGAAAGCGGAACGCCAGTATCAATTGGCCGAACCGGAGAATCGGCTGGTGGCACGCACGCTCGAAGCTCGCTGGGAAGAAGCATTGAAACATCAACGGCAAGAAGAGGAAGAGTACGATCGTTTCGTCGCCCAACAGCCTGTGACGTTGAGCCCGGCCGAACGCGAACAAATCCGGAATCTCTCGGAAAATATCGGGCGACTCTGGAATGCCGAAAGCACTTCGGTCGTGGATCGCAAACAGATCATGCGGTGCGTTGTGGAGCGCGTGATCGTGACCACCGATCGCACATCGGAATGGAATGAAGTGAAGATCGTTTGGTACGGGGGCATGGTGACCAAACACCAGGTCGCAAGGTCCGTGGGAACTTTCGAGCAGTTGAAGGATTATCGAAAGCTGGCGGAACGAGTCCGCGAGTTGCATGCCGCGGGGCTTCGTCACTATCAAATCGCCGATGCGCTGAACCGGGAAGGATTCTCGCCTCCTCGTCGTCGAGGCGGTTTTACCAACAGTTGCATCAATGACTTGGTCAACCGCCTTGGGCTTACCAACGAAATGTTTCGCAAGGATCTGTTGCAGAAAAATGAATGGTGGATTCCTGATCTCGCTCGCGAACTCGGAATCATTGCGACGCAAATCCACTACTGGGTCAAGCAGGGATGGATTCACCATCGCCGCACGCAGTCAGACAGGCACTGGATCGTTTGGGCCGACAAGGACGAGTTGCAACGCTTACGCAAGCTCGCGGGCAAGAAAACGTCGTGGTTTTCGGCGAAACACCCCGAGCTGGTCATTCCCAAAAAACGTCGCACAACGTAAGTTCGTTGTGGCCTCTTACAAATTCCATAGTTCAAAACTTTGGTGATTGGCTAAAAGCCGATAATCAGTAGTTTCTAGGACTTTTTGATATTCACAAGGACGCCCCCTTCGGGACATCATGCGGTTGCAAACGACCAGCATTAA
>WQYP01000297.1 GCA_009781185.1 Phycisphaerales bacterium | reverse complement strand
GGGGGCGAATTGGACTGGGTCACATTCACCAGCAGTTCGACCGCGACCAACTTATGGGAACTGCTCACGCCGTCGCAACGTGAAAAAGTGGCGGCCATGAAACGGGTCTCCATCGGCCCGATGACGAGCGAAACATTGCGGAAACTCGGCAACGGCGAATGGCAGCCGACCGCGGAAGCAAAACATGCTGACATCCGAAGCATGGTCGAAGCAATCGTGAATTGTGTGATTGGGTAGCCTTGCGTTTCCACGCAAGGCTATTTGAGGAAATCGAGAAGTTTTTGCCAAGTGTCGCGGTCGGGAACGGCAGGGAAAGGCCAAGGAAATCTGGATGAAAGTTCGCAACGTTTTTCGGGCAGGAGCGGTGCGCGGTTGAGCAGATACGGAAAATAAATCCCGGCTTTCTTGAGAACGCTCGGCGAACTGGAGCAATCGAGAGCGGCGCAGAGTTGATGAAAACCGGCCCAGAAATCGTTCCTGGCGAAAGACTGGGCGGCGATGTGGAGTCCGTCTTGCGCGAAAATTTCCTTCTGCCGCGCTTGGCGAGCGATGTTTTCGGGGGTGACGCCGGCGTAGGTGAGCCAGCGGTCGGCGGCGGCGGTGTAGCCGCGACGCTCCCGGCCAGATCGCATCAGGGCGGAGGTTTCGCTGCCGGGATGCTGCGTGTAAGCGGCAAGAATCTGCGGTTCATACCAAACCCCTCCCTCCTCTCTCCCTGGAAATCTCGCAGTGATACGCATCCACATGTCCCAGTCTGCAACGTAATCAAGAGCGGGATCGAAGCCGCCGACTTGCTGGTAGACGTCGCGGCGGACGACTATGGCGGCGAACTGAATGGCATTGCCCTGGAGCAGACGATCCAGGAGATTGGGGTAGATGCCGGGCGAGGGGCGTTCAAGGTTGGTAACGGCGAGGGGGTTGCCACTGCCATCGACGAGTTGGGCGGAGCAGAAGGCGGCGGCGATCGTCGGAGCAGACTCAATGGCGGTTTCCATGGCCCGGTAGAAGCCAGGATAGATGAGGTCGTCGTCGTGGAGGATGTGGACCCATTGTCCGTCCCCCCCCCCCTCCTCCCCTATGGCGTGAGCGATGCAGGCGTTCCAGTTGCCGTGCATGCCGAGGTTGGTGGCGTTGCGGTGGAAGTGGACGCGGTTGGGGGGAGATGCTTGTTTGATGAGGGATTCGACGTCGAGGGCGGAGGAGGCGTTGTCGATGACTGCGATGTGCATGCGGTCTGGGCCGAGGTCTTGGGCGAGAACGCTACGAAGGGCGCGGATGACCTCCGGACGATTGTAGGTGGGGATCACGACGGACCAGAATGGAGGCATTATTTGTTCCGTTCATTCGAGGCTCAGGGTATTTTAGCGAAATTCGAAGTTCGAAGTTCGAAATTCGAATCAAATTCAATTGTTCGAATGATCGAATGACGAAACGAGCCTCACGTGGAGGAAATAAACAGAGCCGCAATCGTGAGATTGCGGCTCGTGAGAGTCGGCTGACGTGGACTGCAATCTGACGATTGCAATTCCGTGCGCGAGCTTACGCTCGCGGCTCTGTTTTTGTTACGAACGATGTTTCCTGCGAAGGAGCATCAGCCCGCAACCCAGACCCAAGAGGCCAAGCGAGGCAGGTTCGGGAGCGGTGGGACCGGGGGTTTGGATTTTGGTGACGACGAGGTCGAGGCCGCCGGTGCTGGAAAGCTGGTAATTGTATTCGTAGACGGTCTGATCCGGAACATCGCCGAGTACGAAAAGGTCGGTGGGGAGATAGCCATCGCTGCCAACGAGACTGGCCAAGCTGCTAGTGCCAGAGGCGTCAACATAATTGATGACGCCATTGGCGCCGATGGTAATGATGTGATAAGTACCCTCCGCCAAAGGATCGTTGCCAAAGGGGTTGATCTCGATACCGGCGCCGCTATAGATATTCAGGGTGTTGGAGACGCCGAGTGCGAAGGTATCGTGTTTTAAGCCAGTGGAAGAATCAACGTCAGTGTTGTTGGAGCCGTCCGGGTTGACGTCAGGGTAGAGCAGGTCAAGGTCGAGGAAGGAGCCGGCGAAGAAGGTGGTGGTACGCGTGGCGGTGGTGAGGCTGAAGGTTCCCAGTGCGCCGAAGGTCGCCGTATCATCGGTGACTGAAGCGGCTGGTGAGCCGTTGTGGCCTGGGGCGAGATGACCATAGATGTTAACGGTGCAAGCACTTTCGACGTTAACGGAGGCATTGCCGGCGAGCGTGGCGTATCGCTGGACGTTGATGGCGGTGTTTGAGGCGGTGCTGGGGGAGCCGACGCCGGAGATTTTGTTGCCAGTGCCAGAGAGAATGAGGGTACCTGCCCAGACCTGAAGAGCGGGCTGAGGTCTTCCCTCGGTCAGCGTACCTGTGACGTCCAGTACGCCCAATCCGTCTTTTCGCAGCGTACCATAGCCTTGATTCCCTTGCAGATCCTGCAGGGTGATATTGCCGACGGTCAGGCGATCGTTGATATTCATCGTCGCGATAAGACCGTTGCCACTTATGTTGACGATTATATTTGAACTGATCGTGTTGTTCCCCGATTGGTTCGTGAGGAATGTCCTGGTGCCTCCATTGAAGTAGAGAGAGCCATTAGTAAGGCTGCTATCCCCTATTAACGTGACAGAGTTAACAATGGTGCTATTAGTGTTCGTGTTGCCCGGGATGAAATAGTCGAGGTTGGCGCTGGAGGGAAGAGGATAGGAGGTCGTCGAGCCGTTGACGGTAACGGTACCGCTGTTATTAAAAGTAACATTATCAGCGGAACTCCAATTCGCAGACTTAAGAATATAATTACCGTCAGGATCAGGGAGATTAACAACTGGGGATACGCCAAGTCCTATCTGATAAATAGTCTGACTAAAATCAGGACCAAGTGATGCTCTATCAGCCGCAGTATTTGTGTAATACGCCCACCCGGCGGAGCGGGCTACGGTGAGATAAGTGGTGTTGCTGTCGATGACGGTACCGTCGAGGACAAAGTTTGCGTCGTCGTTGTTGAAGTAGTTGGTACTGTCTGGACCTGATGGTTCAGTGACATGGACATCCTGCCCGTGACACATGGGCGAGACGCCCACGCCACGACAAAAAGTCCGTGTCGCGTGCCTCTAAAATGAAATTACAAATGTTAAACTGGGGGGGGGGGGCAAAACGGGGGGATTTGGCCAGGTAGACTGGGTAAAGCTCCATG
>WQYP01000296.1 GCA_009781185.1 Phycisphaerales bacterium | reverse complement strand
TTGCCCAAAAAGGTAGGGGGGTGACACAAGAAATGAAATCATTTTTGGGGGGGGGGGGGGGGGGAGATGGGTAATTTGGCTGGGGAAGTTTGACAAAGCCTGGCGCGATTCATCGCGGCGAGAGAGGAAAGCCGAGGGGATGGTCCAACTCCGCTGCATTGTCTGGCTTACGCCATCCTTGCACTGAAAATCCCGTTGCGTCACCGCCGCACGGCGGCACGTTACGCAGTGCAATATGCCATAAATCTCTCAAAAAACAAGCGGTTTTGGGAAACTTTTGCAAACTTTTTTTGGGAGGGAGGGCAGGGGCCAGGACAAACGCATTTCTGCATTGACGCATCTGGAATGGTCAAGATGATATCACGCGAAAAGGTTGGATCCAATGGCTCAGTTGTTCCCAACACGTGTCGGTGCGGGGCCTTTGGCACATGTCCGCAGCACGCCGATCAGGACCCCCTGGATTTTCAAATCTTTTTCCACATAGATCGGCGACATCGTCGCGTTTGCCGGTTGCAGGCGCACTCGTCCGCGTTCCTTGAAGTAGCGTTTGAGCGTTGCCTGGCCGTCCTCCAGCAGGGCGACGACGATTTCGCCGTCCTTGGCCTGCTCACGCCGTTCGATGATGACGTAATCGCCGTCCATGATGTGGTCGTCGATCATGGAGTTGCCTTTGACACGCAGGACGTAGGTGCCGTGGCGGGTCATGAAGAGCGTTTCGAGGTCGAGCGTTTCGCGTCCGCTTTCGATGGCTTCGATCGGGCGGCCGGCGGCGATCGTTCCGACCACTGGGAAGCTTGCCGGTTTCGATTCGTCAGGCAGCTTCACCGTCGGCGAGATTTCCAAAGAGCGAGCCCTGTTCCGGGCACGCAGAAGGAGTTGCTTCTTTTCGAGCGCCTCGACGTGTTCGAAGATGGTGACCTTTGACACGTCGAGTTGGTCGGCCAGTTCCTGCATCGTCGGCGAGTAGCCGTTGCGAACTCGAAAATCCCGGATCGCGATCAGAATGGCTAATTGTTTGGGGGTCGGTGTCATGACTTGCCTCCATAAGTTGAGCGGACATCAAGGGTTGCGGATCATCCTCGAACAAACACATCGTTTCGTCGTTCCGCGATTCGGCGACCTGTAACCTGGCAATCAGCCGCCCCGCAGGCGACTTTTTGAATCTTTTCACCGGCTCGAGTTCGCTGCTGCCCTTGAAATTCAGCGGAAAACGATACGTCACCGGCACTTCTTCCGCACTGGGCAATCGCACTTGGCCCCCGTCAGCCACCGGCTCTGCCGGGGGGTTAACCGATAGAGTCGGTGACTGGTGAGCTTGCGGGGCAAACCCCCGGCAGAGCCGGGGGCTGACATTATCCGTAACCTCTGGCCCGGACTCGCCTTGCGTGAACCACCGCGGCCAGAGTGCGGAATGCCCGCACGTTGCGCAGCTTTCTAATGTTTCAGGCTTCCAGTCCGCCCGAAACGCGCGGCCCGGATGCACGGCTATCAGCCAGCCTTTCAGGTCCCATAATATCCATCCTGCCACACGGCGCACAATCGATCCGAGCGTTCGGGGCGGGTGTTTCCAGCGGGCGTCGGAAATGTCGCTTTCCAGCACTTGCCAGTCCACGATGTAAGCGCCGCCGGGACCGAAACTGCATAATGGCAGCTTCGCGGCATTTGATAGTTTGCGATCCATGTTCAGTACACCTTTCCAGCATGGCCGCCAAGTGAGTCGAGGTGACAGACATGCCTATGAACCGCTTCTATCTTCGGACCGACCTGACGAAAAACTTGAGGTCTTTCGTAAGGTCTATGTTTGGCAAATATAACCCGACTTTATCCTAACATCAAGCGAAAAAGGTTGTTTTTTTCTTGTTTTTGTCTGTTTTTATCCGTTTTTATCCGTTTTTGTCGCGTTTGGCGTTCCAATCGGCCTGGTCGAGACCAGCAGCGATCTGGCGGGCGAAGGTTGCAAGAGTGTCGACCACCAGTCGAAGGTCCCGAGCCTGGGCTTCCTGATCGACTTGAGATTTTAACTCGATTTGCAATCTGGCCAAGCGTTCTTTGGCTGTTGTGATGCGGGGTTCGAATTCAGCTTTGCGCCCTGCGGAACTTACCGGCTTGCCATAGTACGCATAACCGCAGCATCCGCAGGCCAGCAGGCCTTGCAGGAGATACTTTGCTCCGCGCCTGCCCTGGCGATTGCGTCTGCGGTTCTCGTCGAGTTGCTCCGCGACGCTCTGGAAAATATTCTCCTCGACAAGCTGTGGCACGGCGATGGTGATCCACTGATCCCGAGGCTGATCGTAATCGCTTTGTCCGCCGCGAGGACCGCTGTTGCTTGAATGCCGTTTGTTTTTACGCTTGATGCCTGGGGCTCGCTTCCGCCGATTGCCTGCCGAATCTCCGGACAGATGCGAAGATACGCCTGAGCCAGAAGCTGGCCTTGCAGACGGCTGATCTCGCAGGTGCGCACGGGAATCGGCACATCGCCGTGCGGAACTCTTCGGTCGTCCATGACCATCACCTCCTGTCAAAACACCCACAGGAGCCTCCCCTCCGCCACGCCCTCTACCACTCTCACTTGCCGCAATCAGTCCGGACGGACCTCCCTGCCCATACATCGACCGCAGCAACTGCCCGTGGCAGAACTGTCTCAATTATCGGCAAGTTTGCACGATTGCTGGCGGCGTGGTTACTTTGGCTTGCATTTCATAACCACTGCATTGCCATGCGGTCGCTCCCTTACGGTCGCGGCTCAGATGATCATCAATGCAATAGCTCAATCCGGCTGCTGCAGTGCGCCGAACTTGCATTCCTCGACGCACAGGTAGCAATCGATGCAGTCGTCTTCTTTCACTTTCACATGATCTTTGGTGCCGTTATTGGCCTGTTCCAGGCTTGAGTTGGGGCACACATCGATGCACTTCCAGCAGCCAGTGCATTTTTCGATATCAACTTTTACGGCCATGAGTGTTCCTTTCGTGTACTCGCCACGGCATCCGGCCGCGGTACCAGTACGGCTACTATAACGTTTATTCGGCCGCGATTCGAGCCTCCGATACACTTACAGTCTAGACGGGTGTGGCCATTTTTTATGGCCAATCAGGGCGATCAGAGCCGCGACCGTAAGGGAGCGATCCGTGCGACAATGCGGAAATAACGCCTGTCGCTCCCTGACGGTCGCGGCTCTGATTTTCCGGGGCAATCGTCTGATTGGCCATAA
>WQYP01000295.1 GCA_009781185.1 Phycisphaerales bacterium | reverse complement strand
CTCGAACAGCAAAAGGAGTTTTTCTCGTGAGCCATATTGTAACCATTAAGACGCAGGTCCGTGACGTTGCCGCCGTCCGGGCTGCTTGCACACGCCTGAATCTGCCCGTACCCGTGCAGGGTACGATCAAGCTCTTCGACGGCGAAGCCACCGGCCTGGCAGTCCAATTACCGGAATGGACCTACCCCATCGTCTGCGATACGGCCGCCGGTCAGATCAAACTCGATAACTATAACGGCCGATGGGAGCCGCAGACATGATACCTCCATTCTGAAGTATGCCAGTTTATTGTTATGTTGGTTTATTATATCTAGTTTACAACATCGGGACGGGAGGCGGTATGGATTGAGACTATCCCTGGCCTGGCCGTTTCTTGGGCGTTTTCAGAGTGCTGGCGCGACGGTTTTTGCCGGGCTGGCTCTGGGCGATCAGTTTGCGAAGGCGTCGCATTTCGTTCCCATCCGCCCACAGAATCCAGCACTTTTGCACCGGAGTTTGCCGGCCCTGTACCCAGCCACGATTGACCCATCCTTGGAGTTTCCATGGGCCCGTTTTCAGCTCACGGGCGAGATCGGACAACCACCATTCGTGCGGGCCGAGCAAGTTGTTGCGAGATCGTTCATCCGGGATCAAGCCTTGACGCTTGAGCAGTTCCGTCACCATGAACACCTTGATTTGGCCCCGATGCAGCGGCGCATGAAATCCTTCGGCGTTCAACTGCTTTGCAATTTTCTTCACGGGTTGTCCGGTCTCACGCAGCTCTCGGATGCGATTCATCAATGGTTCCACATCGCGAAGGTGTTCGTACTTTCTCACGGGACGAACGATCTCGTGGTGACTTTCATAACCACCGGCCCAATGAATGGTCACCGCCGTAAGTTCGCTGTCGGGCTTCACGTGGACTGTCGTACGGTCCACCAGACAACGCACGATCTGCTTCCGGTCCACGTTCGTCGTGTTCGGATCATTCCACAAAGCGGGAATGTCTGAAGCCAAGGCGACCATGCGAGCCCGTTCCTCCGCGGTTAAATTCGGAGACGTTTGGCGTACGAAGCGATCGTATTCCTCCTGGATTTGCCGCTCCTGACCAAGCAGTTCCTCCCAACGCTTTTCCAAAGTGGCTGCTACCAGGCGGTTCTCAGGATCGACCGCTTGGTAACGACGCTCCGCCAATTCAGCATCGTAGCGTGCTCGTTGACGCCGTTGTTGCCAATGCTTGTCAAGTCGCTTGCGTTCTTGCTCAGCGTCGCTTTGAGCTTGGATGCTCAATTCCACAGCGGCCGGTTCGAGCGCACGCAGAACCTGCTGCGCGATTAGTTCATCCACAACCCTTGCTGCCACTCCATGACAAGGAAAATCTGTGGCTCTGATGAGACGGCTATTGCAATTATACTGGGCCTTACCGTGGGTGTGATAAAGAGTGCGCATGCGTCGCCCGCAATCGCCGCACACCACCAAACCTGAAAGCAATGCTACGCCATTGCGAGGAGCACCCGAGCTATCGAAGCGATTCCGGTTCTGCTTGATTTGCCGCAGGTTGTTCAGGTATCGCTCCCAAGTGATGTACGCGGGCAAACGGTCTTTGAGCAGAACTTTCCATTCCTCCATTGGCAGAAGGGGGCCGTAATGACGCTTGGAGAACTGCCGCCTTCGATCGATAGGCCGACGCCCAAAGCTGTAGGCTCCGGCATAAATGGGATGATTCAAGACGTTCGCCAAGGTAGGAATCGACGGACGCCGCCAGTCGAGCTGCCCCTTCTTGGCTCCCGATAGAGGGCGAATTGGCAGCCGAATCGCGTTACGGATCAACCAGCGAAAGAGCCCGTAAATGGTGCCCAGCTCGTCGAACTTGTCGAAAATCAGCCGCATGACTTCCCGAGCCTGCTCGTCGGGATCGAAGTCCACTTTTCCATCCGGCAGAATAACGTAACCCACGGGCACGCTAAAAAACAACTCGCCTCGTTGCGCCTTGTGGACCAAGCCACGCTCCAGACGGTTATGCATGAGGTGCAATTCCATTTCACTCATGATCCCCTTGAGGCCCAGAAGAAGCCGGTCGTTAGGATCATTGCCATCATAAACGCCATCCTCGTCAGCAATGAGCACCCCATAAATGGCGCACATCTCGAAAAAGGCGTGCCAATCTTTTGACGAACGAGCTAAGCGGCTCAGCTCCAGGCCGAGAACCATGCCGACATGATTCAAGGTCACCTCAGCGATCAGACGCTGAAAACCGCTACGCCCTTCGGTAGTCCGGCCACTCTTTCCCAAATCGTCGTCGATGGTCAAGATGCGCTCTCGCGACCACCCAAAGACCACGGCCTGGTCGGCAAAGGCATACTGTCGTGCTGTGGACTCGCGATGTTCCAGAACCTGTCTCTGTGACGATTGCCGCACATAAACGATCGCCAGCTTTTCCAAGTGGGCCGGAAAAACCTTGGAAGAACTCACACGATTCAACGCAACATGGGAATCGCCGGAAGCAAGTTGCGAGCCAGCGATGTGTTCAGCGGTCTTCATGATTTTCCTCCTCGACGCTTGTGTTGTCCACGACGCTTGGAGGTACGTGAAGCCGCTGTGCCACGATTCGACTGAGCACCCTCAGCGCTTGCTGACGATTCTCTTCGCGAAGAACCTGCCACAGATGTTGCAGGGCTATCCGCTGATTCAGTCGCGGCTCCGGCGAAAAAAAACTCCTTTCTGGTTGTCTTGCATGAGACTCCTCCTTGAACGGTATTGCGTTTGGTTTCGTACCAATCCGCGAGCTTCAACAGCGCGGAAACTGATAATATCGGAAAGCTCGGCGATAGGCCAGTGCAATCCGGTTTGCGTGCTTTCTGTTTGTTCCTTCTGAGAATTGTTTCCCAGCTCAATCCTGCCTGTGCTCCTTCGAGGATCAAGAATTCAAACAGTCGCCGGTCATCGTAAACGGGCACTCCCCATTCCGTGTCGTGATATGCCACATACAGGTCCAGGCCTGACTTGATGGCCCATGGGCAACGATGCTTCTCGACAGACGCTCTGTTCATGCAGCAATTCCACCAGTGTATTTGCCTGACTCTATCATATATTTCCGTCGTTAGCTTTGCGGAAATTGAATCCAAGATTATCTTATTTTGTTCATTTCTTGCGGCCCATCTTGGGCGGCATCTTCTTGGATGGCGTCTTACGGCTTGATTTCCGCTTTTGTTTTGCGGGCAATGGAGGCTGATGTGATGGCGGGCCTTCGACATTTTCGGATGCCACGGCCTCGGACTCGGCTAATTGGTAAAATTCG
>WQYP01000294.1 GCA_009781185.1 Phycisphaerales bacterium | reverse complement strand
CCCCCGGAACATTTCCCCCCCCCCCCCCCCCCCCCCCCCCCCCCCCCCTTCGGCCAAACCCCCCCTCAACCGCCCCCCACAGGCCCCCCCCCCCTTCCCCCCCCCCCCCTCCTCCCCCATCCGAGCCTTCACCCACGGCACATACCGCACAAACTGAATCGCATCCCCAAACCCCTGCTCCGCGTACAACAATATCGTTTTATCTTTCAATTCCTCCCCTTTCCAATCCGGCTTCTCCATCGTCGGAGCACTGATCTTGATCTCCGGCAACTCCCGCCGCCATTCGTATTCCTTCCACCCCTCCTCAAAGCGTCCCAGCGTTAAAAGCGTGACCGCTCGATCAAAATGGAAGCGAGCATTCTCCTGCTCCGCCGCGATCGCCTGCTCCGCCGCCACGATCGCCTTCTCCGGCTCCGCCGACATCGTGTACGCATGCGCCCTGGCTTTGTACACGGTCGCATTCGCCCCTCCCTCCAGTGCCGCCTTGTCAATCGCTTCCTCCGCCTCCGCAAATTTTCCCATGCCCGTGTACGCTTTTTGCATCACGATCCACATCATCTGCCGCTTCGGGTCCATCGCCACGGCACGGCGGCATAGCTCTATCGCTCGCTCATACTGATGCATTTCCACGTATAACGTCGCCAGATTCTGTACCGGGTCCACTTCGTTCGGGCACGCGGCCATCGCTTTTTCCAGCCACAGTTTCGCCTCTTCGTGCCGGCGTGCCTGCGCCAGCGAAACCCCCAGGTGCATCCACACGCCTGGATGATTCGGCGCCAGCGCCAGCGCCCGCTGATGTACCTCCGCCGCCTTCTCAAATGCCTCCTGGCCACCGATCTGTCGATACGCCAGTCCCAGATTCATCAGCGGCGTTATCTCCGCCGGATTCCGTCGCACCGCTTCTTCCAGCATCACCGCCGCTTCCTGCGGGCGCTTTAATTCCATCAAAATCACACCCGCGAGCGCCTGTCCTCGGCCGGAATCCCGCCACAACTCCGCCGTCCGCTTCGCATGCGGCAACGCCTCCTCCAACCTCCTTACCCCAAACAGCGCCATCGCCAGATGCAGATGTGCCGTCGCTCCATTGGCATCGATCGCCAAACTCTTACGCGCCAGCGCCACCGCCCCTTCCAGATCTCCCGCCTGCCGCCGAATTTCCGCCAGATTCGCATACGCATCCGCCTGCGGCACAATTGCCAGCGACTGTTCAATAAGCGTCATCGCCCGTGCCGCATCTCCTCGCCCGAACGCCAATATTCCCGCCAGATGCATTGCGCCGGCGTGCTTTGGATTCCGTCCCAAGATCCTCTGACAGATCGCCTCCGCCTCCCCCAACTGCCCCCGCGCGCGCAGCGTCATCGCCTGCTGAAATTCCGTATCATCCTGTCCAACATTGAGCATCGCAAAATCCTCGGCAAATCATCAGAACCGCAATCGTAAGATTGCGCCGTTATAACCGCAATCTCACGAATGCGGCTCTGATGGTTTGCGTTCCACACGATACAATACGCTCATGGCCTCCTCAGGTCCTATCATCGAATACGCCTCACCGAGGCCGAAGCGCAACAATGCCGTTCTTCCCGCGTTGGCGTTGGGCTCTCTGATTATCGTCTTCTCCACGTGGTGGTATCAGGACGCCGGCGCGGACCTCTCGGTCATCATTTTGCTTGTGGTTTGGCGATTGATTGCGGCATGTGTTGGCGGCACGTTCGCCGATCAAAATCACGCCGTCCTGTACGCCCTGGCGTCCATACTCAATCTCGCCCTCTTCCTCATTCCCGCGTTGCCGATCGCACGCATCATGCATCAGCGTTGGCCCCGCCTCTGCCTGGCGCTGATTGTTGCCAGTCTCGTGGCCGTCTGGTTCTTTCTGTTTTGCTGGCCAAGTTCTCCATGGGATCTGTAGAGCGTGTCAGTCGACAGTACAATGCGGCCATGAAGTTCCGCTGGATTATCCCGGCTAAAGCCGGGGCTATATGGTCCCATACAATTGCCTTCTCGACTGCCATTCCGGCAGTCGCTCCATTTCACAAATCTCCGCAAAATCCCTGAAAAACATGCTCCACCCAACTGGTACGCCATTTGTATTGCGTATGGAGCGGCATGTAAGCATGCCGGCTCAATAGAGGTCCGATATGCGACTCGACAAACTTACCATCAAGGCTCAGCAGGCGTTACAGGCCAGCCAATCTCTTGCCGCCGAGCATCATCACAGCGAGATTACGCCGCTGCATTTGCTCGTGGCGCTGCTGCAGGATAAGGAAGGCATTATCCGCCCGCTGCTGGGTAAGCTTGGTGTTGATCCTGAACGTATTGGTTCGACTGCGGAGTCGGAACTTAAACGGATGCCGTCGATTTCCGGGGGTGGTGCTCAGCTTGGGCTTTCGCGGGAGTTGCAGGAAGTTTTGAACGCCGCTCAGAAGGAAGCCGACACGCTCAAAGATGAATACCTTTCTACGGAGCATTTTTTCCTGGCTTTGGCGAACGTTCCCTCGACGGCGAAGGAAAATCTTTCGCTGCTGGCGGTCAAACGTGACGCGATTCTCACCGCCCTTAAAGCTGTCCGCGGCTCATCGCGTGTCACCGACGAAAACCCCGAAGCGAAGTTTCAGGCCCTTGAAAAATACGGCCGCGACCTCGTCGAAGCTGCTCGTAAGGGCAAGCTTGATCCGGTCATTGGGCGGGACGACGAAATCCGCCGCTGTATGCAGGTTCTTTCACGGCGTACCAAGAACAACCCCGTGCTCATCGGCGAACCGGGCGTTGGCAAAACGGCCATTGTCGAAGGGCTTGCCCAGCGAATTCTCAAGGGCGACGTCCCCGAAGGGTTGAAGAACAAGCGGCTCATCGCTCTGGACATGGGCGCTCTGATCGCCGGCGCCAAGTACCGCGGCGAATTTGAAGATCGCTTGAAAGCGGTGCTCAAGGAAGTCGAGGCGGCGGCGGGCGGCGTGATTCTGTTCATTGATGAAATCCACAATGTTGTGGGTGCCGGCAAGGCGGAAGGCTCCATGGACGCCGGCAACCTGCTCAAGCCGATGCTCGCCCGCGGCGAACTCCGATGCATCGGCGCCACCACACTCGACGAACACCGCAAATACATCGAAAAAGATCCCGCCCTCGAACGGCGTTTTCAGCAGGTCTACGTTGGCGAACCTTCCGTCGAAGACACCATCGCCATCCTCCGCGGCCTCAAGGACCGCTACGAAACGCACCACGGCGTGCGCATTCAGGACTCCGCGCTCGTTGCCGCCGCGACGTTATCGCATCGTTATATTTCGGATCGGTTTTTGCCGGACAAGGCCAT
>WQYP01000293.1 GCA_009781185.1 Phycisphaerales bacterium | reverse complement strand
TGGACATGCTGCGTGACGCTCAAATGCCCGGTCGTATCCTGACCACGACTGCCCTGCACACAGAAAGAGCAGCTAAATGACCTGTAATGATGCTATAGTCTCACCAAAACTGTCCTTTTTTGTTCGATTTATCAACAATCGCTTTGATATAAGAAAACAGATTCGGAGCTTTCTGCACCTCGTCAATGAGAACGGGCGGTGGAAAACGTTCAAAAAAGTGGGTGGGGTCTTCCTGAGCCATCATCAGGATGTCCATGTCGTCCAGAGTGACGTAGGTTCGCTCCGGCTCTTTGATGTGCTCAAGCAAGGTAGTTTTGCCGACTTGGCGTGGGCCGGTCAGCAGAACGACCTTAAAAAACGCATTGGCTTCTTTTAGGGATTTTGACAGGGTTCGCTTGTAATACATATCGCCTCCTTAAGGTAGCTCTCCTACGATACCTCAAGAATACGATTTCTCCACACATTCGCCAACGTGATTGATGATAAATATGCAATCGCATTGCACGTTTACCAGTAGCGTCGGTGGCGACTGCGCCGGCTTCGAATTGCTCCAGGGGTGGTTTTCACGCCGCCTGCCTGTAGTAATGCTTGAGCAAGCCACCCAACCACTCTACCTGTACCAGGCAACCTCTAAGCAACTCTTCCAGCAGCAGTTTAGCTGAGGACAGTTTAAAAACAAAACGGCTAATATACTATCCTTATTATTCTGATTCTTATATTAACAGATAATTTGTTGCCTATGTGAATACTTCGAGGTATCATCAGAATATGAATGCGATGACGTTATCATTGGTTGGACCGGGCGAAATGGGAGTGTTGTTGGCTGGGCGTGCAAAAGCTCTGCGGTTGCTGAAGGGGTGGACACGGGAAACGATGGCGAAGCGGGCAGGAGTCACGGCGGCATCGTTGAAACGCTTTGAGAGTTCTGGCAAGGCGTCGTTGGAATTGGTGCTCAAGGTCGGACATGCGTTGGCGAGGTTGGAGGAGTTTGGGGCATTATTTCAGCCGCCGGTGGCGCAGAGTATCGAGGAGTTGGAGCGGCGGGTTGGTGGGCCGGTGCGAAAGCGAGGGCGGATATGAAGAAGCTCGAAGTGCGATTCACGCGAGGTGTTGGTGACTCGTTGCACGTCGGTACGTTGGCGGAGGATCGTGGGCGGGTCTACTTCGAGTATGCACCGGCGTTTCTGAATACCGGGTTGAATCTTTCACCGTTTCGGTTGCCGTTCGAAGCGGGGTTGTTTGAACACAACGACCGCGAATTCGGACCGTTACCGGGGGTGTTTGATGATTCGCTGCCGGACGGTTGGGGTCTGCTGCTGATGGATCGGCACTTTCGCTCGCAAGGGCTGAATCCTCGTGGTATCAGCCCACTCGACCGTCTCTCCTGGCTGGGAACACGGACGATGGGGGCTTTGACGTACCATCCACCAACTGATCGTGAGAACGTCGACGCCACCACGTTCGACCTGCACGATCTCGCTCGGCAGTCACAAGAGTTGCTGACGGGGGCGGCAGTGGATGTGCTGCCGCAGTTGTTGCGGGCGGGTGGGTCGCCCGGTGGTGCAAGGCCAAAGGTGCTGGTGGGCCTCAATCCCGACACCGACGGCGTGATCTCCGGCGAAGATGATCTGCCCGCAGGATATGAACATTGGATCGTGAAATTCGCTGCCGACACCGACTCACCGGACGCCGGTGCCGTCGAATACGCCTATTCGCTGATGGCCACCGCCGCCGGCATCGACATGCCGCCGACGCGATTGTTCACTACGTCAGAAAGCGACCGCTTCTTCGGCGTCAAACGCTTCGACCGCAGCTCGACGAATCGCCGCTATCATATCCACACATTCGGCAATCTGATCCAGTCCAACTTTCGCATCCCGTCTGCCGACTACGCCGACCTGCTCAAAGCCACCAGCCTGCTGACGCGGAACCACCAGGACGTACTGCGTGCCTTCCGTCGCATGGCCTTCAACGTATTGGCCCACAATCGCGACGACCACGTAAAAAACTTCGCCTTTCTCCTAAATGATGCCACCAACGATTGGACACTCTCTCCCGCCTACGACCTGCTGCACACCCCCGGCCTCGGCCCCAACGCCCCCCCCCTCTCACACACCATGACCATCGTCGGCGAAGGCAAACATCCTGCTCGTCCGCACATGCTCCGCCTGGCCGAGCAATCGAACATCTCCACCCGCGATGCCATCGCCATCATCGACGAGGTCCACTCTGCCATAACCCGTTGGTCCACCTTCGCTACCAAGGCAAAGGTCTCACCAGCCATCACCCGCCAACTTGCCAAATCGCTGACCAAATTGGCGCAAACCGCCGAATACCCCAAATTATCAAAGAGAGTCGAAAAGTCTCTAAAAAACCTGGGAAACCACAAAGAATCATCGGATTGTGATAATAATGTGGGTGAAACGGAGTTTGCAGAGGGTTAGGCAACCACTAGCGTTTCACGACCAGAAACTATGTAATAGATTCATATATTTCGAAATGAAAATCTACCATGAATTATGCACGCAACAAGTTGTATTTTGAACAGGACAAAGTCCCAACTATAAAATCAATGGGGTGTGCGCCGATAGTTCTCATGATTATCGGCGTTATCTTGTTGTTTTCCGCAGGATCGAGTGGTGCCGTTGGTGCTTTATTGGGGCTCGTTTTTATAGGGATAGGTGTTCTGCTGATAGTAAATACCAGTAAAACTAATGCAAAAAACAAAAAAGAGGCCGATACTTATAATAAAAATCGCACCAAAGGCGAGGAGTTGGATAAGGCGAGTCTGGATTATTTAGCGAACTTGGAGCCTATGGCTCTGGATAAACTCAATATAGAAAGAAGGGATGCCAATGCGGCTGATCCGATCCGTTTTCACGGCTACCACTACGAAAATATTGAGGAATACGCGCGAGGTAAAGACGGAAGGGAACGTACCTCCAAATATAACGTGGTTATATTTTTCTTTTCAAAAGACCAAATATATTGCTATAAATTCGTCTTCGATCTTTTGAGGGACTGGAAAGAACAGAAAGTCACGGAATATTTTTATAAAGACATCGTTTCCGTGGATAGTGAAACGAGAACTCGCAAATTTCAGTTTGGCGGAAACGACAAACCCATAGAGATAAATGTTGAAGATTTTCTATTGACAACATCAGGCGGCACTTCGATTAGCGCCTCAATTTTCGTTACGGAAGAGATTAAAGATTCTCTCAAAGGCATGAAATCTCTGCTAAGGCATTGCGTCAAAATAAGTTGACTATATTTTTGACATGACATATGGTTCAATGCGTGAATGCGGGAAGCAGACGCGATTCAAGGGATTGAATCACGGTACCAGACGCTG
>WQYP01000292.1 GCA_009781185.1 Phycisphaerales bacterium | reverse complement strand
TTCGTTACGTAGATATTTTTGAATGACGGTTTCCATGTGCTCGGTCAGGTCGGAAAGGCGCTGCTCCATGTGCTCGGATTCGGTCCAGATGCGAGAGCCGACGAGGGATTCGTCATGATCGGCGAGGTGCATGAAACCGGCGAAGCTCTGGCCGAGACCGACGGGATCGAAGAGGGTGAATTTGACGCGTCCGGCGGGCATTTGGGTGAGCAGGCGAGCCATGACCATTTGAGCGAGGTGGATGCTGGCGGCGCGGCCGGCGTGGTCGGCCTCAACAAGCAGCGAAGCGCGATCGGGCAGTTCGAGCATCGCGGGGACGCTGAAAGTGTCCGGCAGCTTGAGGTGAACAGGGACCTGCTCGGCGATTTGGGCGATGTCGACTTTCATTTCGCCGAAGCGGATCTGGGGGGGGTGGCTGGAGAAAGATTGGGGGGGCGGGGAGTGCCAGTTGTTCCAGGCGGAGCTGTTCCAGTCGATGAGTGCGGGGTCGATGCCGGTGCCTTCGGCGATGAGTGTGGCGACGGCTTTGAGGCCGTCGTCCCAGCGCTGGGCGAGGGCTGTGGACTGCGACTGGTAGTTGGCCGCGATGGTTTGGAGGGCGGCGGTGTGTTGCGATTCGGTCTGACGGCGCTGATTGGCGTTTTCCTCTTCGATGGCTGCGGCGATCTTATTGTGTGCCTGGCGCAATTCGGCGGAGGCGGATTCCTTTTCCTGCTCGATGGCGGCGAGTTGCTCTTTGTAGTTTTCGGCCATCGCTTCGACTTTGAAGTGATACTGCTCAAGGGCGTCGTGCTGGAGCGTCTTGACGTGTTCGCGGGAGACGGTTCTGTCGTGTGAGCTTTTGCGGCGAGCGTCGGCGAGATGGCGTTCACGGGCATCGGCAAGGGCGTCGTACTCGCTTTTGGCGGCGTGGCGCATGATGGCCAGGGATTGCATGATCTGGCTGTAGAGATCTTTGACCGCTGTCCGGACGCGTGTCTGCTCGCGATGGCGGTAGAAGAGAGCCGCGAGGATGAGGAGGGCGACGAATCCGCCGCCGATGTAGAGGAGACGTATGAGCGTTTCGTGTGGGAGGAGCATCCAGGCGACGCCGCCGCAGACGAGACCGGCTACCAGGAGCAACACGACCGGGACCATGCTGGCCATGAAGCGGACCTGCGCCAGCGACTGGAGTTGCTTGAGCAGCTCCGCGGCTTGCTTGCGGTGCTGGTCGAACATCGCCCGCGGCTCGGCAGCGATGCGGGCCTTGGCCGCGTCATCGAACGGAGACTCGACGCCCCCCCCCCTCAAAGACTTGAAGCGGACGACCGCGGCACGGACGGACTGGTCCAGCGTCTTCACGTCGGACATCCGCAGTTCCAATTCTTGTTTGGTCTTTTTTTCCTCGACGTCGGATTGCATCTCGATGGAGACCAGAGCTGCTTCGGCCTGCCAGGCGCTTTCGTCGCGTTTCTTTTTGAGAGCGGCGTCGGATTCCTCGCGATGACGGGCCATGGAGTGCTGCGATTCCTTGAGCTGCGATTCCAGAGTTGCCAGGCGAGTGTCGTAGCGTTTTTGAATCAAGTCCTGCTGCCTGGCGGTGCTGGCGGAGAGTTCGGCGCGGCGTTGGGTGTAGCGATGCTGCTGTGCGTTGGCGGTCTTTTGGTATTCGCGGGTCTCCTGGTCGAGAGCTTCGGTGTGCTGCTGCTCGATCTTCTGCTCTTCGGCGGCGCACTCGATGGAAAGACGAACGATCTGATCGAGACTCTGACGCTGCACGCTCCGGGAAACCGGGGGGGCATCGGGGGAGGGGGAAGTTGAGAGAGTCTGGGTCATGGGGGATTTACTCGCAGTCGGTTTGAATTTTGAGGAGCACGGAGTCCATGCGATCGAGCGCCAGGAAGGCGCTACGCACGTCCTGCTCGAGTTGGGCAAGGAAATTCTTTTCAAAATCTCTGCTCTGAGCGTCGGTCCAGATTTCCTTGGTCTGGTTCCATTTCTCAAAGAGTTCCTTGGTGGCCTTGGAGAGGGCGCCTTTACTTTCCATCAGGGACATGTGTGTCCTCCGTTGTGGCAGGGGCATCCGAGCGCTCGCCTATCGGCTCGCGGCTAAACTTTTCACTGTCGCCACCCCGCAAAGCGGGGTCGCTACCCGCGGATTCGCCGCCGCGGGACATGGATTCTTCGTACACGGTCGGTGCGACGGAGTCCGGGGTGAGCGTGTCGGGGGCTTCGAGCTGGATGTACTCTTCCAGGGTATCGGCGAAGCGATCGAGCAGGGCGATGGCGTGCGGGATATCGCCGCTGATGGCTCGGCCCAAGCGAGCGATGCCGCCGCGATAGAGCTCGCTTTCCTTCACCAAGCGTGGGATCGCTTTTTTGACGGCCAGGATTTTGTCTTCGGCTTCCTGCACGGCGGCGAGGCAACGTCGCAAATGTTTTTCTTCCTCGATGGCGCTGGGCGTGCGGCCGCTGGAGTCCTTGTAAAGCTTTTTCTGACGAACGGCATCTCGAGCGTGAACGACCGCCTCGGCTCGCTTTTTGTGCTGCGAATTCCAGTGGGTCCGCTGCTCGTTTTCCAGCCAGGAGTGCGTGCGATCGATAGACGCCTGGGCGCTGGTGAGAGACTGCTGGGCAATCAGCGCGAACTTGTGGAGAGCTGCGCGAAAGATGCGGAACGCTTCGAGATCTTCAACTCTTACCTGATCGGGCATGATCCTCACCTATCGTTGCCGGAGATATTGTTCGATGGCGGCGGCTTTTTTGTTGAGGAAGGCGGCGTGCTCGCCGGCGGTCTCGACGAACATTGCCAGCGACTTGGCGGTCTGAGAAAACGCCTCGGCGAACTTTTTTTGCTCTTGGTCACGCCAAGTGCTCTCCAAGTTGTTCATCCGGGCATGCATTTGGCCCATGAGCGAACCGATCTCGTCGGTGAAGCGTTTGAGATCAAGCGCGAAACGCCGAAGCTCGGCAGGGTCCACGTTGGCTTTCGACATACAGGTTCTCCCAAGTGGAACAAATAAAACGGTCAAACCGTGTTATAGCGTTCAATCGGAAGGCACACAAATGAAATGCGATGGAGTAAACTGTCGTCCCTAGATAATCGCATTGAACCCCCGGCAGAGCCGGGGGCTAACGGCCAAATAACAAGCGAGGCATTATGACGATGGAAGCGACTGGAACGGGCGGGATGATGGCGAACGAGGCGGATGATGTGCAGCCGCGGATTGATTTGCGGAAGTTTCCGCCGGGGACGACGTTTCTGCGGATTCTGGGCGTGGATTATGTACATTTGAGTCTGGGGGATGAATGGGGGGGGGGGGTTTTGTTTTTAACGATTAAGGGGGGCCCGATTTGTGGAATTTTGATGCGGGGAAATGGGTATGGGTGGCGGGGGATGAAGGGGAG
>WQYP01000291.1 GCA_009781185.1 Phycisphaerales bacterium | reverse complement strand
ATTGGCGTCGGCCCGGCGAATGCGAACCGTGCGAGCGGTGTGAGCAATCCCGCGAGCCATGCCGCCTGATGCTCCTTCGACTCAAACCGAAAGTCGCAGACCACCTGCAACAACCGCTCCGCCGCCGCAATCGCATCATCCAGATCGGCTTCCTCGTGGACCGGCGGGAACGTCATGCCCGCCGCCGGTTCGTAAAGTACGCCAGTACGCGGATCGTAGCCCGGCGTCTGCCACACCGACCCGTCGCTACGAAGTATCGGCGCGTCCGACACCCCCATGAGCGGACGAATGCCCGGCCACTCACCGCGAGCGTCAATCGCACTGACCAACCAGGGCGGCGGATGCGCCGGCACCTCGTCGCCCTTGTTATTGAGCTTGCTGAACGTCGCGCACCGCGTCATGCGTTCTCGCAAATTCGCCGGCGGCAGCGATTGAATCGTCGGAGAGCCGGGCGAACGTAAAATCCCATCGTCGGGCTGCTGGTCACGAATCACCCGCATAAGCATCCCGCCTCGCTGATAAACACCCGGATCGGCGGTGAGCGCCTGCAACGCCGTCTCAATCACTTCATGCTCCTCAGTGGTGATGAGGATGTTCGGACGTAGCGGCTGCTGTGGCGTCAACGGCACCTCCGCATCAACTTCGCCCGCCTGCCAAATCATCCGCCGAAGCTGCCCGGCGGCATCCGTGCCCGCCTTCGCGATCCAATCGCTGGCATCCTTTCCCGGCCCGGGCAACTCCAACACGCGAATGCTCCTGGCCCTATTCGCCAACCGCATCGCCACATCCCGTACATGCGCACGACCCGGTTCATCCTTGTCCGGAATCAGCACAACATCACGACCCACCAGCGCCGAATCATCGGCGAGCTTGCTCCACTTCCCAGCACCTTGCGGACATGTCGTAGCGACGAAGCCCAATTTCACAAGGGCATCAACGTCCTTCTCGCCTTCGCAACAAATCACCGGCTCATCTGCACTCGCCGCTATCAATTCCGGCAACCGATACAACACCCTCGGCGTCGATCCGAGATTCCACAGCCACCCACCACGTCCATCTGGACGCCGCTGCCTAAATCCCTTTGGCACGAACCGCACAACCTGGTACACCAACTCACCGTCGGCGTCGCGGTAGTCATACGTCGCGATAATCGTCCCCGCCGCTCCCCCTTCCTTTGGCGGAAATAGCTCACCCATGCGCAGGCCCATCGCCTGACATATCTCCGTCGGCGAACATCCCGCATGACAGTGCAGCAGCACCCGCCCATCGTCACCGAGCTTGACGCTCATGCTCGCATGACGGTCCTCGTGCGCCGGGCACTTCGCCTCCCACTGCGCCTTACCAACCTGACGATGACCAGGCAGCCGCGCAAGAACATTGTGGATGGGTTCGCCCACAAGCTAATTCCTTCCACAGCACGGGCAAACCGCTGGTCCAGGTTCATCAACACGCCACAAACGCACAACCGCCTTCCCCCCCGGCACAATCCGCGCCTTCACCGTCAGCAGCCATACGATTTGCGAATCATCGAAAACCGCTCCACCGAGTTTCAGCGAATCAAGCAACGCCTTGTGGACGTTATCAACATCCCTTCTCAACCTATCCGGTGGATACAAATCCACACTCACCCGCAACTGTCCAGTGAGCGGACGAATGCCCTGGGCCTTCAAGAGCAAACAGACCTTCCGCCGGAAAGCGCGACCGGCGCGATTGATGCTGATCTTGCCCCGAAAGTTCTGGAAGTAATGATTGATGCTGGGCGGATACGGCAATTCCAACGTCAACATAAGAACACGCCTCCACAGGTGACGACACAAAAACCCTGCAAATCAGAACGGAATGTCGTCACCTGCGACGGCACGAATCATCGGAATACCGCGATCACGCATCACACCCCAGTCGTCCGGCGTAAGTGTCTGGACCGCCTTGCCGGGGAACAATTCGCCAATAATTCGGAACCACTCAGCTTTCACCTGTTCGCTCGTAAACGTCATCGGACAAGCCTGCGTGAATCTCGCCCACGCATCATTCATGGTGGATGGTGCCGCCAGTTCCGCCGGGACCGGCTTCGCTGCGTGGGGGAGGGCCTTCGATACTGGTGCCGGTGCTCGCGGCGGCGTGGCGGGCTTCGGTGCCGGTGCTGGTGTCCCGCCTGCAAGCGCCCGCAGCTTCGACCCCAAACGATTGCTCAGCGCCCGCCGCATGTTGTCGTCGGCTTTCTGAATTTCATGCGCAGCATTCTCCGCATCGACAAACAGCACCTTGATACGTTGTCTGCCGTTGTATTCTTCGTAGCCCAGCTTGATCTGCACAAGCAGTCCGTTGGAAACGAAGTCCATATCTTGAAGCCACATCGGGTCGCGACCATCCCACCCGAATGCTGCCTTGAGCGAATCGACGGTGACGGTGTTGATCGAGCCGTCACGCTTCTCCAAATAGAAGTAGCCCGTGATATCCAGGTTGTCATCAACAGCGATCCACTCGCCGTTGCCAAACTCCTGAATCAAACCGAATTTACAAATGAACGTGGCCAAATTGTTCGGCCCAGTCTCCGCCACGCCATGTTCAATGATATTGGCCTTAAACCGGCCCTCACGATTGGGAAGCATGTTCAAATCTCCACAACAAAAAAGACAAAACGAAATAAAAGGCCCCCGCACCCAACGCAGGTGCGGAGGCTGGCAGAAAGGAAAAACTACGACTCCGCTAACTTTTCCCACAAAGCAACGCCATGCTTGTTCAAAACGATGGTCTCACTCAAACTCCGGCTCTTCGCCATGCAGTGCGGCAGTTCGTTTGGATAAATCGTCCGCGCCCCCGACCCCTTCCCCTTGCCATCCTTCACCGCCACGTCGTAACCAACGAATAGCACATGATCCGCCCACTCCCTTACCCGCAGCCGAATCGACGACTTCCCCGACGCCGGCGACTGCAACCGCGGCTCATACCGAATCCAGTCCTCACCATCCGGATTCGGCACCGACGCCGTGCAATCGTGACAAATCAATACGACGTTTCTGCCGGCGCGTGTGTGATGATCCAAATCACCCAGCAGCGTCAAAAACGTGTCGTAGACGTGCGAATACCCTTTGCCAAATCCATAATCCTCGATTCGCTGGACACGCTGCCCCTTCTCGTGCGGCACCGTCGCCAACGTATGCTCCACTGCCCACTCCTCCGCCCGCGTCGCCGAATCAATCACAATCGTTTTAATCTCGTCCCACCCCGGCATATGCAGCATGTCCCGCATGGTCTGCCAGTCGAAGACACTACCAACCCGATTCAGCCGCCCCTGAAATTCCTCCGGCAACTGCGACCGCAACACCGGCAACGAATCTTCCAAATCAAACACCGCCACCGGCCCCGGTGCCATACACGCCAAGGTTGTT
>WQYP01000290.1 GCA_009781185.1 Phycisphaerales bacterium | reverse complement strand
GGGGGTGTGGGGGGTGTGTGGTGGGGGGGGTGGGGGTGGGGGGTGGGGGGGGGGGGGGGGGGGGGGGTATGCCAATTTTACGATTAGCGGGGGTCGCGGTGGTGATGGCGGGGGTTGTGTTGTTGGTGCCCGCAATCGCCGCGGCGGAACGAAAAACGGAGGAGGAGTCATGACTCCATGGTGGATCGCAGCGGTGGTAGCAGCGCAAATATTCCTGATCACAGGGAACCTTTTCTTTAAGCGAGCGATGGTCTTGACCCATCATACGCCTGTGCCGAGGGGGCGATTCGCGGGATTATTCGGCACCGGCATCATGGCCATGACTATTTATTTTTTTACGTGGACAGGTCTGATGCAAACGGACACGCCGCTGTCGAAACAATACCCCTTCGAAGCCCTGGCGCTGATAGGAATGGTCGCGGTATCCATTCTTTTTCTGGGAGAGCGATTATCGGAGAGGTCGTGGCTGGGGATTGGATTGGTGGCGATGGGTCTCATCATGATCGCGTTTTCATAGTGGATCCGTTATTTCTGGCTGGCGGCGAAGAGCAGGATATTGCGGCCGAGGGCTTCGGAGGACTGCGGTGCGTAGCCGATGATGCCCCAGGTGTTGGTCCCGAGGAATCCGCTGCAGATGTCCCATTGGGAAAAGAGGATTCTGATGCGATTGCCTGATTGAAGCATTTCGAGGGACGGGATGGAGATGCGACGTTGCAGGCGCAGGTTGCCGAACTTGCGGAAGTCGATACTGTCGATCCTGGCGGAGTCAGCGATCGCGCCGGTGTAGATGGGATGATCCGGCGGCAGGGCGGCGAGGGCGTCGTCCGGATAGGCCTGTTTGATGAGGTCCTTCGCGGAGGCAACGAAATCGGCGTTGCCTCCCGCGGCGTCGATGAAGAGCAGGCCGCCAGCGTCGCAGTATTTTCTCACGGCCTGTGCGTCCTCAGGAGTGAAAGCAAACTTGGTGGTACCGGTGAGATGAGCGAGCGGATATTTGCCGACATCGAGGTCGGCGAATTTGACAGTTGAAATATTTACTTGTGTTTTGAAGCTCGCCTTGGCGATTTTGGCTAAGCGAGCCCAGGCGCCGGGCTCGGGGTCTGAATTGCCAGGATAGTCGATGCGGGCGAGTGCGATGGTGCGGCTGGGGGCAACGGTGCTGTTGTCGACGCTCAGGGGTTGTAGTTTGCTGCGGAGGCTGGCCATGCCGCTGGCGTAGAAGTAGAGCGCGGAGCCGAGTTCGAAGCTGGATTTTTTGGCGAATCGTTGCAATTGCCAGTCGGCGCCGATGTCCTGCGATGAGTGGATCCAGACTTCGCGGATGCCGTTGCTGATGCCCTGCAGTGCCGGTGGATTGGGCAGGTCGACGCCGATTTCCTTGCTGAAAAGAGTGTGATCTCTGGGCAATTGCCGCATTTCGTATTTTTTGTCGACGACTTCGCCGGCGTATTTTTTCATGGCGTTGGAGAAGGTCGAGGAGTTGCCGTCGGCGGTGGAGAAGATCATGCCGCCGGCGTTGATGTAGGCTTTGAGCTTGGCGACTTCTTCGGGCGTGAACTTGGGATCGGCAGAGCCGGTGATCAGCAGGACGGGGGCGTCGAGCCATTCGTCGGGGTTGACCTGCAGATTAACGACTTGCCAGTTGATGGGCTTTTCGAATTTCTTGCTCATCCAACGAGTAATGTAGGCATCGTCACGTGGACGTGCGCTCCATGGGCCGTTGTATTGGAGCTTGTTGAAGCAGACGGGGTTCCGTCCGCGGGCGAGGAAGAGCAGGGCGTAGCAAGTATCGATCTCCGGCCCCCATGAGCCGGTCCACGAGCCGTTGTCTTTCTGCGATTTGACGATGTTACCGGCATCTTCTTTGTACCAGTTCGTGGTGCCGAAGAACTTGAGACCGCTGGCCAGTCCGACGCGTTCGACGCCGTAGAGGTAGTAATAGTTGGTGCTGCCGGGTTTGTAGGAGGCGTTGAGCCACTTGAGGCCGGCGTCGATGTTTTTGTCCGGCTTGGGCACCAGCCGCAATTCGGTGTCGATGAATTCCTGGCAGACAAAAAGCGTCGCGATTCCGGCGACACCCATCGAATCCTTTGGCAGCTTGCCTTCCTCGGTTCCCAGGGTGTACGGCCAGGCGCCGTTGTCGCACTGCATGCCTCGCCAGTAGCGATCGGTGGTTTCCCAGTAAGCGGTCGGTATTTCCAGGCCGCTGTCCATCAATGCCCAGGCGCCCAGGGCCGCGTACTGGCCGTTCGATAAATCGCCTGGGTAATACTGCTGTGGCTTGTCGGATCGCTTGGAGAGCCATGTCATATTTTGCTTGGCGTTGGCGATGTCCTGGTCCGTGACTTTTTTGTCACCGGCCTTCTGACGCTTGACCAGATCTTCATATGTCTTCTTCGCGGCAGCGATCCCCAGCTCGGCGTCCTTCTGACTGGGCATGGTCTTCACCAGAGCGTCCAGCTCCCGCATCATCGTCTTGATGCGTGCAATTTCAGCGGGAGCAGTCGCCTGCTTGAGACGCTGGGTCAGTTCCGCGGCCGTATTCTGCAGGATCCATTGCGGACCGCCAAAGGCTTCTCGCGAACCTTCGAGAAAATCGTCGATCTTCCTTTTTACATCCGGCGATTTGTTGCTCTTGACAACGTAGTTCTCCCACATCTCGTAAAAGTTAGGAAGCGGGCCGCCGTAGCTGTAACCGCCTTGGCGGGCCATTGAGGAGACAAGATAGTGCCGTGCATACTCGAGCGCCTTGGTAGGCCCTTCACCCGGCTTGTCGTCGGGCTTGCGAGGAACCAGCGCCAGGGCACATGACTGCAGCGAAGCGACGTAGGTCTCCTCGGGCGTCAGCTTGCAGAGCCATTGCACTACAGGATTGAGCTCCTTGCTTCGCCAGTGAAGCTTGGCGCGATAATCAGGATCGTCCTGGAGGCTTTCGCCTGCGTGCAGTAGCGTATAGAGCACGATAGCCGTTTCACCGCCGTGCATGGTGCCGTTGGACCGTCCGCCCCAGGGCTGGAGTTCCCAGTTGTCCTGTTTTTTCACGCTGAGGAGATAGTCGATGCCTTTTCGCATCGATTGGACGACCTGCTCGTCGGTGATGGTCGGTGGGTTGTCTGCGCGTCCGATGTGTGAGGCAAACAGGCAGGCTGCCACACCGAGGGCCGCGAGGATTTTATGTTTGTATTTATGTGTGGTCGTCATGGGAATCGTCCTCCGTAGAGATGCGGGACAACCCCCCGGCAGAGCCGGGGGCTGACGGGCGATGCGATTCTTGTGATGATAACCATTTGTTTCGCCGGAAGCATCGCCATTTTGGCTTGAAATGGAAGGCGGCAAGCCGCTGGCTCTGCCGCGTCATGCTGGCGATGCTCGAAACCGGCGAGACGTTCAGAAAATGAAAGGACTGGGCGTGAAGATTCGGTTGTGACGGAAAAAGTGTCGTGACCTCGCAAATGAGCCCTGGACGCGACGAAGTTCGCAGTCCGT
>WQYP01000289.1 GCA_009781185.1 Phycisphaerales bacterium | reverse complement strand
CCGGAAAATCAGAGCCGCGACCGTCAGGGAGCGACAGGCGTTATTTCCGCATTGTCGCACGGATCGCTCCCTGACGGTCGCGGCTCTGATCGCCCTGATTGGCCATAAAAAATGGCCACACCCGGGGGGTTCGTGGGGGCGACTTTCCGGATGACAATAAGGGGTTTATACTCTTGGGATCAAAATGAACCCACTTGGAGTCCTAGATGGCTAAACTACCTGCTGCACCTGCTTACCTGGCTGCCCGTTTGGGGCGGTTGCGGGAGGCTTTGGCGAAAACGGCGGGGGGGAAGGAGGGGGGGGCGTATCTGGTTACGAGTTTTGTGGATGTTTCGTGGCTTACGGGATTTGAAGGCGATGATTCTTATGTGCTGGTTACGCCTGATAAGAAAGGGGGGGGGGTCGTTTTGATTTCCGATTCGCGGTATGAGGAGCAGATTCAAAGCGAGTCGCCGTGGGTGGAGATGGTGATTCGGCGGAAGGGGATGCCCGATGAAGTGGCCAAGCAGGTGAAACGGTTGGGGATTCAGAAGCTCAGGGTGCAAAGTGAGTCGATGACGTTGCGCGGACGGCAGATGCTGGAGGAGAAGATGAAGGAAAAAGGGGGGAGGATCAAAGTGGCGCCGGTGGCGGATGTGATTGTGAAACTGCGGCATATTAAGGATTCGCAGGAAATCGCTATTTTGGAGAAGGCGATTGAGATCAGCGAAGGGGCGTTTTTGGCGATGAAGGGCCAGCTCAAGGCGGGGATGACGGAAAACGAAATTGCGGGGCTGCTGGGATACGAGATGCGGAAACGTGGGGCGATCAATTCGAGTTTTGATTCGATAGTGGCGGTGGGAGCGAACGGGAGTTTGCCGCACTATCGGCCGGGGGAGACGAAGCTGACGGCGAATTCGCCGCTGCTGGTGGATTGGGGGGCGCGGTATCGGGGGTATTGTGCGGATCTGACGCGGGTGGTGTTTTTCGGGAACGTGCCGGCAAAGATTCGGGAGATTTATCAGATCGTGCTGGAGGCGCAGTTGGCGGGGATCGCGGCGATCAGGCCGGGGGTGGCGATGAAGAAAGTGGATCAGGCGGCACGGGATGTGATCGCCAAGGCGGGGTATGGGAAGCAGTTTGGGCACGGAACGGGGCACGGGATCGGCCGGGAAATTCATGAGGCGCTGAGTTTCAGCAAGTTGAGCAAGGCGGTGTGCGAGGAGGGGATGGTGATGACGGTGGAGCCGGGGATTTATCTGCCGGGGATCGGAGGGGTGCGGATTGAGGATGATGTGGTGGTGACGAAAGAGGGATGCAGGGTGATGAGCAGCTTGGCGAAAAAGATAGAATCTTGTGGCAATGGATGAGCGAATAGTTTTGGAGAGTTCAAACATGGCGAAGAAAAAAGATAGGGGCATGACAGGGACCGCGGCGGGGAAGGTGGGATTTACCGATACGCGGCGGGTGAAGGAACTGGTGGAACTGATGACGGAGGCGGGTCTGACGGAAATCGAGCTGGCGGAGGATAAGAGCCGGATTTTGCTGCGGCGAGGCGGAGGGGCGATTGCGGGGCCTGCGGCGGTGATGCCGGCGCCAACTCCGGTGGTAAGCCCAGGGACTGCAGTCCCTGGGCTTGAGAAGGGGCCGGTGAAAAGCGGAGGGGAGGAAGAGGGATTGGTGGCGATCAAGTCGCCGATGGTGGGGACGTTTTATTCGTCGCCGAATCCGGAATCGGATGCATACGTCTTGGTGGGGACGGATGTGGAGAAGGACCAATCGGTGGTCTGCATTATCGAGGCGATGAAAGTATTCAATGAGATCCACGCGGACGTGACCGGAACGGTGGTAAAGATTCTCGCGTCGAACGGGCAGGCGGTGGAATACGGGCAGCCGTTGTTCATGGTGAGACCGGCGTGAGCGGAAGAAGCCAGAAGCCAGCCCCCCCCTCGAGCTAGAAGCCAGAAGGTTTCGAGTTGGTGGCTGATTCACAACTTCTGGCTTCTGGCTTCTAGCTTCTGGCTTCTTCAAACGCGAGGTCCTGATGTTCCAGAGAATTTTGATTGCGAATCGCGGTGAGATTGCGCTGCGGATCATTCGGGCGTGCAAGGAGTTGGGGGTGGAATCGGTGGTGGTGTACTCGGAGGCGGACCGCGGGGCGAATTATCTGCGGCTGGCGGATCAGGCGATCTGCATCGGCGGGGGACCGGCGTCGGAAAGTTATTTGCATATTCCGCGGATCATCTCGGCGGCGGAAATCGCGGATGTGCAGGCAATTCATCCGGGGTTTGGATTTTTGTCGGAAAATGCGCATTTCGCGGAGGTTTGCCGGAGTTGCAAGATCGAATTCATCGGGCCGAGCGTGGAGGCGATGAAGCTTTTGGGCTCGAAGTTAGCGAGCAAGGAGTTGGCGAAGAAGAACCATGTGCCGTTGACGCCGGGGAGCGATGGGGCGATCTCGACCGAAGATGAGGCGGTGGAGGTCGCCAGGAAGATCGGGTATCCGGTCATCATCAAGGCGTCGGCCGGCGGTGGCGGACGCGGCATGCGCGTGGCACACAATGACATCACGCTTCGCTCAAGTATCAATGCGGCAAGGCAGGAGGCGGAGGCGGCTTTCAAGGACGGAACGATCTTCGTCGAGAAATACCACGAAGAACCGCGGCACGTGGAAGTACAAATTCTCGGCGATAAACACGGCCATGTCGTCCATCTGTGGGAACGCGATTGCACACTTCAACGGCGGCATCAGAAACTCGTCGAAGAATCGCCCTGCCCGGTGATCGATCAGAAAACGCGTGAAGAACTATGCAACGCGGCGGTGCGGTTGGCGAAGGCGGCAGGCTATTACTCCGCCTGCACCTGCGAATTCATCATGGATAAAAACCAGAAATTCTATTTCCTCGAAGTTAACACGCGGATTCAGGTCGAGCATCCGGTGACGGAACTGGTCACGGGCGTCGATTTGATCAAATGGCAATTGAAAATCGCGGCAGGTGAAAAGCTGACGTTAAAACAGTCGGATATTCCACGGAACGGTTGTGCGATCGAATGCCGGATTAACGCGGAGGATCCGGATCAGAATTTTATGCCGTCGCCGGGGAATTTGGAGGAGTTTATTGCGCCGGGCGGGCCGCACGTGCGGGTGGAGACGCATGCGTTTCAGGGGTACCGTGTGCCGCCGAATTATGATTCGATGATCGCCAAGCTGCTGGTGCACGGTGCGACGCGGGATGAGGCGATTGTGACGATGCGGCGGGCGTTGGAGGAGTTTCGGATCGGGCCGATCAAGACGACCATCCCGCTGCACCAGCGAATCATGGAGAACCAGGAGTTCCGCGACGCGAAAGTGGATACGGGGTGGATCGAGAGAACGTATAGACGGAAGTAATTGGTAATGAAATAACGAGACTATAGCATCATTACAGGTCATTTAGCTGCTCTTTCTGTGTGCAGGGCAGTCGTGGTCAGGATACGACCGGGCATTTGAGCGTCACGCAGCATGTCCAAGGCAATGCGGTTGTTGATGT
>WQYP01000288.1 GCA_009781185.1 Phycisphaerales bacterium | reverse complement strand
TTGCCGGTCGATTTCGTTTCCCCTTTCGATCTCCCCCCGCAGCCTCTGCAACGCCCCAGCATATTCCTTCTTCCCCCCCCCCCCCCCCAGGCATGTTCGCCACCACTTCGGTAACCTTCCGCTGCTGATCCGCGTGCATCGCAAGGCGATCGTTGATCATCTTGAGCATGTCGGCCTGCATCTTGCTCGCCTGCGGCAACGCCTCCGCCGCGTGCGGCAATGTGCTCAACCGATCGAACAACTGATCCTGCCTGAGCGCCTGGCTGTCCAAAGCCGCTCGCAAGTCCTGCACCGTCTGCAACAGCGAGTCATACGACTGCTGGATTTTGTATCCCCCACCCTCACCCTGCGAACCGCCGCCAACATCCATCCCTTCCGGTCCGACTCTTCCGACCACCGGATATCCGGACGCTTCCCCCCTCTGTACCGCTCCCGGCTGCTGCTGGTAAGCTTCATAATCAATCAACGTCGGCTCAGTTCCTCGCAACCACCGCCGCACTCGTTCCACCATACCCATGCATACCTCATCGTTGAAACCACTGCTCTGATTATAGCATCTGCCCCAACTCTGCAACTATCACCGCAAACGAACAGCAGTCGCCTTGGGGTGTGGCCATTTTTTATGGCAAATCAGGGCGATCAGAGCCGCGACCGTCAGGGAGCGACCCGTGCGACAATGCGGAAATAACGCCTGTCGCTTCCTGACGGTCGCGGCTCTGATTTTCCGGGGCAATCGTCTGATTGGCCATAAAAAATGGCCACACCCGTCGCCTTGTCCCTTCCCCCAAAAACTGTTTCAATTCAATGCCGCGTGCGGTAGCATAAACGAGTGCTCGCTCTTGTAGCTCTTGGGAAGGATCAAGCATGGTTGCCTCCACATTGACACCAAGCAGTATCCTGATCGTCCCAAAGACACCATCACAGTCGTATTCCAGATCAATGGGTATTGTTCCCCTGAAATTCACGGTTCCGCGGGCTACTACATCTGGGACATACCCTGCAGGCTCCCCTCTCAGATTGGCCTGGGCCTCGGCGCCCCATTCTGCGGCAACTCCGTCATGCTCTCTGTGTTTATCTTTGGATTTCTATAGACCGGCAGCATTGCTAAAACTGAAACTGGTACCCCAACATCTCAGGAGAATTTCATGGCAACGGATTGGTCGGCCCTCAAACCTCTGGAAATCGGACTTTGCTCGTGGTGTCTGCATCACACGCGGGAGAAGGAACTGCGCCAAGCGATGGAAGGTTTCAAGCTTCGAGCGATGCAATTGGCGCTGGCGCCCATTGCGCATCTGGAACCGGCGGAAAGAAGGCTCGTCGTCGAAGAGTTTAAGAACAGCCCGCTGATCCTCACCTGCGGCATGGTCGCCTACCACGGTGAAGACTACACCACTCGAGAAACGATTCATCAGACCGGCGGACTGGTGCCGGATGATACTTTTGAGGAACGTTATGCATTGACCATCGCCTGCGGCGAAGTTGCCCGCGATATAGGCCTGAAGAGGATATCAACACATGTCGGATTTATCCCACCCAGCATAGAGAAGACCGCTTTCGACAAGATCCGCCATCGCCTCGGTCAGGTCTGCGACGACTACGCCAAGTTCGGCATTTCGCTTCTCTTCGAGACCGGGCAAGAGACCGCCGACACGCTTGTCACTTTCCTCAAAGCACTCAACCGCCCCAACGCCGGCGTCAACTTCGATCCGGCCAACATGCTCTCCTACGGCAAGGGCGACCCTGTGGCGGCGATCAAGGTTCTCGCTCCGTATATCCAACATGTTCATGCGAAGGATTCGAAGCGAGTGGTGCCGCTGCCGGTGGAGGAGGAGAAGTGGCGAGGCCGCGAGACGCCGCTGGGTACGGGAAATGTCAACCTCGTCGGTGTGATTCAGGCGCTCAAAGAGATCGGCTACAAAGGGCCGCTGATTATTGAGCGTGAGGCGGGCACGGAACGGGCCGCGGATATTCGCACGGGAATCGCGTTCCTTCAGAAAAATACATAAGCCGTCTTACTTCGCAAAAAAATCCCGCAGCACCTTCATCACCTGTTTTTCCACCTGTGGGATTCCCTGACCTGCATCGACGATTCGGTACCGCTGTGGCCATTGTTTCGCCTGCCATCGGTAGTTTTCCCGTACTCGTTCGAAATAATCTCTTGCTCGTTGTTCGATGCGATCCTTCACAGCCATATCCGCGAACATCGGCAGGGCATTGAGCCAATTCAGCCGCCCCATCGCCACATCCGTGTCCAGGTCAAACAGGACTGTCAAGTCCGGCCAGGTTCCGTCCACCGCGATCTTCGCGACCTCCAGGATATCCTTGACTTTCATGCCGCCGCCACCGCCCTGGTAGGCCAGGGTTGAAGAGGCGAAGCGATCCGCGACCACGCACTCTCCTGCGGCCAGTGCCGGGCGGATTTCCTGCTGTACTAGCTGTGCCCGCGATGCCATGTATAGCAACATTTCGCAGCGTACATTCATTCCTTCGTTTTTGGTGGAGAGCAGGAGTTCACGGACCTGTTCGCCGATGGGTGTTCCGCCCGGCTCTCGTAACCGCCGTATTTTGACGCCGGCTTCCTCCAGTTTGGCGATGAGCAGTTTCATCTGCGTTGTTTTTCCGCAGCCATCGGGACCGTCAAAGACGACGAATTTTCCCGCTAACCGTTGTAATTCTTCCGTGATATCGTTCATGGACATCCTCAAAAGGCATGACGTTTGTGGGAGTATGCTAACCGGGGACGGAAGAAATTCGAAGTTCAAATTTCTTCCAGTCGCCCGATAATGCTTGCGGTATCAGTAGAGGTGGTTGCGGCGGGATAATGGCAGGGGAGAGGATGGGCGTTGGAACGTAAGTTGTGCAGAGAGCGGCAATTATATTTTGTGGAGCTTGGCGCAAATTTCACCGATCAAAGGAGAGACGAAAAAACTTCGGAAAAGGGACCGAATCAGGGTTGCTTTCCATGAAGGAGTGAGTGTATGCTTATATCTGGTACCGGCCTAATTTCAACGAAATGGGAGGCCGCCATGAACACAATTCAATCCAATGCGGCAGAGGTCCGGAGGATCGTCTCTTCGCGGAGCGATGCAGCGTTCCCTCAAGCGGCGGCGCCAACGCGTCGCCAGAGCCAATCGGCTGACCAGATACTCATGTATGCCTGGTCGATCGGGACAACTCGCGCGGCGAAAGAGCAGGCCAGTGACCGGCTGGCCCCTCGCCGTGAAGAGATTCCGCCCGAAGTCTACATTGGCTGAGTAGAGCTGCTCCGACAGCCAAGTCGTGGGGGAGGGTAGCGTTTGTTCGTCAAGTCGATTTAACGATTTAACGACTTGACGGTTTAACGACTTAACGATTCCCCCCCCGGCACTTCCTCGACAATGCAAGCCATCCTCGGCAGCGTGCGATGCGTATCCATGACGGAGCCATTCGCGCTGGCTGATTGCTGCGCGCTGTGGGGTGAGATGGAATGACACGCGTTGAGACGGAACAATTGAGGAGCAGGATGGGGGGGGGGGGGGGGG
>WQYP01000287.1 GCA_009781185.1 Phycisphaerales bacterium | reverse complement strand
GGCGGGGGGGGAAGGGGGGGGGGGGGGGGGAAAAGGGGGAAGGGGGGGGGGGGGGGGGGGGGACGTCATGCAAGCGCACCGGCGATGACAAAACGTCCATCATCTTCATCACGTCGCACAAGAGCGGAGCGTTGGTGGACGTGCTCGACGTGTTCCGCAAGTACAACATCAACCTGACCAACATCGATACCCGCCCGTCGCAGAAGCGCAACTTCGAGTACTACTTTTTCATCGACATGGTCGGACATATCGAAGATGAAAACGTCTCCAGAGCGATCGAAGAGGCGAAGGCGCATTGCCTACAACTGGCGGTCTTGGGAAGTTTTCCGCGGGCGGTGGAAACGCTGTAAAGTTCGAAACTCGAAATTTGAATCCAATTCCAATGTTCAAAATTCGAAATTCAAAACCTGTCTGAATCTGTGACTCATTTCCGCCGTCATTCGAACTTGGAATTTGGAATTTGATTAGAATTTCGAGTTTCGAACTTCGAATTTTCAACGGTTTCGTTGTCGTGGTGCAATCGTATGGTTTGCCATTTTCCGCGTTGGAAGCGGATGAGGAGGTAGATGCCGAGAATGGCGCCGAAGAGGGTAGCGAGGGTCCATGGTCCGGAGATGCCGTAGGAGGGGGCGTGGCGGGCGGCGAGGATGCCTCCGCCGACGACGATGGACCAGATGAGCGTGAGTTGAACGATGGTGGGGATCAGGGTGTCGCCGGCGCCGCGGAGAGCGCTGGAGTAGATCACGAACATGGCGTCGAAGATCTGGTAGATGGCGACGAAGATGAGCATCGTCGCGCCGACGCTTTGGACTTCGAGGTTGTCGGAGAAGATGCCCATAAGTTTGTGGCGGAAGAGGAAGAAACCTACGCCGCAGAGGAACATGTAAGAGGCAGCGAAGACGAAGCCGAGGTGTGCGCGGCGGCGGACCAGGTCGTGGCGGTTCATGCCGATGTATTTGCCGGTGAGTGCCGTGACGGCGACGCCCAGGCCGATGGCGGGCATGAAACTGACGGCCATGTATCCGAAGGCGAAGGAGTTTGCCATGATGGCGGCATCGCCGAACTTGGCGATGATGATGTTTGCGAAGACGGTCCAAGCGATGATGTCGCAGGAGAACTGGAGGCCGGCGGGTGTGCCGACGCGGAGGAGTGTTTTCATCTTGTCCCAGCGGAACCGCCAGTCGAAGGTGTTGTAGGTGTGGCGGATTTTTGGCGAAGCGATGAAGGCCAGTAGGATCAGCATTTCGGTGAAGACGCCGGTGTTAAGGCCCCAGGCGGAGCCTGCGAGTTCCATTCTGGGGAAGCCGCCGTGGCCGAAGATCAGGAGCCAGTTGAGGAGGCAGTTGGCACATACGCCGGTGAAGGCGGCGATGAAGACGAGCGTTGGGCGGTGGATCGCCAGGAGGAATTGGCCCATGGCCATGGCGGTGAGCTTGACCGTGCCGGCCAGCAGGACGATCTGAAAGTACTGCGTTTCCAGAGCAACCATACGCGGTGTGTGTTTCATTCTGGCAAACAGCGGCTCAGCGAGTGGGTAAAGTGAAAGGATCACGAGTCCGAAAGCGAGTCCCCACCAGATTCCCTGCCACAGAAATTGACCGGTCTGGCGAAGGTCTTTTCGTCCGTATGCTTGACTGGCCAGAGCGTTGATGAGGCTCAGGACGCCTGATCCGAAGCTGATAAAGCAGAAGAACGTCAGCCCCGCGGTCCCTGTGACGGCGGCTTGGGCGGTGCCGATCTTCGCGAGCATCAAGCGGTCGATAAACTGCATCAGCGTATAGGAAATCATTTGCGCAATGCTGGGACCGGCGAGCATGAGCAGCTCGACGCTGGGCCGGCGGGTGATGTGGATGGGATCGGACATTGGATAGTATATTAGTGTGTTTTCGTTAAGTCGTTAAATCGTCAAGTCGTTAAATTGTTACGACTTGACGATTTAACGACTTAACGACTTGACGAATTCTCCCCCGCCCTCCCTAATAACCACTCACTAATCACGAAGGAACGAGATGACGGTTGCGTCTTATTTAATGATGGCGAGTGCGTTGCCGCTGGCGGGTTTTGTGCTGCTGGTGTTTCTGGGGCGGCGGGTCGGCAGGGCGGCGGGTGTCGTGGCGACAGGGTTGATGATCGGGACGCTGGGGCTGTCCATCGCGGCGATGGCGATGTGGGTGGCGAAAGATGCGTTTAATCAGGCTTATTACGCGGAGGCGGCGAATGTCCGGTGGCTGGGATGGTGGGGTGTGGGTGGTGGTGGGGGAAATGGGGGAGGGGTGATGGTGGGGACGTTTGTTGATTCGCTGACGGTGGCGATGTTTGTGATGGTCACGTTGATCGCGTCGCTGGTGCATCTGTTTTCGATCGCATGGATGGCAAATCACGAAAAGAAATCTCGATACTTTGCGTTATTGAATTTGTTTGTGTTCGGGGTGCTGGCGGCGATTTTGTCGAACTCGCTGGTGCAGGTGCTGGCGTTCTGGGAGATCGCGGGAGTGGCGGCGTTGCTGCTGGTGGGGTTCAGGTTCGAGCGGCGAGGGCCGGCGATGGGAGCGCTCAAGAGTGCCGTGGTCAACGGCATCGGAAACGCGGCGTTCCTGCTGGGAATGGGAATCCTGGTGGTGCACGTGGGGACGGCAGGTCTGAATTTCAGCGGAACACAGGAGGGAGGGGGCACCTCCATGGCGCAGGTGATCCTGGATGCGTCGTTGAGTAGTGGAGGGGGGGGCGGATTTTTAGGATTGGCGTGGCTGACGTGGGCGGGGTTGCTGCTGTTTGCCGGGGCGATGGCGAAGGCGGCTCAATTTCCGCTGCACGTGTGGCTGCCGGACGCCATGGAAGCGCCGGCGCCGGTCTCCGCACTGGTGCACGGAACAACGCTGCTGGCGACCGGGGTGTACGTCGTGGCGAGGATTTATCCGATCTTGACCGCCGATGCGCATCTGGCCATCGCGATCTTCGGCTGCGTTACGCTGCTGATGGGCGCCTTGTTGGCACTGGTCCAGATGAATCTCCGGCGGATACTGGCCTACGCGGCGGTCTCGCAAGTGGGCTATATGATGCTGTTCATGGGGGCGGGCGGATATACCGCTGGACTGGTGCACATGTTTACGCATGGATTCTTCAGTGCATGTCTGTTCCTCGGAGCGGCCTGCGTGATCCACGCGATGAAAGGTGAAGAAGACCTCCGGCAAATGGGTGGCCTGTGGCGGAAAATGCCACTGACGGCACTGGCCTTCGCGATCGGGGGTCTGGCTCTGACAGGGGTGCCGTTTTTTTCGGGAGCCTATTCCCGCGGATTGGGACTGGCCAGCGTCTATGAATATGCGATCATGCTTGCATCGTCCGAGCATGCGCGCGAGTGGGGGGGGAAGCGGGCGGGGATGGTGCTGTTCTATGTCCCGGCGTTGGCGAGTTTTGTCACGGCGTACTACATGGGACGCTGCTGGTGGCTGGTGTTTGCGGGCAAGAGTCGCAACGAGGAACTGTTGGAGGGGAGAGGGGGAGGGGGGGGGGGGGGGGAGGGGGGGGTGTT
>WQYP01000286.1 GCA_009781185.1 Phycisphaerales bacterium | reverse complement strand
TGGCGATCAGGGATGTAAGCGGCGGCATGATGCATGCGCCCGAGCCTGGCAGCCTGTGCCTGCTGACCCTCGGCATCACAAACCTGCTCACACGACGACGAAAAAAATGAACTCGCACTGACCACGCTCAGGACAACTTACAATCGAGTGGGTGCATGACACTTCAGGCGGCTATCTGACACGAACTCATAAAATTCGTACAATTCGTAAAGTTCGTAAAATTCGTGGTAGGGTTCATGGCACTCGACAAGTTTAGCCACGAGCCGACAGGTGAGCGTTTTCCCACGAATTTTACGACTTGAACGAATTTTACGAGTCAGATGGCCGCCTAAAGTGTCATGCACCCCAATCGAGTTGGATTTCCCCGCTCGCTTTTGCAGACTCGCACGGCATGGTACGCTACGGCATTATCCTTAGCGCCATGGAGTGTCGAATGATGCGTCTTTCTGCTCGTCTTGTCGGTGCGGTTCTGATCACCATGACGTCGCTGATGGCGGCCTCCGCTTTCGCCGGCGACAGACTGCGGGCCGACGGAATGACCTATGCCAACGATGTCACGATCGACGGCATCAAAAACGGCCAGTTATCGACTCGCATCATGGGGAAGGATCGCTCATTTGATCTCTCGAGAGTCGAGTGGATGGAGCTGGAGGGCCAGCCCAACTTCAACAAGGCGGAAGACAACCGCAAGAAGGATGTCAAGACAGCCGCCGCGGCGTACAAGGCGGCGATCAACAACCTCAACGACAGAAAGTTGCGGATGTTGGCCGAGTTGCGGTCCGTCGAGCCGCTCGATCAGGACGGCAAGTACACCGACGCCGTCACGAACTTTTTGAGCGTCTATTCCGCTTGGCCGGCGGATTCAGTCTGGAAACTTCGGCCGACGAACACGCCCGCCGAAGGCTCCACCATGCTCAAAGATGCCGCCGCAAGGATCGAAAGGAATATTCCCTCCTTCACCGCGGCGGACGCCAAGAAAAACCTCGAATTCTGGCAGTTGGACCTCCTGAGGAAGGCGAAGGACCCCAAAGCCACAGCCCTGGCGGCAAAGCTCGGCGGCGCCCCCGCGGATGTCCTGCCGACGGCGAATACCCAAACGCCTGCGACGCCGAAGGTGGGTGGGACGAACGCGCCAGAAGCCACTGCAAAGGAAACGCCGACCGTGGTAGGTGATGCGGCGATCCTGTTATTCAATAAGCAAGCGTCGGAGTATGAGAGCAAGGGAGGGAATGAGAACATGGCGTTGGCAGCGGCTACGCTGCTGCGAATCCCGGCGCATTATCCCAGCAGTTCGGAAGCGCCTGTTGCCATGCTGCGGGCAGCTAAATTGCAAAAACAGCTCAAGCACGAGGATGAAGCGCAGAGGCTCTTCCAGGCGATCGTGAACGACTATGAAAAAACGGCGGCGGCGAGAGAGGCCAAACAATATCTCCAGTAAAGGAAACTATGTTTCGCCGCTATCTGGTCCCGTTCAAAGCTCATCGTTTACCGCATGTCCTGACGGATGCTCTCGTGATCGGGGGCGGCGTGGCGGGATTACGCGCGGCATTGGCGGCGGCAAATTGTGGAGAGCAGGAGGGGAGAAGGGGCGACTGCGAAGTCCTGCTTCTGAGCAAAACAGAATTAAAAGAATCGAATACGTATTACGCGCAGGGCGGCATTGCAACCGTGATGACGCAGCAGGGAGTGGAGGGGGGGGGAGACTCGTTCGAGTCGCACATTGACGACACGATGACGGTGGCCTGCGGACTGGGAAATCTCCCGGCAGTTGAAGCCGTGGTACGAGATGCGCCTTCCCGGATCGAGGAACTCGTCGCATGTGGCGCGAATTTTGATCGGGCAGCCGACGGATCGCTGGCCGTGGGACGTGAAGGCGGGCACTCCTTCGCACGGATCATTCACGCCCTGGGCGACGCCACCGGCCGCGAACTGGCCAATTCCCTCATGCACGCGGTCCTCAAACATCCGAACATTCAAACAATGGAACATACGTTCGTGCTCGATCTGATCACGATCGACGGTGCGTGCGCCGGGGCAATCGCATGGCAAAAGGATCGCGGACTGTTCATGATTCTGGCCCGCAAAACGCTGCTCGCCTCCGGCGGAGCGGGAATGTTGTACCGCGAAACAACGAATCCGCCCGTAGCGACCGCCGACGGCCACGCAATGGCCTTCCGCGCCGGCGCCGTCACACGCGACATGGAAATGGTTCAGTTCCATCCGACCACCATCTACATCGCCGGCGCCACACGCGCCCTGGTCTCTGAAGCGGTGCGCGGAGAAGGCGCCAAGCTGATCGACAAGAACGGTTACCGCTTCATGCCCGACTATCATCCGCAGGCCGAGTTAGCCCCGCGTGACGTCGTTTCCCGTGCCATGCTCGCACAGATGGCCAAAACCAAATACACGCACGTTTTCCTCGACGCCCGGCACATGTCGGAAGCCGCCTTCCAGGAACGCTTCCCAGGCATTTACCAGATGTGCGTCTCCTTTGACGTGAACCCCGCAAAACAGCCCATCCCCGTGCATCCCTCCGCCCATTACATGGTCGGCGGCGCGGTCACCAATCTCTCAGGCCTCACCTCCATCCGCAATCTTTACGCAATAGGAGAAGTCTCCAACACCGGCCTGCACGGAGCCAATCGCCTCGCATCCAATTCGCTCATCGAGGCACTGGTCTTCGGAAAACGAGCCGGAGAACATGCAGGCCAGTTAATCGCGGGTGGTGATGGAGAGGCATCGGAGGACCTGATTCCGCCGAAGCTGTCGGTGGAGATCGAGTCCTCTTCACGGACGGAACTGGACATGGCGGACGTGCGGTCGAGTTTACGCTCGCTGATGTGGCGGAACGTCGGTATCGAGCGAAACGGCCCGCGCCTGGAGGAAGCAACGGAAATCATCCATTTCTGGTCGCGCTACGTCTTGGACAAAACCTTCGATTCCCCCGCCGGCTGGGAACTGCAGAATATGCTGCAAGTCGCGAGCCTGATCGCCCGTGCCGCGACCCTGCGTACGGAAACCCGCGGCGTCCACTACCGCACAGACCATCCCGCCTCCGACAACGCCAACTGGCAAGTCCACATCGACTGGCAAACCCACCGCAACGCCCCAACACTCACGCCGACAGCGAAATAAAGGGAGGAGAGATTAGCCGGCATTTTTACGTTACTCTTTCCAGTCGTCGCCGGGCATGATTCGTTTCATAAACTCGTCAAACAGAGGTACGGTGAAGGCGATGTCTCCGTAATCAGGGCTCCAGATCATGCCTTTGGAGATCAATTGGCTTCTTACCGGGCCAAGGGATGCCGCTTCACGACCAAGAATTCTGGCGATGTTATTGCCGGAGCGATAGGGTCCTGGTCCGAGTTTGGCCATCGCGCGAAGGTATTGTTTTTCGGCTCCTGACTTCCACAATGGGCCCCCCGGATTTTTATTGATACAACAATTTGTGGAGTAGCCTTGTGGAGTAGCCTTGTGGAGTAGCCTTGTGGAGTAGCCGGTGTTGATCATCCATTTGTAGTAAAACGTGCTGCGGGGTCGGGTCG
>WQYP01000285.1 GCA_009781185.1 Phycisphaerales bacterium | reverse complement strand
CCGCAGATAACAGACGTCCGCGACCGACCTTAGGCGTCATCCAAGCCTCCGTTGCGATAGGTTTGTCGTCACAAACGATCTATCGACAATGAGAGGCTTGCTTTATTTAACTTAACTGAACTGAACTGGCGTTAAGCCTTGCGATTCCTCGCAAAGCTATTGATGGGGCGGCGGGGTGCATCCTGAATTAGTGGCAATTCCGGGCGCATCCAATATTTTCCCCCCCCGCCACCCCGCAAAGCGGGGTCGCTACGGACATTTTTTCGGAATTGCCACTATTGGCAGATGCACCCGGGGCGGCGGGGCGGCGGATGTTACGTGACGACGGATTGCGACCGAACGGGTGAAGCATTACGCTACTGTCTCTCATTTCCCTGCGCAACAGGAGCATTTATGCAGTTTTCGTTCGGTTGCCGCCCTGTGTCCCGATGCCGTGGTCGGCTTGGCGCGACAAGTTCCAATGTGGTGACGTACGTGGTCTTCGCACTGTTGGCGGCGGCGATTGTGACGTTCATCACAATCGGGTACAGGTCTTACAAAAAAGATATGTATCTCCCGGCGCAGATGGTGACGATTGCGATGCACGACGCGTCGCAGTTGCAGCCGACGTTGTATGCGATGAAGGATCCGGGCGATCCGGTGGAGAAGGGGACGGTCACGAAGGTTCGTCAGGCCGCTGAGCCGACGGTTTCGGCGACGGAAAAGGTTTTGTGGGTGATCACGGGCGTGATGGCGCTGGGGGTGATCGTGGGAGTGGCGATGGCGGCGATGGGGAGGTGGAACATTGGGAAGTTTGTGGCGGGTGGAGCGGCGGTGGTGATGATTGTGTTGGGAGGTGCCGCGTGGTACCAGGCGGTGACGCGAGAGACGCCTTATGAGATCGCGCTTCAGCCGCAGGGGAAGCCTGGTGAGATCAGTTTTGCGGCACACACCTCGACTCCGGTGACAATCAACAAGATCGGCAGTGCAGTACCGTTGCTGAAGGAAGGAATGATGATCCAGGCGACGCTGACGCGTGAGGCGGACGAGGCGATCAAGATCATTTCGCCGATTCCGGCGAAGGATCCGGGCAATCCGGTGGAGAAGGGCGTGATCACGAAGATTCGTCAGACTGCGGAGCCGCCGGTGACGCTGGCGGAGCGGGTTTCGTGGGGGGTGGCGGGTGTCATGGCGCTGGGGGCGATCGTGGGCGTGGCGATGGTGGTGGTGGCGAGGTGGAAGATCGGGCAGGTTGTGGCAGGCGTGGCGGCAGTGCTGATGATGATGTCGGGAGGTTTGGCGTGGTACCAGGCGAAGCATCGGGACGCGCCCTACGAGATCACGCTTCAGCCGCAAGGCAAGCCCGCGGAGATCACTTTCGCGGCACACACTTCGACCCCGGTGAAAATCAACAAGGAGGAGAGCTCGCTGCTGTCATTGGAGGAGGGGGCGACGATGCAGGTGACGCTGGCGCGAGATATGAAGGAGGCGATCAGTATGGTCTCGCCGATTCCGGAAAAGGCAACGGAAGTGTTGCCGATGCTGCGTTTGCCGTTGGGATTTCGGGGTTATGCCAAGCGTGATGAGCCGAAGTACATGAGCTCGGTGGAGTTGAAGGAGAATTATCTCTCGCAGAGCTACACGGTGAGCCGTGGTGAGGGGGGGAGCGGTGGAGGGGAGCAGACTTTCCAGGTATCGAAAGTGGATCGCGGCACGTTGGACTTTACGGCCTTTTCCAGGTCGCTGCGTCTGGCGGCGTTGCATGATTTCAAGGGAGTGGGAGCGAAAATGCTGGAGGAAGGGCCGATGGTGATTGAGGGCGGAAAGACGGTGGCGTGGGAGAACGATGAGCAGAACAGTCCGTTGAACGTGGGCGGGGAAGGAAAAGTGAATGCGTATACGCTGCTGATGGAAGGGAGGGATGCTGATGGGAAGCTGGTGCGGAGTCGGCAAATTGCGATCCAGGGTGAAACTCAGGGTGAAAAAGTAATGATGTACGTGATCAAGGGGACGGCACCGGCGGCGGATTGGCCGGCGATTGGAGAAGTGTTTGATTCGGCAATCTCGACGTTTACAATCGCGGCAGTGCCGGAAGAGAAGCCGGAAGAGAAACCGTGAAGTCGTTCAATCGTTAAGTTGTCAAATCGTTGGCTGAAGGAGGTTGCTATGCGAATAGGTGTTTGTGCGAAGGTGACGGATGGGGAGATGCTCAAGGAAGCGGGATGGGATTATGTGGAGGAAAACGTGGTGAGATTTTTGCGGGGGGAGGAGGAGCAGTGGGAGACGCCATCGCGGGGAGCGGGGGGGGGATTGCCGGTGGAGGCGGGGTGCATCATGATGCCGCCGAAGATCAAACTGGTGGGAGAGGCGGTGGATTGGGTGGGGATCAAGACGTACATGGGGCGGGTGATGGAACGGGCACAGGCGGTGGGGATGAAGACGATCGTGTTTGGGTCGGGCGGTGCGCGGCGTGTGCCGGAGGGGGTTTCACGGGAGAAGGCGAAGGAACAGATCCTGGATTTTTCGCGGATGATCGCGGAATTGGCGGAGCGTCACGGCGTAACCGTAGCGCTGGAACATCTGAACCAGACTGAGTGCAATATCATCACATCCGTGGCGGAGGCGACAGAATACGTGCGAGAAGTGGGACACGGGCACTTCCGCCAATTGGTGGATTCGTATCACCTGTGGCAGGAAAAGGAGTCTTTGGATTCTGTGAAAGCGGCATTGCCGTGGATCTGCCATGTACATATAGCGGATCAAGGCATTCGCTGCGCACCTGGCCAGAGCCCGGAGCAGCCCACAGCGATGTACCGGGAACTCTTCCGCGTGCTCCAGTCCGGCGGTTACGACGGGCGGATAAGCGTCGAGGCGAAGTGGAATCCCTCCATGGAAATGGATGCGGAGAGAGTGGCTCGGTGGATACGAGAAGTTTGGAACGCGTAACGATGGAGTTCCGCGATTGTCAGCCGCCGGCTCTGCCGGGGGTTCGCACGCCGGTAACGTTCATGTCGCCATCACATCAGCGGCATAACCCCCGGCAGAGCCGGGGGCAGACTCTATTTGTCACAAAAGATGGCCACCCCCTCGTCAAACAAAGCATAAAATTCTATGAGACGAATCGCTCTCGACCCGGTACAATAGCAGACGGCTGAAGATTCAAGCTTCAGCGTAGAGCAAGTAAAGGCCGCGACATGTCCGACACAAGAAAATCCAGGCGATCCACCGGGGGTAAATCCAAGCGCGGCGTCCATCCGCCGCAATATCGCAACGGTAACGGCCATCACGGCTCGCTGACTATCGTTACGCCTGCCGCCGACGTGAGCGAAGACCTCGATACCATCCAGGTCGAATACGTCACCTCCGTCGCGGAAGCCCCGCCGCCTCCCCCGCCTCCCGAGCTCAAGCAGACTCCGCCCGAGCCAGCCGCTTCGCAACTCGCCTCCGCCATCTCAGGCGAACCAGAGGCCATCACCGCTCCGATCGTCGAATCCCACACCACCAACGGCATCGCCCACCCCCCCCCCGCCGCCACAGCCACCCTCCTCACCGCCGCCCCCGTTCCCATTCTCGCCGAAATCGACGCCTCTTCTCT
>WQYP01000284.1 GCA_009781185.1 Phycisphaerales bacterium | reverse complement strand
CTGACGCTTCGATTTGACCTCCTTGGCTACTTCCTTCGCTTCCGTGCATTGACTCCTCAACTCGTCCTGAACTGCTATACAACTTATTGTACCAAACTCCTCGGCAATTCATGCCACGCACCCAGTCTTCATTGTGGACGTTTGCCGGGATGCGGTGGTGACGCTAGGATATGTTTTCGCTCGACGCTGCGTTCATGGTCGGGCCCGATGCACGGGTCGGCCGTGAACCTGGTCAGGTCCGGAAGGAAGCAGCCATAAGCGTGTCCGGTCCGGTGCCGTCGGTAGCCCGGCCTTGAACGCAGCGTTGAGTGGGGGGAGCCACAGAGGGCACAGAGGGGGGAAATTCGGATGGATCACGTTACAATGCGGTCATGAAATTCCGCTGGCTTATTCGAAGCTTCGCCATCGCCCTGTTGACGCTCTGCTTGAATGTGTTGGCATGGAGTTATTTCTATCAATTTTGCACCTGGTACGGTCCTTCGCACGACAAGCACTACTCGGTTGGTACATACATGGGCGGAGTTGGCTTTGGCGTTGTGACCCACGGGAGCTTACCGAAGGGCTGGAGTTTTTCTTACGACCGTCCAGCTCACTCATTGTCGGACATTACGGACATCAGGTTTCTAGGCTTTGTTTATTTCGATTGGGCCCTCGATCCCACAAGATCGGGCCTGGCGACGGGCCGAGGATTTTGCATTCCCTTTTGGTTCCTCTCGCTGCTCTCCGCCGGTCTGCTTTGGTTCGTGTGGCGGCGGACTCGGACAAAGACCGCTGGGCGAGGATTTCCAGTGGAAGTCACGCAATCGAAGTGAAACGACTATCTGAGCCGCGACCGTGAGGGAGCGACGGGCGGTTTGGGTCGCCCAACGGCATGCAAGCATGCCGGCTAAATAATGTTTGAGGTAAGGCACAGTTCGCGACGCCGCAAGCGTTTTCGGTGATCGATTGCGAGATTTACGTTTGTTTTCATTTCGAGAGCCCAAGCCCCGCATTGCCATGCGGGGCTCCACCCCGCGAAGCGGGGTCGCTACGTCAATTGTTGCGGTTGCGTTTGGGCCCGCGGCGGACTTTTTTTTGTTGGGGGGTCATGGTGGGTTTGGGGTTGCCGGCGATGCGGTTGGACATGCTTGTGCTGATCGCGGTGGTGAGGTCGTCATCGGGGGGGGCGGTCCCGGCTGAAGCCGGGGCTATGTGGGGTTGTTTGGATTTGAGATCTTTGATGCGGTCGCGGATTTCGGCGGCTTTTTCGAATTCGAGGTTGGTGGCCGCTTCGAGCATCTCCTCCTCGAGTTGGCGTAATGTTTCGTTCACGTCGTAGGTTTCTTCGGAGGCCTGGATCATCTCTCGGGCGGTGCGGCGAGCTTTCAATTCCGCATCAATACCGTGACGGATCGCTTTTTCAATCGTTCGCGGTGTGATGCCGTGCTCTTTGTTGTACGCCTCCTGAATATCCCGGCGGCGATTGGTTTCGTCGATTGCGCGTTGCATACTTGGTGTTATAGAATCGGCGTACAGGAAAACTTGTGAGTTTACGTTACGAGCACAGCGACCTATCATTTGGATCAATGAAGTTTCACTGCGTAAGAAGCCTTGCTTATCCGCGTCGAGGATGGCGACCATGCTGACTTCCGGCAAATCCAGCCCTTCTCGCAGTAAATTTACCCCAACGAGCACATCGAAAGAACCTTCGCGCAATTCACGCAGAATTTCCACGCGATCAAACGTTTGGATTTCTGAATGTAAGTATTTGCATTTCAGTCCCGCTTCGCCCATGTAATGCGACAAGTCCTCTGCCAGACGTTTCGTCAGTGTCGTTACCAGCGAGCGTTCGCCTTTTTCAGCACGTTTTTTCGACTCTGCGATCAGGTCCATCACTTGGCCCGTTGCGGGGCGGACTTCGATTTGGGGGTCGATCAGGCCTGTGGGGCGGATGACTTGTTCGACGACGGAGCCGTGGGTGAGGCCCAGTTCGAATTTGCCGGGGGTGGCGGAGACGAAGAGGACCTGGTTCCACATGGCCATGAATTCTTCGAATCGCATGGGACGGTTGTCGAGGGCGGAGGGGAGGCGGAAGCCGTGGTCGACGAGGACTTCTTTGCGGTTGCGGTCGCCGGCGTACATGGCGTTGATCTGAGGGATTGTGACGTGGGATTCGTCGATGATGAGGAGGTAGTCTTTGGGGAAGTAGTCGATGAGGGTGTTGGGTTTTGTGCCGGGGGGTGAGCCGGCGAGGTGGCGGGAGTAGTTTTCGATGCCGGAACAGATGCCGGTCTCTTGGAGCATTTCGATGTCGTATTTGGTGCGGGCGAGGAGGCGCTGGGCTTCGAGGAGTTTGCCTTGCATGCGGAGATGAAGGACGCGCTGGTCGAGCTCGGTGCGGATGTCGGTGCAGGCTCTTGCGAGGTTGGTTTCGTCGGTGACATAATGTTTGGCGGGGTAGATGAAGATTTGGGATTCTGCGGTGAGGAGTTCGCCGGAGGTGGGGTTGATGTGGTAGATGTTTTCGACTTCGTCGCCGAAGAGTTCGATGCGGTAGGCGGTGGTTTCGTAGGCGGGGTGTATTTCGATGACGTCGCCGCGGACGCGGAAGGTGCCGCGCTTGAATTCGATGTCGTTACGGTCGTATTGGAGGTCGACGAGGGCGTGGAGGATGGCGTCACGGTCGTGCGGAATTCCTTTGGTGATGGAGAGGACTTTCTTTTTGTATTCTTCGGGGGAGCCCAGGCCGAAGATGCAGGAGACGGAGGCGACGACCAGGACGTCGCGGCGAGACATGAGACTGGTGGTTGTGGCGAGGCGGAGGCGGTCGAGGTCGTCGTTTCTCGCGGCGTCTTTTTCGATGTAGATGTCGCGCTGGGGGATGTAGGCTTCGGGTTGGTAGTAGTCGTAATAGCTGACGAAATAGGTGACGGCATTGTTGGGGAAGGCTTCCTTGAATTCCTCGTAGAGCTGGGCGGCAAGGGTTTTGTTGTGTGAGATTACCAGCACGGGTCGATTTAGCCTCGCCGCGACATTTGCCATCGTGAACGTCTTGCCGGAGCCTGTGACGCCCATGAGGATTTGGTGTTTTTTGCCGGATTCGAAGGCTTTGACGATGGCGTCGATCGCGGCGGGTTGATCGCCGGTGGGCTGGTAGGGGGATTCGAGTTGGAAAGGGCGTTCAGGCATGGGGCGGTGGCTCCGGTCGGGACAAGGGGACGGGGAGAATGGGAGAGGGGGAGACGGGTGCCCTTGTCTCCCTGTGTCTCCTCCTCTCCTATTTTCCCGGTCTCCCCATCATTCCTCCAAGTTCGCTCCATTATAGTGGTTTGTGGCGAGATTGAAGGGACGAAATTCGCGGGGCGTGTGTTGTGCGTTTGATGGGAAATGATTTAAAGTTAAAATTGTTCAGCAGTGGTTGAATTCGCGTTGGTTCGCGTTGATGGTGCGTTGCTGTGAGTGAATGGAAGAGTCATCCGAATGTGCCGGCGGCGCTGCTGAAGGTGGAGCGGGTGGTTGAGCGGGCGAGGACGGCAATGGTTGGGGGGGGAGGGATGAAAGGGGCGGGGTGGGGGTTTTGGTGGGGAGCGGTGGTTGCGGTTGCGGGGGCG
>WQYP01000283.1 GCA_009781185.1 Phycisphaerales bacterium | reverse complement strand
TTGTGTCTCATGGAGTTCCATACCCGCAGTATGCCAGAAATGCGCATGTCGCGCAAGTTAGGATTGCGTTAAGGCTGGCGGGCGTGATGGAAAAATACCGGACAGTATTGGGGAGCGACAGGCTTTATTTCCGCATTGCCGCGAGGTCGCTCCCTGACGGTCGCGGCTCGGATCGTCATATGCAATCGCCTTGGGAGGATGGGAGGTTTGTGACCAACAAGATAATCCGTAAGCTTGGTAACGAGCCCCCCCCCAAAAACTACTTTGCCATGAACATTTTTAGAAAATCTTTCGGCTCAATCACTTTCACAGGCGAATTGCCCTGCAAAAACTTATCATCGCGGCTGATGATATAGTCTGCTTCGGCTTTTTGCGCACAAGCGGAAACAAGCGCGTCTTCAAAATCCTCTATCGGGATAGACATGGCGTTGACACAATCTTTATGTGTCACCGAAACTATTTTGTACGTCGCAAGCAGAAAGTTCAAAACCTGCCGGGCTGATTTCAAATCACGCACTTTACTGTAGAGGTAAAAGATGTCCGTCACGGCGTTGGCTGTGAAATAACAGGTAAACTCGGCGTTTTGAGCGCGTAAAAGGATTTCTTTTGCCTCGACATCAAAAGGCTGGCGTTCCTGCAATGCGTCCATGATGACGTTGGTATCAAGTAAAACCGTCATTTCGCCAACCGCTCCGTTCTCACATCGTCAAGATCGATGTCGCTGGGAAGCGTTCCGAAAAGGCTATCTACGGACGTTATTTTTTCAGGTAATTTTTTCAGATACCACGGCTCTTTGTCGTAGCGGATTATCTTTGCGGCGGGTTTCCCGTATTTTGTAATGATGACGTCCTCGGTATCGGCTAAGTCCACATATTTTCCTACATTGATTTTCAAATCAGATAATGCTACCCGCATGAGTAAAACCCCTTTCATATTTCATATTCGTATCATAGCATATCGGTGCTGTTTTTCCAGCGAATTAGGTGCTGTTTGTAAATTGATAAAGGCCGAATATCACCTGCAATCTCAACCACAGCGAAGCAGTCTCGCCGCCGAAGCCTCAAATACCGCAGACTGATCCGCTAACATCGTAGCGATACGCTCCACAAAGCTGAATGGTTCAAACGAACGGCAGTCGTCCTGAGCCCCTGGGCTTGAGGAGGGAATGAAGCTTGCCAATTGCGTATCACCATGCGATCATTTTTCCTTGTTTCGTTTCCTTGTGCCGCGAGGACCTGTCATGCCCATTTCCATCGGCGATGCACTCTCTCTGGCCTTCCGCCGCACCGGCAACATCTGCTTCCGTCCCTTCGACCTGGGCAAGTGGTTCATCATGGGCTTCTGCGTGTTCCTTTCCACCTGCGGCGACAACGGCGGCCATTTCAATTGCGGCTCTAACTTCAACTTCCGCCGCCCCTCCGGCACGCCGTCCCACGCATTCCTCCCCGGTCCCTCCGCCAAAGTTTTTCTCGACAACCTCTGGACCACCATCACCTCCAACCTCCATTGGATCATCCCCGTTGCCATCATCGTTTTCGTCATCGGCCTGGCGATCGTTTTGGCGGTCATGTATCTTCGTTGCCGTGGACGTTTCATGTTTCTTGACAACGTTATCGAAGGCCGCGCTGCGATCGTCGAGCCATGGAAACGCTACGGCAGCCAGGCCTACAGCTACTTTCTTTTCTCCCTGCTGCTGATGGTTCTGGGGCTGGTTGTATTGCTCCTTGCCGGTGGCGCCGGCTTGGCTATCGCCCTCCCGGATATCCACGCCCGGGCCTTCTCCCTCCCCAGCATCGTGGGCATTTTCGTCTTTGCAGGCATCTGGTTGCCTCTCTCTATCGGCCTCATCGGCATCGACTGCTACGCCCACGATTTCGTCCTGCCCATCATGATGCTCCGCAACACCTCGTTCAAACACGCCTGGCATGAAGCCCGCAAAGGCGTTATCCGCGGCCATATTGGCCAACTCACGCTCTTCTATCTGATCAGAACGGCCTTCGCCATCGGCGAGGGCATCCTGACCACCTTTGCCGTCTGTTGCACCTGTTGCATCGGAGGTCTGCCGTATCTCAATTCGGTGCTCACGCTGCCCATTCACGTTTTCAACCGCGCCTTTGCCTTGGCGTTTCTGGAACAATTCCATCCGGATTACCGCCTGATGCGAGACTTCCCCTCCTCGGGCTCGGGCTTCCCAGTTATTTTGGATTCGCCCCCGCCACCCTCTGATTTGCCTTCCTCTCCCGATTCACCCTCGCCCGCCTGATTCCGCAACTTTTTTCACACGCCTTCCGAACTTTTCTCATTCGCTGACGTATCAACCGGGTACGACTCGTGCTAAGATTCCCGGCCTGCACATCTTAACTGTTGAGGTTGTCGTGCCATCCGATTCTGTCCACACGCAGAACAGTCCGCATCCCCCCTCCCCCCCCCTTTCCCCTCCCACGCCCATTTTTACGCCTGCTTCTGCGCCCTTTTCGCCCCTGATTACCACAAAAAAGCACGATCATGGGGGGGGCGGCATCGTTTGCGCCTGCGGCCACGATCACGGCGAAGATGGGGAGGGAGGAGGCGGACATAGCCACTCCGGCGTCAAACTCGACTTTCAACTCACCGTTCTGCTCCCCTTGGCGATCGCCTGTCTCGTGCTCGCCCAGCTTTTTACCTGGCTCTCGGCCGAAGGCAACCGCAACGGGATCGCGGATATTCTTGGTTTGCTCGCTACGGCTATTGCCGGCGGACCGATTATCTGGTCCGCTATCAAGGGTCTCGCTAAAGGACGGACCAACGTCAACGAACTCGTTGCCATGAGCATCATCGGCGCCGTTTCACTGGGCTGGTACGTCGAAGCGGGCCTTGTTGCGCTGATCCTCCAGATTGGCGCCCTGATCGAAGGCGTCGCTACCGAGTCCGCTCATAAGGCAGTCCTGGAACTGCAGAAGCTTGCTCCCAGGCATGCCCGCGTTCGCCGCAACGGTGCCGATCATGTGGTGTCGATCGACGATCTTGCCGTCGGCGACATTCTCGTGGTTCAGCCCGGTGAGCGTATCGCTGCTGACGGCAAACTGCTCGCTGGCTCCACTTCCGTGGATGAATCCTCCGTTACCGGCGAATCGGTGCCTGTGGACAAGTCCGTCACGAGCGATGCCAATGGGGGGGGCGGCGGGCCAGACATGCTTGCCGGGACCATCAATCTCACCGGCTCGATTGAAATTCGCGTTGAGCGTATCGGCGAACATTCCGCGCTTGGACAGACGATTGCTCTGGTTCGCAGGGCTCAGCAGTTTCAGCCGAAGATTATCCGTGCGGCGGATAAGTTCTTTGCGTTCTACACGCCGATTATTCTCATCGCGTCTGTGATTGTTTGGATCGTGACGAAGGCCCCGACCCGGATGGTGACGATGTGGGTCGTCGGCTGCCCTTGCGCGATGCTGCTCGCTAGTCCGCTGGCGATTGTGGTGGCTCTTGCCCGTGCGAGTCGCTCCGGTTTGCAGGTGAAGGCCGGGCCGTTCGTTGAAGCATCCGCGAATCTTCAGACTGTTATTTTCGACAAGACCGGCACCCTTACCACCGGTCGCTTCGTCGTCGCGTCCACGCAAGTGACTCAGGACTCAGGACTCAGCA
>WQYP01000282.1 GCA_009781185.1 Phycisphaerales bacterium | reverse complement strand
CGTTTCCGGATTCATGGAGACATTTGGAACAAACGACCGCCTACCATCAGCGGCGTAACGATGCGTCCTTCCGCAGCCGCAAAACCAAACCGCGAAACATGGAACATAAGTAGCGCTGTCGTAGTAGGTGGCGTTGTTTCCCATCCTGTGGTTCCTCATCTCCCGCATTGTCACGTCAAAGCGTTTCCCCGAGTTAACGGTCGCCACGATCGCCGAAAACAACATAACCGTGCACACTCCCTACGCCTATGCCGATTACAAGTGGCCCTATTTCGAACGCTTCGGCGAAAACAACGCCGTCTTCGTCCTGTTCATCATTATAAGAAGCCGTGTGCTTGTCATCCTCCCCAAGCGTGTCATGACCCCCGAGCAGATCGTCGCTGTCCGCACGTTATTCCAAGCCCACATAACCTTGCGTGGAAACGCAAGGCTTAACGCACCCTCCGCGGCTCACGCTGACGATTCATGAGGATCTCTGGCATTCGAAGCTTTGCGATTCCTCGCAAGGCTATTTTCACGCAAGGCTAAATCGGTCCGGTCCAGTCGGAGGGGAGCAGGAGGACGGGCATGCGGGCGCCTTTGACGATGGCTTGGGCGACGTTGCCTTCGATGAGGCGAGTGAGCATGCCTTTGCTGGAGAGGCCGAGGATGATGAGGGTGACTTTTTGTTCGTCGGCGGTTTTCAGGATGGCGTCGCCGAGGTCGTCGCTGAACATCATTTGGGTTTCGACCTTAGCTTGCCCCCCCCCCTCGCCCTTGGTGCGGAGTCGGGCGGCAATCTGTTGGAGGACTCTTTCGCCGGGGAGGGGGGAGTCGGCTGTTTGGGAGGTGCCGAAGGCGACGTGCATGGCGAGGATGGAATGGCCGAGACGAGCGGCAAAGTCGGCAATGGCGTCGACACGAGAGTCTGGTACCCAGCGGTCGGAGACGGCGAGAAGGATTTTGCCCATGCATACCTCGAAATTGCACGCTCACACTCAATCGGAACAGATCATTATACCGGAATGACGAACGGGGGATAGGGAGAAGAATCTGGTGATTTGGTCATCTGGTGATCTGGTGATTGGCGCTGTCGCGTATGCGAGAATACCATTCGATTGCTAAAGCTAAAATCACCAGATCACCAAATTACCAGATCACCAGATCCTACAGCATGTGGAGGGGATCGACGTCGACGGTGACGGTGACCTGATTGGTTTTGCTGGTGAGTACGCCGCGGGCGCGGAGGGCAGAGAGGAGGTGCTGGAGAGGGGCGGGCGTGGAGGAGAAGAGAATGATTTCGACGCGATAGAGTTCGTTGACGCGTTCCATCGGCGGCGGGATTGGGCCTTGCATGCGGATGGGGAGAGAGAGTTTTTGCGTCAGTGCGGTAATGAGGCGGGCGAGTTCGGTGCCGAAGGATTGCACTTGGGTGTAGCTTTTGTGGGCGAGGAGGATGCGGATGAGGCGGCCGAAGGGGGGGTAGCCGAAGGCTTGGCGATGCGGGAGTTCGGATTGGACGAAGCTGAGGTAATCGTGGTTGCAGGCGTGGAGGATGGCCGGCTCGTGAGGCTGGAAGGTTTGGACGATGACGATAGCGTTTGAGCTTCGAGTTTCGAGTTTCGAGTTTCCAGAAGATTCACTTGAAACTTGAAACTTGAAACTTGAAACTTCGTCCAACGATGGTCGGCCGGCGCGGCCGGCGACTTGGCAGATCAGTTGGAAGGTTCGCTCGGCGGCGCGGAAGTCGGGGATCGTCATGGCAAGGTCGGAGTTGAGTACGCCGACGAGTTGGACGTTGGGAAAGTCGAGGCCTTTGGAGATCATCTGGGTGCCGAGGAGCAGGTCGATTTCGCCTCGGCCGAAGGCGTCGAGCGATTCCTGGTAATCGGCGGCGTCTCGCATGGAGTCGGAGTCCATTCGCTTCAGGCGGATGTTGGGGAATTTGCGGAGGAGTTCATCTTCGGCGCGTTGCGTGCCCTGGCCGAGATGCGTGAGGCGGGCGCGGCAGAGAGGGCAGAGATCGGGCAGTTGCATGGCGGTAAGGCAATAGTGGCACATGACTTTTGAATGGTGAATGGTGAATGGTGAATGGTGAATCTGGTGATCTGGTGATCTGGTGATCTGGTGATTTGGAATTGCACTATTCTGGCTTCTGGCTTCTGGCTTCTGGCTACTTGTGCGATGGACGACCATGGTCGTGTCGCAGTTTTCGCACATGAGCACCCAGTCGCAACGCGGACACATGACGTAATGAGCATAGCCTCGGCGATTGAGCAGGAAAATGACCTGTTTTTTGTGGGCGAGTGTTTGTTTGAGGTGGTGTTCGAGGATGGTGGAGAGAATGTGAAGGCCGCGGCGTTCTTTGGATTGGGCTTTCATGTCGACGGTGATGACTCGCGGCATTTGTGTGTTCAGGGGACGCGAACGGAGGGAGAGGAGTTGCCAATGGAGATTTGGTGATCTGGCGATTTGGTGATCTGGGGATTTGGAATCATCGCGTTGTGGAGTTGAATATGTGGGGTTCGCGACGCCGCAAGCGTTTTCGGTGCCCTTTGGCAAGGTCGATGCGGTATTACCTGGTGATTTGGTGGCGTTTTGCCAGGATTCGAGGGAGGGGGTGGCGCTGCCGAGGATGATGGGGATGTTGAGCATCTGGGCGCGTCGGATGGCGACGTCGCGGCCGTGGTATTTGGGGAGGTTGTCCTGCTTGTAGGAGGGGTCGTGTTCTTCGTCGACGACGATCAGGCCGAGGTCGGCGGCGGGGGCGAAAATGGCGGAACGGGCACCGACGATGACTTGGGCCCAGCCTGAAGCGATCGCGTGCCAATGTTGGTGGCGTTCGGAATCTTTGAGGCCGGAGTGCAGCACGGCGACGCGTGGGAAACGGGCGGTGAAACGGCGGACGGCTTGCGGGGTCAGGGAAATCTCCGGGACCAGCACGATGGCTCGCTGACCTTTGGCGACGACCTGGTCGATGGCGCGGATGTAGAGCTCGGTTTTGCCGGAGCCGGTCACACCGTGAAGGAGACGGACGGCGAATTTCGGAGCGGCCAAGAGCGTATTGAGGGAGTCCATTGTGGATTGCTGGTCGGGGGAAAGTTGTAATGGTGAATGGTGAATAGTGAATGGTGAATTCAAGTTGGCGCCGGGGGGAAGATGTTCCGGGAGTTTGATTTTGCGTTCCATGCGGAGGAGGTTCAGGGCGAGGAGACGTTTGAGCATCGGACGGGCGATGTTGGCGTGGGAGAGAACTTCGTGCTCGGGCTTTGGGCCGTCGCTCAGGAAGAAATGGAGTTGCTCGAAGATGGTTCTGGTTTTGGGGGAGATTTTGAGATTTTGCAGTTGATCGGCGGGGAGACGGGCAGGGTCGGCGAGATGGATGATCAGATTGGCTGGCAGACGAGTGGCGCGTTTGACGGCAGCGGGAACCATGGTCGCCAGGGTCATGCCGATGGGGGCGCAGTAGTAAGTGCTGATCCAGCGTGCCAGATCAAGAAGGTCTTGCGGAACGGGAGCGACGTCGCGGAGGAGACTGGAGATTTCTTTGAGGCCGGCCCCCCCCCTATTCTGCGGCGTAAGTTCGAGCAGTGCTGATGCGAAAAGATCGTTTTTGGCGGAGATTTCTGGCGATTGGAGGGGAGGGGGGGGGGGTTGCTCCGGCGGCGGCG
>WQYP01000281.1 GCA_009781185.1 Phycisphaerales bacterium | reverse complement strand
TTCTCTTGTTGAAGTTGTTGGGACTCTGTCGCATCCATGCTCGCTGTATCTTGCCATAAAAATTCGCCTGGCGCAAATTTCATGGGCGCGAATATCCGTGGACGCTAAACACGTACGTAATTTCTGATCGCCAATCAACGGCTCCTGCGGAAATAGGTAACGCACGAATGATTTCTCTCAACGCCTCGAGATGAGATTTAGGCTTCTTCCACACGTAGCTTTTGAGTAAATCGGGGATTTCTCCGACACTTCCATTTGGACCGACGAACTGCAGAGCAATGATCGCAAACTTATCACCCTTAGCTCGTTTCCCCTGAATAGCGTAGTTTACCTCGGTTTCCAAATAGCCTTCGTCCTTAAACGAAGGCGTAATGAAGAAAATGACGCCACAGGATTCTTGCATGCCTTTTAGGATTCCTCGCTCCAAGTGCGTACCCGCAGGCATGGCGTCTTCATCCAGCCAAGGTGCGTAGCCAAAAGCCTCCAGCGTTTTCTTAAAATCAACCACGATCTCTTTGTCCACACCTTTATGGCTCAAAAAGATTTTTTTGGAATCACTGGCAGTCACGTCAATCTCCTTACCACAGATGATACAAAACAGCTGATCCAAACGTCAAACGTGAACGCCACTACGTCTGTCCCCACTGCGACGAGCCTGGCCTGTGCAAGTCCGGCGGGATATTGAAAGACAATGGTTTGCTGGTCCGGATCATCGTCAGCTATTTCAAGTTTCCAAGTATGCTCAGCGGGCAGCGCAGCGCGGAATGCGGACCGGAGACGCGGTAGAAATACGTCGTGAATCATATGGCGGCAGGTTTGAGTGAGTGCATTGAGACTCTTCTGACGCTGCTTGCCCGAACTGGCGACCGCCGGATCACCGGCTCCGCCAAAGCCCAGATCGGCACGGTTGAACGAAAGATCGATGTCTTCAGAAAACCGCTCGATCACCTTGAAGACTTTGGCGAGAGACGTGCCGCCTTTGAAAAGCAGTCCGGCTGGCGGGTTTTCCAGAGTGAAGAGCCGCCGAAGCGTCCAGCAAACCCAAAAATCTTTCTCGACGATGGCGGCATTGAGACCTCGCCTCGTTGCGACCGTGGCGAACAAGTCGGCGCGATCGCCGGGTTTCTGCCGGGCGAAATCATCCATGTTTGGCCCCCATCTTCTTTGCTGCGCGGCTTGTGATTCGCCGAACCACTTCTGCAATCCAATCGGTGGTGTATCGAGCATCCTGCAGCAGCTCGCGTTTCTGCTTCGCTGACAATACCGCATTCAACTTTGCAATGACCTTCGCATCAACCGCTTCTCGCCCCAGATGGCGCAACGCCTGAAACACCATCGCACTGATCTGGCTACCCGGCGGCAGTTCCTTGGGTGTGACATGCTTGATTTGGATTTCGAGGTTGCCAACACGCAGGCGGCGAGACCGGCCATCGGTCAGATAGGAAAACTTGGCAGGCACTTGAGTAGAGAGTCCGAAGAGATTGGCCGCCATCGCGCCGGAGGGAACCATGCGACTGCCGGTGCGACGACCAATGGCCTGAGCGATTTTGTCAACGTCGGGGGCAACCGGGATGCCGAGCTTGGCGTTGATTCGGGGGTAGTAATATAAGCCGCGACCGAGACGCTGAAGCTCGCCGGTGTGCGCAAGTCGGGAGAGCGCCTGATCGGTCGCATAGCGACGGCCTCCATCGAGAAAATCCTTGGGCGTGAACACCTGGCCGCGCCCGACAGTACGGACCTGATCGAATATCACGTTACGTGCAGTATCCATCGCTCGCCACCTCGTCAGAAAAGTGTATACAATTTTCTGACACATGGCAACTACATTTTGAAACTGATTCCGGCTGGGGGCTGTTCCGGCTGGGGGCTTGGCAGCGATAACAATAAGTTATACCGTTGATGAAAATTCCGATTCTACTGGAGGTCAGTCGGCATCGGATACTACATCGACATGAAGCGGCCCGCTTGGACGATGCCTCGACAAAGGCATCATCCGGCGGTTCATGGAAAGCTGCTGCGTGGCTAGGAAGAACTCGAACACCTTCTTCCTTAGCCCGATCAGCACGGGTTTGTCAATGGTCCGACTTGCGTCCTGCTTGCGTTTTGGCAAGCTGCATTCCATGTCCATAGGTCGCCTCATCGTCGCGCTTGCCGACAGTCCGGCAAGTGCGCGAAACGATTGGCGAATGGATTGGGGGAAAAATGGAAGCAAGGGCAAGGATCACACGAGATTGCAAGCGAGATTGGAAAATCACAGCAACAAAACCAGCCGGGGGATATGTGCCCATCAAGGCCGATCACCTGCTGCAAGCGTGGCTGGCCTATCGCGAAGGGACCATCCACCTGTTCGATTTGCGGGTTTGGCTTTGGGCGTAGTCGAAAATTGTGGTGGCGATTTGCGTGTCCCCGTACTTGTCGCCCAACCACCTGTGCCGCCAGATCCCGCCGTCGCTCGCCCCCGTGCGCAAAGTTCTGATCGGCCCGAACCAGCGTATACGCCACCCAAGCGAAAAGCGTGGCAGCCCGCCCGACCACCCGCACGATCAGCTTCCGCGCCCACCAAACGCGAGGCCTCCACTCCTTCCGATCCGGCTGAAATCCCCAGCGTCCTGCCGATCTTTCCAGATCAGCGGGAACTCGTGCCGGTGCCGATCCCGAAGCCGATCCGCAACCCGCTACGGCGATTTCCGCTACGACGCCTTCCGCTGCTGGGCTTCCTGCTGATCGCGGTCCTCGTTCTGACCACGTCAGCCCATATCAAAAATATCCACTCAAAAATTGGACCCCGCAACAAAATGGACCGTTAACTTCGATCAAAACGCCTCCAGTGTTATCCTGAAGCACGAAATCCTCGGCACGCTCACCCTGAGAATCTCGATCCCCTTCGACAACGTCGTCCAAATTCAATCTGTCACCAGTGACACCACCCTGCGACGATTGGAAAGACTCGCCCGACCTGGCGATACCGACGATCAGATTGCACTCGCACAAAAACGTATCGATGAGATCAAACAATCCATGAAAGAGGACGGCGACACCATTAAACAGCAAAATGTCGCGATGACTGACGCATGGCAAAACCACAGCTATCGTCAAAGATATAAAAGTACTGGTAACATTTACGAGTATCGACAGGTTTTCGATTCGACAGGTCAATCAATCGTCAATGCCGCCACGGCCACGATCAAAGCATGCAATGATCACCTCAATACGCTCAGTGCCGAACAAACCTCCCTTCAGACCCAGATCGCAAAACTCAAAGATGGAACCGTCGGACGCCAATTGAAGACCATGTCCCCCAGCGTTCTGGCTGCCGTCAACCCTCTCGTTCTCACCATTGAAACAAGCGGCAACAAACCTGGCACCATCGAATTAACCATGGTGAATGCCCAAGGCAACACCGTCCCGACCGACGGCGACAATCCGCTATCAGCAACTCCACCCGCCACTATCAGGGGTAAAACACTTCCCGGTAGAATCTTCCCAAAAGGAGGACGCTGACTGGATCGCTATCCAATTTGAAGGCGGGTGGCCGGGGTCTGATGTTGGGTGCCACCTGTAGGAAGCCGGAAGTCAAGAGGGAATCTCCGGCTGCAGCCGCTTTGGATCATTTTTTTGATCTCCGTGGGGCTTTTTGATCTTCGTTGGCGCAGTGGCGGTGGCGGACG
>WQYP01000280.1 GCA_009781185.1 Phycisphaerales bacterium | reverse complement strand
CTGGAAGGAGCCAAGCATGAAAGCAGACACGATTCTCAGGATTCGGCCAACGCTCACAGAGTATTTACGGCAGTACGACGATTGCTTCGGACGAGCCACCGCACGTCGGCATCTGAGCACCTACATCGCAGGACAGCTCGGACCGCTCTCGCGTAAGAGCATTGATGGTCTGGAAGGCCAAGCGACTGCTGGTGTGGCTGCGCGATGAGAACGGTCTGCCGACATGTCCACATCATCTGATCGTGACATACAACGTGCTGGAACCCCAGACGCTCAAATATTTTCTGAGCAACGCGCCCGAGGATACACCCGTGCAGACGCTGCTTCTGGTGGCTTTTTCCCGTTGGAAAATCGAACGGATGTTCGAGGATGGCAAAGGCGAACTGGGCCTGGATCATTTCGAGGTTCGCAAGTTTTGTTCGATTCAACGTCATTTGATTTTGAGTTGCGTGAGCTATTTGTTCCTTGCGGAGTTTCACCACATGCATCGGGGGGAAAAATGCGGATTTGACGATCTGCCAGGTTCAAACGGCAGTGAGTTGCCTGGTGCCCTTGTGGATACGTGGTGAGCGCTGCTCCCGAGCATTTGCCCAGACGATTTCGCAGATGTTGCAACGAACCCAGCTCCGCAACGCTGCCGCGAGGCGGAGTCATCGCAAACGAACCATCCAGCGATTACACGCCTTGGGAATCCAATTGAAAAACGTCATTCCGTGTAAATGGAAACGATCGTAGCGTTGTAGTACTAACTGATGCGTAAAATTCGTAAAATTGGTTTAATTCGTAAAATTCGTGGAAAAACGCTCGCCTATCGGCTCGCGGCTAAACTTGTCGGGGGCCATAAACTCCACCACGAATTTTGGGAATTGAACGAATGGAACGAATTTTACGGGTTTATGTCAGGTGGCAGCCTGAAGTGTCATGCACCCCTTTTGTACCTACTCAACGCTCTTTCTATAATCTCTGTCATGCTGTTTCCCATGCGAGGTCCGCTCATGCTCAACCATCGTCTTCTCATGAGTATCGCCGCTCTGCTGTGCTCCGCGACTTTCTGCATCGCCGCTGGCGAACCTGCGACCTCTCCCTCTCAGACATCTGTCGAAGCTCTCTCTCCCGCCGTTGGGCAAGCTATTGCCGAGCTTTCTTCTGACAATTTTCAAACCCGTCAGGCGGCTGTTAAGAAGCTTCAGCTCGCCATGGGCCGCCAGATGCGTGCACTCATCGCCTCCGACGATCCTGAAACGCAGGCTCGTCTCACGTCGCTGCTTCAATTCAACGACGGCTTGGCTCGCTGGATGCTCGACGTTATGAAGCTCCCGCCCGATCAACGCAAATCGCAACTCGACTTTGGCCTCCGCGAGGACGTCCTGCCCGCGATCGCCGGCATCTTCTCCGCCGAGACCGACAAACGCGTCCAGGGCGTCAAGGCTCTCGGCAAATTCGACGCTCCCGAAGCCACCGCCATGCTCGCCCGCCTCATCGACGATACGGATCGACACGTTTATATTGCAGCCATGGAAGCCGTCTGGGATCGCAAGCCCACGCAAGCCGTCGTCGATGCCCTCTGGCAACGCGCCATTGATGCGGGCTTCACCGGCTATCGTTCCCAGCCGGCCCCGATCGCAGCAAACCCGATGTTCCGTGGACGCGTCGTCGCCGGTAGTACCATCAGCAACCGCATCTACATCATGCCCCAGGATGCCGCCATCGCGGGTGAAGTGCTGGCACATCTTCACTCGCCGCTCGTCGGCGACAAGCTCGACGCGTTCATGGGAACCCTCGAAACGCTCACCAAAAACAATCCCTGGCTCTTCAACAATAATACGGAATACGTGAAAAACATGTTCCGCCTCGTCACAGAATACAAAACGCCCGGCTCCATGCGAGCCCTCTACCGCCTCGCCACCACGGCCGCGTATCAGCCGATGGCCGGGCAGGTCGGTAACGAGAAATACTATTGGTCCGCCCGGACCTCGCCCCTGGCGGCACTGATTGAGGCCACCGGGCAAAAGCCCGAGGACTACCGCCTCAAACGTATCGTCGTGCTCGGAAACGTCTGGGCGTTCCCTGCCGAGAAAGACGAAAACGATGCCATCAAAAAACTGCGGGACTGGATGTCCGCCAACGGCCAAAAGCTGGGCCTCCAAGACCTCGCCCAGCCCACAACGCAACCAGCAATCGAAGAAACCGGAAGCCAGAAGCTGGAAGTCAATGATAAATGACGAGTTTTCTTGTTTAATCGAGTGACGACCGTGGCACAACAGAAAAAACACACACATCCTCTCCCTCCCCCAACCGAGCCAATCCCTCTCACCACCTCGCGTGCCAAGGCCAAGGCCTTCTCCACTCTCCTCATGCTCGTCACCACCGACATTCTTCTGACGCTGCTGTTTCCGCCGTTTTACTGTTTTTTCCTGGCTCCCGTCGCGCTGGCGCCGCTGTGCATCTGCGTGCTCCGCCGCCCCATGAATCTTAAATATTTATTCTTCTATTATCTTGCCGGCGTCGGATTCTTCCTGCCTAACCTTTACTGGCTCATGCCGGTCACCGTTCTGGGCACTTTTCTTTTGTCGCTGTTCCTAGGACTGTATTTTGCGATTTTCGCCTTCGGATTCCATCGTCTCACCAACGGTCTTCGCATCCCGGCGACCTTTGCCGTCCCACTCGTCTGGACTGCCGTCGAATGGGTACGCAGCGTCTTTCTCGAAGGCGGTTTCCCCTGGTTCATGCTCGGCAACTCCCTCGCTCCCGCCCCGGTGTTCATCCAAATCGCCGACCTCTTCGGCGTGTGGGGCGCCACGTTTTTCATCGCGATGCTCAACGGACTCGTCGTTGACATCCTTCGCCTGCCGCTCAAACGTGAAGGCCGCTTCAATCCCATCCTTGCCCGCCTGACCGCCGCGGGAATCCTCGTGACCCTGTTCGTCATCGCCTACGGCGTCTATCGGCTGGGCGAAAAAACCATCCACCCCGGCCCACGCGTCGCCGTCATCCAGGACAATATCCCACAGTACGTGAAGGACAACCCCAACTCCTCCGCCGACATTTTCCGGAAGCACATCGATCTCACCCGCGAAGCCGCACAAGCCTCCCCCCTTTTCCTCAAGCCCGACCTGATCGTCTGGCCGGAGACGATGGTGCCCGAGCCGGTGAATCGCGAAATGCTGGAGTTTCCCGCAGCCGACCTGACCTCCAAAGGCCAGGAAGACCTTGCGAAAATCAAGGAGACCGACGCCCAACTCCGCAGACTGTGCGATGAAACCGGCGTCAGTCTGCTCGTCGGTTCGCCGGGACTCATCCTCCTCGACCACAATCAGCAGCAGCGTCAGAATCTCACGCTCCTTTACGAACCCGGCCTCGGACAGTCCGACCAGGTTTACGCCAAGGTCCATCTCGTCCCCTTCGGCGAATACATCCCCTTCCGCAAACTGCCGCTGATCGGCCCCTATATGAAATACATCTCTCCATACAAAGATCACTTTGATTATTCCAACGAGCCCGGCAAAATCTGGACGCGGTTCCTGCTATCCATCCGCGAGATGCGAGTCATGGCCAGCCCCCCCCCCCTTCAGCCCGCCACCACCACCACCCCTTCGCCCGAGTCGATCGAAACCACCACGCGTTTCTACCACTTCGCCACGCCCATCTGTTTCGAAGACACCATGCCCGAGCCGGCAAGAAAAATGGTCTCCCCCAAATT
>WQYP01000279.1 GCA_009781185.1 Phycisphaerales bacterium | reverse complement strand
CTGTCGGACGACCTGGCAACGTTTTTCTGTGCATCGCCGATTAAGAACGCCTGCGTCCCACAACTCAGGGTATAAACCTGAAATTCCCTGGCGAGTTGCTGAAGCTGATCCTCACGCAAACGCACCCAGTAGGGAGGAACGGATGTGGTGATAGTGGTGGTGGAATCATTGTTCACCTGCACCTGCTGCGATTGCGGGCGATTGAGAGTCATCTGGTCGAAACGGCCGCTGTTGTAGACCTGGTAGCCATCCTTATTGAAGGTGTCGCTGATCGCATTGTTGGCGGAATTGGCGAGGTTGCCCGAATTGTTGCCATAAAGATTCGTTGCGACCCTGTTCCTCTCACTGCCATCGCCGCCCTCGTCGCCTCGCAGTTCGCTCTGACGCGACGAGTTGCCGACGATCGCCAGATTCTTCTGCACCGGCCGTTGATGCTGCTCCATCATCGCATCGGCGGTCATGAAACCGGCGATCGCATTCCGCAGACGCACCGGATCCTGATTATCGCGTGCCACCAGCGTCACGACGATCGGATCGCTCGTTCCCACGGACCCACGGAACGACATCTTCGAGAGCGCCTTCGCCGCGGTCGCTACCGAAACGTAGCCCATATCCTGGGCGCCAGCTTCGCCGTTGTGCACCAGAGACTGATCCTTCGCAAGCTGCTTTTGCACCTGTTCTTCCTTGGCGATCGCCACCGCTTCGGCCTCGTCGCTCTGCTTGGCCTTCGCCATGTCGACGACTTCGTTCGGGTGTTCATCGGGGGGCATTCCGCCGGAGCCATTGCCGGCCGCCGCCAACGCACTGCCTTCGGGCACAGGGCTCCACACGGTCGCCGGCGCCGGCAACGTCGCGGGCTTCCCGGCCTGCTCAAAATCCAACGCCACCTTGGACGCTTCCTTCGCATCCGCAGCCATCACCATCTCCGTGAGCGGCAAAACCGCCTCATGCGATTTCTTCTCCGATGGTGCTTGTGCCAGCTTATTTTGCGGAAGCTTGTTCCAGCCGTTGTTCTCTTGCCGCTGGAGCGAATACACCACCAGCACCGCGAAACTCCCCACCAGGACCAGCACCGCCGCCGCGATGGCCATCCGCGTCTGCCACCAGCTTCGACGCGGTGGAGTCACGCTCGGATGTTCGACATCATTGAGCAGCGTCGCGCGTTCCACTTGTTCCATGATCCGCCCTGCCAGATCGCCAGGCGCCTTTTCACGAGGCAACGCCCGCAGGCGGCTCTTATCGTTCATCATCTCGATGACGCGTTGCGCCAATTGGGGATCGGTATTGGCCATAAAAACTTCGAGACGCGCCGCTTCCGCTTCCGGCAATTCGCCGTCGATATACGCCGCAATCCGCGTTTCCAATAATTTCCGTTCTTCGCTCATATCACTCTACAATCCAGAGGCAGGAGTTCACGCTTCAGCGTGTCATGGGTCATCACACGCTAATGCATGAACTCCGACTTATCCGCCGCCGCGTCCCGCAAAGCCGCTCGCGCACGGAACAATCGCGACTTGACCGTACCCACAGGCACCTCGAGAATCGCGGCCATCTGCTCGTAACCGCAATCCTCAATGTCCCGCAGGACAATGACCGCCCGCAGTTCGGGCTCCAACTGGCTCAGCGCACGGACGAGACGCTCATGTTCCAGATGCAGCGCCGCGTTCGCTGCCGGATCGCCTTCCGTCCCCTGCGCCAACTGCTGCCGCAACGACGACGCCTGCTGATCCAGTTCGCCCGCCGATTCCGCCGCGTCGAGGCTCACCGCATCGCGGTAGCTCCTCGATCGCCGATGGCTGATCGACAGATTCACCGCGATGCGGAACAGCCACGTATACAAGCTCGACTTGCCCTCGAATCGAGCAACATTCTGCATCGCGCGGACAAACGTCTCCTGCACCAGATCCGCCGCATCTTCCGGGTGCCCGACCAGCCGCAACACCATCGCATACAGCCGATCCTGATATCGCAGCACCAGCCCTTCCATCGCGACCCAATGCCCGCGACGCAACTCCGCAAGCGCTCGCTCATCCTCAATCGGCAGCGGACGCGACAGCGGACGAGTCGCCTCCGCATTACCAGCGACGCCCAGCGAACCTGAACTGAGTGGCTGCTCCACCGGTTCTTTTCCTTTGACGCAAGACAAACGCTACGGTTCCCGCAATTCCCAAAATTTCCTGCCCGTTGGTCACGTTGCCGTGTACCGTAGCGATGTTTCAAACCTCGGACCAACCAACGAGGCAGAATCTTACTCGAAATAGTCCCAAAAAGTCATTCTGACGACTGACTTCTGGTGGTAGCGACCCCGCTTTGCGGGGTGGCTTCTGGCTTCTTCAAGTCGAGCCATTCCTCTGGAATTTCGCTCAGGGACGCAACGACGTACGTCGCCAACGAGAAATCATTATCACGCGTATGAGTCGTAGGGACAGCGATGGACCGCATGCCGGCCGCATGGGCCGCGACGATCCCTTTCTCCGCATCTTCAAGCACCAGACAATCGCTCGGCGGAAGCCCAAGCAACTCCGCCGCTTTCAAAAAAAGATCCGGATGCGGCTTGCGACGCACCACATCCTGTGCCGTCAGAACAACATCGAAATAACCGCGGATTCCCAGAGTATCCAGCACCACATCCGCAGCTTCCTTGGCAGAAGCCGTCACAAGCGCCAACATCTTCTTCCCATGAACACGAGCCAGAAACTCCAGAGCCCCCGGCATCGGACGAAGCTCCGTGCGAACAAGATGCCGATAAATACCGATCTTGCGGTCATGGAGTTCCTGCGGGCTCTTGCCGATCCGGCGAATCTTGCACAAATCCGCGATCGCCAGGCCGTCACGGACCCAGTGCTGAAAAAAATCCTCCTCCGTCAGAACGTAACCCGCCTCCGCAAGCGCCTGTTGATAGGCCTTGCAATGCAACGTCTCGGTATCCGTCAACAGACCGTCCAGATCAAAAAGAATTGCACGTAACATAACAATCACTGCGGCGGCGCCAGCAACTTCTCAATACTCGTGAGCAATCGATCCATCCGGAACGGCTTATTGATGTAATCATCCACCCCCTGCGATTCCGCGTAAGACTTGTGCCGCGACCCCAAATTCCCCGTAATCATAATAATCTTCGGCCTGGGCTCCAGCTTCTTCGCCTTAATACGCTCCAGCACCAAAAAACCAGATCGCTTCGGCAGCATCATATCCAGCACCACCAAGTCCGGCTTTTCCTTCTCAAACACATCCACCGCCTGTACACCATCGCCCGCCGCCACCACTTTCGCCCCTTGATCTTGCAGCGACATGGAGATCGCCGCCACCACATCAGGGTCATCATCCACGATCAAAATCGTTTTGTTATCGAAAACGCCCATGTACGTACTTCCGCCAAAGAGGAACAAGGAGTCAAACACAAGCTCTTGTTATATGCGCCCAGCCGAGCAGAAGCAATACCACACCACATGGTAATGCGGGGCCTTGCGTCGATCTCGCCAAAGATCACCGAAACCGCTTGCGGCGTCGCGAACTTCGCCTTTGGTATGGCACTCTGCCACAAAAAAGGCCACCCCTCGAAAAATGGGTAGACCCACGGAGGAAAAATGAAAAAACACTTGCTTTTTCTGAAATTCGTGGCACATTGAAGTTACGGTGTATCGCCGCGCGGCGGTGGTGTGCCGATACTTCTGGGTAAAGGCAGCGTAAGCTTCGTCATGACACTGAGTT
>WQYP01000278.1 GCA_009781185.1 Phycisphaerales bacterium | reverse complement strand
CGTTTCCGGATTCATGGAGACATTTGGAACAAACGACCGCCTACCATCAGCGGCGTAACGATGCGTCCTTCCGCAGCCGCAAAACCAAACCGCGAAACATGGAACATAAGTAGCGCTGTCGTACTCCTGTCCGGTTATAACTCGAACAATCCCAACTGGTTACGATTCTCGACCGTTTGATTTCTCCATTGTTTCTGCGAAAACAGCACGTTTACAGGGGTTTTCTGCAAAATCGTCACACTCAGAATTTGTGAAATTTCGTTGAGACTCTGCGGCAGTTGATGCTGATGCTTCAACTCCGCGACCAAAACGTACACAATCACCGCAATCCATAACTGGCTACAAACCGCGTTGGGCGTTGTGCCAAAGAACGCAAGTATGTGCAAATGCTGTTTGATCCATTTGAAGAACAGTTCGATCTGCCAGCGTTTGCGATAGAGCAGCGCGATCGTCAATGCGTCGAGCGAAAAGTTGTTGGTCAGGAAACGCAAACGACGGCCCGTCTCCGGGTCGAGGTAATGCACAAGCCGCAGAGGCTCGGGATAATCTTTGCGTGACTGAGGAATACGCAGACGGATCAATCGGTCGGACTTCACCGGACCATCCGGCGGAACAGCCAGATGATGACGAACGCCAAAATTCATCTTGCGTTTGGCGCGGGTGATGAAGAACGCCCGAGCGGTGTGCATTCGGTACAGTCGTTCGAAATCGACGTAGCCTCGGTCCATCACGTAGAACGCGCCAACGACCGGGACGAACTGGTCGAGCATCCACAGGTCGTGACGTTTGCCGTGTGAAATATGCATAAATACAGGGATTCCGGTGAGTACGTCGAAAAGTACGTGTGCCTTGACCGCCGCTTTTTTGCGTCGAAAGACCGCCCACGGAAACAGCTTCAAGCACAGATCGATGGTCGTCGAATCCAGCGCGAAGACCTCGGCTTGCAGACGTGCAAGATCGCCATCGACCGGCAGAACGATTCGTGCACGGCGAATCATTGTCAGCGCGAGATCCTGAAAAATGCGATAGCCCCGCCGTTCGTTGGCGTCGGCCAAAGTGCTTTTGGCGACGTTGCCACGGATGCCGCAGTGATAGCGGCGAGGCCCCATCGCACGCAGACAAAGAACCGTCTCGCGAAGACTTGAGCGACAGGTGAGTTGGGCAAAGATCATGCAGAGCAGTTGATCCATGCACGAGAAGCTCCGGACGTGATTTTGTCCGCCGTAACGTGTGACGGCCAGGTCGAACGCCTTTCGCGGCAGGAGTTCGACGACTTGCGAGAAGATTGTTCGACCGTGGTTCATGAGCGACTCCTTGCGGTCGTGTCAAGGAAAACACGGCCGAAAAGTCGCGAAAGTTAGCCGATGAAATTGAAATCGTGCACCCTGTCATCTGCTCATAAAACTGTTAGAATACAGGCGAATCAACGTCGGTGAACCGACGTTCAACCGGACAGTAGTGATCCAAGGTTTCGAATTTAAATTTCCCGATCCAGCTTTCAGCAAAAGCGTTCGCGTTAGGTGCAGCAACGGGCGTTTTGACGATCTCCACGCCAGCAGCGTTGAAGATTTCATCGAAGCTGGCGGTGTATTTTGTATCGCGGTCGTGCAGAATAAATCGTTGCTTCACGCCGTGCTCGTCGAGCCACAAACTTACGTTTCTCGCCTGCTGACAGACCCACTGTTCACCGGGCGCGTAGGTGGCCGGAGAGATGAAAACCTTCCGACTCTCCAAATGAATAAACATGAGGAGGTATGCTGTTTTTAGGCCAAAAGGCGTTATAACCGTCTTGCACAAAAAGTCCGTCGCGACGATGACGTTCATGTGCAACTTAATAAAATTCTGCCAAGTGGAATCGGCTTGCCGACGAGCGGAACGATTGCGGTCAGGATACAAACCTTCTCGCCGAAGTACCCGCCGAATGGTACTGTCGCCGATCCTCTCGCCGAGCTTCCAGAGTTCGCCTGCGATGCGTTTGACACCCCAGCCCAGATTCTCCTTCGCCAACCGAATAATCAGCTCCACGTATTCCGGAAGCAGCCTGGGCCGCCCAACTTTCTTCGGCTGCTTGCCATCTCTTTCATCCCGCAACCATTTTTGATAGGTCTTGAAATGCACAATGAGTAAGCTATCCTGTACCGCATGTTCAAGTTCCGCTCCCAACACCATCACCTGCTTCCGCTCCTCCGGAGTGAGGATGACGCGATTGCCGTGCAACCTCGTCTTGAGAATTTGGAGTTGGAGCTTGAGGAGGCGGACATGGAGATCACGGCGAACCGCCAAGGCATTAATAATCAATACAAAAAACGTGAGAAAAAACTTTTTCATCAAAAACCATTCGCAAAAATAAAAAGCTATAAGTGCTGTAGGGACAATGGCTCTACAATTTGGAGTAGCTCCAAAATGGCCGCCAACACTACAAAAAACGATTCCCGCCGACCGCCTCGGCGACATCACACCACACCCCCCTCCACCGGCAGCTCTTTGGCTCCTGAATCCGCCCCTGCCAACTCGCACACCGTGCCCCCCTCCCACGTAAAGTGGAACACCACCGCCTCTTGATTGCTAGCTGGATTACCCACAACGCCCCTCGCCCCGATCGGTAGTGCGGGTAATGCCGTGGAAATGGCCGGGAAAACCGGCCTTTTCTGTTTTTGCGACTCGTCAGTTTCGCTTGATTCCGCCGGGTACTGCGCCGGAATTTGCACCACCCTTTGATGCGGAGCATCACGCATAACGTGGCACCGAGTCGCCATCACGCTTTCCTCCGCGAAGGCTGGTCGATCTACGCCCGCAACACACAGAACAACCAGCGATAGGAGCCGACCTGTGCATCTCGCAACGTCACCGGCCAAAGCGGGACGCGGTACATGAAGTTCAAATCGACCTCCATGTTGCCGCCTTCGCCAATGGCACTCTCGTAGCGTAATTGCCACTTGCCTCCGGCATGGTCGGCAGGTGCGCGAGTGATGTTCATACCCTCGCGGTGATGTCATGACGTCCTTGGACATGACGCAAATCGTCCCTCCCCACTGCAATCTTACGATTGCAGCTCTGTTTTGCGGGGTTCGGGAGTGAGGATTTTTATTTCTGGAGAGGGAGCTTGCCATGGTTGCATTTCGGGGACGAATTGTTTGAGGGTGGTCAGGACGCGAGTGCGGTCGGTGCAGTGTTGGAGGGGTTCGAGTTCGTCGATCATGCGTTGGACGAAATTGTTGGGGGCGAGGGTGCTTTTCCATGTGGCGATTTTGGGGTGGCGGGTGGGGAGCATATTTTCGCCGCGGATGGAGAGTTCTTCGTAGAGTTTTTCGCCGGGGCGCAGGCCGGTGAAGACGATGGGGATATCGACGTCGGGTCGCAGGCCGCTGAGGATGATCAGATCGCGTGCGAGGTCGAGGATGCGGACGGGTTGGCCCATGTCGAGGACGAAGATTTCGCCGCGCTGGCCCAGGGCGCCGGCTTGCAGCACGAGTTGGCTGGCTTCGGGGATCGTCATGAAGTAGCGTCGCATTTCGGGGTGGGTGACGGTCACGGGTCCGCCAGAGGCGATTTGTTGTTTGAAGATCGGCACGACGCTGCCGTTGGAGCCCAGGACGTTGCCGAAGCGGACGGTGATGAAATTCGTGCCATTAGGGGGGGGGGGGTTGCGGGGGGAAAGAGCCTGAATATAAATCTCGGCCCACCGCTTGGTGGCCCCCATGATGGTGGAAGGATTCGGGGCCTTGTGGGGGGAGACCATCACAAAATTCT
>WQYP01000277.1 GCA_009781185.1 Phycisphaerales bacterium | reverse complement strand
CCGCGACCGTAAGGGAGCGATCCGTGCGACAATGCGGAAATAACGCCTGTCGCTCCCTGACGGTCGCGGCTCTGATTTTCCGGGGCAATCGTCTGATTGGCCATAAAAAATGGCCACACCCCAGGGACTGCAGTCCCTGGGCTTGAGAGGATTGCAGGAGTTGGCGGGTGTGGGATACTAGTGGCGGGGATGGAGGGGAGATGGAGTGTGAAATAATGCCGCCGCCGCCGCCAAGCCGGTTGTCTCTGGAAAACATCACGACGCTGTTGCGTACGCCCGGTACGATCGCGGCGAATACGACAGGATTCTTCAATCGCGACATTTCGTGGCTGGAGTTCAATCGCCGTGTGCTCCACGAAGCGATGGACCCGCGAACGCCGCTGTTGGAACGGGTGAAGTTCCTGGCGATTTATTCGAGCAACTCGGATGAGTTTTTCATGAAGCGGGTGGGACTGCTCAGGCGGAAAATGGCCCAGGGGTCGGTGGAGAAATCGGTGGATGGTTTGACGGCCTCTCAGCAATACCAGGCGGTGCGGGACAAAATCGCGGAACTGACGCGGGAGACGGTGGACTTGTGGAGCAAGTCGCTGCGGCCGGCGCTGGAGGCGGAGGGAATTTACATGCGAACCTATGCGGAACTGACGGTCCAGCAGCGTGAGAAAGCCGACGAGTATTTTCGCCGGCAGATTCGTCCCGTGCTTACGCCGCTGGCGGTGGATCCGGGACATCCGTTTCCGTTTATCTCGAACCAGTCGTTGTCGATCGGTGTGCTGGTGAAGCCGCCGGCGCTGGGGAATGGTGTGGGCGAGGGGGGAAGCGGAGGGAGTAGTGGTGGTGGTGGGGAGCATTTGTTTGCTCGGCTGAAGGTGCCGCAGTTGTTGTCGCGGTGGCTGACATTCCAGGAGGTGGTGAGTGGTCGCGAGACGTATGTTTTTATGCCGATTGAAAGTTTGATCGAAGCACGGCTGGATGCCCTGTTCCCCGGGATGGAAATCGTGGAGTATCAGCATTTCCGCGTGACACGGAATGCGGAAGTGGAGGCGGAAATCGAGGACCCGGAAGACTTGCTGGAGATGGTGCAGGAGGAACTGCGGGCAAGGCGTTTCGCGGACACGGTTCGCGTGCAGATTTCCTCGACGATGTCGGCGGAAATGCGACAGTATCTGATGGAAGGCCTGGAGGTGGATGAGGATGAAATCTACGAGTTGCCCGAGCCTCTGGGGAAGTCGGATTTAATGGCGATCGCGGCGGCGGTCAATCGCCCGGACCTCAAGGTCCCCGTCTGGAGGCCGGACGTGGCGCCGGCCTTGGCGGATCCGGCGGTTGATATCTTCGCGCTCATCCGCGCCGGAGATATCCTCGTGCATCATCCCTACGAGTCGTTTGATTCGTCGGTCGAGCGGTTCATTCTCACGGCAGTCAACGATCCGAAAGTTGTGGCGATCAAAATGACCTTATACCGTACCAGCGGCGATTCGCCGTTCGTCCAGGCATTGGCACGGGCGGCGGAGGCGGGGAAGCAAGTCGCGGTACTGGTCGAATTGAAGGCTCGTTTCGACGAAGAGCGGAACATCCAGTGGGCGCAGACGCTGGAAGAGGCCGGGGCTCACGTGGTCTACGGCGTCATGGGCCTCAAGACGCACACGAAAACCGCACTCGTGGTGCGACGCGAAGAGGGCGGAACAGGTGGTGGTGGACTGAAATGTTACGTGCATGTGGCGACGGGAAATTACAACTCGAAGACAGCACAGTTGTATACGGATCTTGGGCTGTTTACATGTAGGGAGGACATCTGCGAGGACGTGGTGGATTTGTTTGCGTTCCTGACAGGCCGGTCGCTCAAGCGGGATTATCGCAAGCTGCTGGTGGCGCCGCTGACGATGCGGCAGAAGTTTCTGGCGATGATCGAACGGGAAGCACGTCATGCGCAAGAGGGAAAAAAGTCGCGGATCATGGCGAAAATGAATGCCCTGGAGGATTTGGAGGTGATCCAGGCGTTGTACAAGGCGTCGCAGGCGGGGGTGCCGATTGACTTGATCGTACGTGGATTCTGCTGCCTGCGGCCCGGCGCGAAAGGAATGTCGGAAAATATCCGTGTCATTTCCATCGTTGGCCGATTCTTAGAGCACTCGCGCGTCTTCTACTTCTTAAACGAAGGCGGAGCGGAAGAATTTTACATGGGCTCCGCAGACTGGATGACGCGGAACCTGTCACATCGTGTGGAGGCGGCAGTTCCGATCGAGGACCCGATACTCCAAGCAAGATTAAAAGAAGTTTTCGAAGTGATGCTGGCGGACAACCGTCAAGCGTGGGATTTGTCCGTGGATGGGACATGGACGCAAAGACGCCCACGAGAAGGCGAATCAGAACGCAGCACGCATCAGCGGTTGATGGATCTGACAATGCTGCGGTCGGCAAAATCGAAGACAGGGAAGACGTAACCCCCTCAAGAAAAAAGCCCAGGGATTGCAATCCCTGGGCTTCGCACAGATTTCCCCCCCCATTTCTCTCTTTATTTTCGACGACGTGCGATCAGTGCCGCGGCTCCCAACCCCAGGAGTGACAGCGATGCCGGTTCCGGAACCGCAACGGGGTTCAGCGAGATCCAGTTCAGATTGCTCACGTCGAAATTGACGTACTGGTTTCCGTTGGGGTCGCCCGGTCTGCCGCCGAAAACAACGTCGATCGGCTGGCCTGGGTTGTACTCCCATTCGATCACCGCGTATTTCGTGGCGGTGTTGATATCGCCGGTATCGAACACCAACAGATAATACGGCACGTAATTGTGATCCTCCCCCTGTCCGATCGCGCCTTCGCCGGAAATTTGGGCGGATCCAACATTGCCGGCGGCGTCAGCCCAGTATTCCGGGTTGAGAACGTTCAGCCCGGTTGAGGAGCCCCAGTGGCTGACGTTAATCGAGACCGTATGTTCCAGCATGTCCAAAAAGCTGATCCCGTTAATTTGGCCGCCACCGCCCAACAGCGTCTTGCCGTCTTCACGATAAACGGACGGGAGGGGCATATTCGGCATCTGGGAGGGAGGAAGGCCTTGAACCAGCACTGCCATGCAGCCGGAGAGGTCGGTCGAAACGTTGCTGACGCTCCACTCAATGCTTTTAACCGGCGCCGCGTTTGCCGAGCCCGCGGAAACGAGAATACCTAACAACAGGCAAGACGAAATACATAGATGTTTTTTCATGATAAGACACCTTTCTGATAGTATTTCTTGTGAAATACCACCTTGAACACTTGCCATCTCTCGGATAACAAACGTTGTTATCCGGTGGCAAGAAGATGTCTCTCTCACCTCTCGACTTGCGTGACATTGCGTTTGGGCCCGAAACACAAAGTCCGCACTTCGAATAAGACTCACTTACACCAGCGTTTTTGCCTCCAGAATACCGAAGGGAAAATTGCAACTATTTTCCCGTTTATGCGGGAATCAATCATTTGCATACGTGACTGTAAGTAGGTCTGATGGCATCATCGTATGCCGCGGTACGGTTGAGTCAAAAAAAAAGATCATTTTCAATGAAATTTGTTGTTCGAAGTGCTCAAGAGCGGGTAGGGTGGAGGGATGATTGGATTGTTTTACTTGTTTGCGGCAGTGGTGGTCATCGGGGCGGGCGTCTGTTGTTTTTCGCGGGAGCTGCCGCAGGCGGCAATGGGGGTGGCCGGAGTGATGGCTGGAGTGGCAGGATTTTATTTTCTTATGCATGCGGAATTTTTGGCGGCAGTGCAATTGGCCGTGGTGATGGGTGGGATGATCGGAGCGGTGATG
>WQYP01000276.1 GCA_009781185.1 Phycisphaerales bacterium | reverse complement strand
GAACAAATGCTTTTTTGCGAACAAACATGCCCCCATTATCCGCACGGGACACCCGGCCGCAAAATGGAACCCTTGTCAAATAAAAACTTATGATTTATTCCGCAATCAGCGACGAAGTCAGGAAGATCAACGCTCGCTGAGCTATTTCTGCGTCGCGGGAATGGCATTCAGCCAGGAAATTGCGGCCGCGCGGAATTCAACGTCGCTCGGAAAACGCTTGTTCTTAACATGGAAATCCGCCACATACTCCCGGCCCTTCGCCAGAAACTCACGATGCAAAAAGTACACCGGCTGCTTGACGTTCTTGTCGTCAATAAGCCAGAACCCACGCTGCCCCTGATCGTCCACTTCGTTGTTATAAAGCTCCCAATAAAGGCAAAACCGGCAGCCCCACCGGATCGCCGCCTTCATGACCTCACGCGAACGAGCAACTTGCACTTCGGGTGCATACTTGCGGCGAGGGAAACCGTACTCGCCAACAAAAACCCGTTTACCCGTAATCGCAGGCTTGGCAGGCAGCTTGGAGTCGAGGTAATTCAGCGCTTCCGTGAGATGCTCGCCGAGCTTATCCGTGGGAATATTCGACTCCATCGCATCCCATGCGGAATAAGAAACAAAATCAGGATTGCAGGCCGGCAAAAGATCGTTCGCAATCGAAGGCTTCCCTTTGATCGCATCGAACACGCGATTCGCCTCCACATAACAAAATACATCAACATCCCGATGCGGCGTATCGCGGCGAGCGTCGTCAATGGCCTTCTGACGGCGATTCAGCCAACGAATCTTCGCCTCGATCGCTTCAGGCGTCGGAAACTTCGAGTGCTCCTTACCGCGGAGTTCCCAGTCGCCTTCCCAATGCCCAATGTAAAAAGTCTTCCCGCTGCGATCGTAGGTCTTCAGCAGATGGCAGGCCAGATCGTAGATCTCTCCGTCACGAGCGTCCGACGGAGGACGATTGCGGTCCTCGCTTAACGAGTAAGCCCAAATCAGAAAATGCCCGAACGGCATATCAAAAACCTGCCGAAATGAAGGTTCCTTCGCGGCCAGCTCAGTGAGCGTTTTATATCGCTCAGGATGCTCCTCAGGCTTCATATCACGCTTAAAAAGACTGAACTTAATAGCAGTAGCCCCCATCTCGCGAATAGCTTTCGCCGTCTCCACCAGCCGCGGCTCACTTGTAAACTGATACGATGCGCCAATCGTTTGCGTCGAAATCACGTAATCAAATCGCTCAACGGGCGGCAGCGGTGCAGGATCGGCAGCCAGAACCCCCAATGCCATCACACCAATCAACACCAGCGGCACGAGTCTATTTCGCATAAAAGCTCCTGAAAAGAACAGGATGATTGTAATCAAAAATAATAATCTATACGGTGTTGGCTTTCATTGAGCGAAGGGCGTCAGCGGGATGCCTCCGCATTCATCGCACGCGCCGGCAGTCGCATAGAATTGACGTTCGCACCTGGGACAATAGGCCACGCAACTGGGATCGTCCGGTTGAGGCGGCTTGATAATCCCTTCAGGATCCTCGCTGGAATTGCGAACCATCGACGTGACCGAAACGAGCAGTTGCTGACGAAAATCACTTTCGATGATCTGGTCTACTTCGTCTTTGGATGGACATATAGGCATGATCGGATACAACAAGTCAAGGATCACTTCTCTGGCAAAGCGGCGGAACTCGTCGCGCGGGCAGAGCGCGGCCGCGACTGCCAGCGGATGAAACTCGGCGAGCAATTGTCGCCCGAGAAAATCGCTGGCACGTATCGCGGCGGGGGGCATCAGGATCATCGTTGCCATGGAACCGAGGCGGCGTAAATGTGCCGCCGGCATCAACGTGCAATGAGCCGCGTAAAATCTTCGGACGATGTCTATCATGCAGGCTGCTATGGCGATAAGAATCATGAGTTGGTACGCGGCGATTGCCGGCACGAACAAGGATGCCGAAAACGCCACCATCATGAGAAAAAATAGCACGCAGCCCTCAGCTCGCAGCCACGCCAGATGCTTCTGAAGGTCAGCCACACGCAACTGGACGGCCTGAGGATCCAACGCATGGCGCAAAGCGGCCGCGATCGCGGCCGAGACTTCCGCAACTTGGGTGCGACGCAATTGTTCAATCAGAGCGGCATAATGCCAGGCGGATGCCTCGCAGGTCGCCTTGAAGAAAACCTGCCCATTGACCAAAACGTCTCTTCCCCGGCTGGCCGCTTCCCAGACGTCCTGGATCGCAATTTTCGATCCGCTCTGAATCGGCCTTCCCGCCGGATTGATCGCCTGGGCAACATAGGCGTACACGTCCGTCTCGCTCAGGGAGAGCGCCCATTGGCCACACTGGAAGGAGGGTTTCGACCACGGCAATAAAGGAAGAAAAACGAAACTGCCGTGCTCGTTTCCCAGACCTGGCGCGGGATGCGCCACTCGCCACGATCGCCAGGCGGCCCGAATCACCACGGCGCCGCACGGCACCCACCATATGCACTCAATAACATAGATTGCATATAACACTACCACGAACCATTGCTGATCGTTCATACAGATCCGCTATCTCACGATCAGATCTCGCTGACATCGCGAACATTGGGCCTCTTTGTTCGCGTCAACTCGGTTGCTTTGCCCGCAATTGCCGCACGTGACGACGGTATAATGCACCGGTATCGGCTCAGGGGCTGTGTGATACTTGGGACGCGGTTGCCCCGACGCGGACCGGCCCGTCAATAGGTTCTTGAACTTCCGTATCGCTGTGCCAATCGCGGCCAGAATCGCCGCACCGGCCGCCAAAAGAGGCTTCCAAAGCTTCCACACCACCACCGCCGCCCCCCCGGTGATCAGCCCCGTCAAACCCACCTGGGCTACTGTGTCTCCGGCACGATATTCCGAATAAGACTCCCCGCGATTGAAGCTGATCCCACCAATGACCGTGCGATAGGTCGGAATGGAAGCTTGCAGGTGTTGTGGCGCGACCACCATCTTCACCCGCATCATCCCTCTTCGCCCCAATGCCCGGCTGTCGTAGTTGCAAACTTCCTCGCCCGAACTATCACGCCCGCGAATGGCCCATGTGAGATTGTGCGTGCTGCCGTCATAGAATGGCTTCTGGTCCCAGCCGACAATGTCGAGGGTCGGAAAGCCCCTTCTGCTTCGCTCTTTGTTCGCTTGATTCGTGGCATCGCGAACGGAACTCAGTATGAAGTCGATGGCACTTCCCGTCAGTTGCGTTTTCTCATCATCCTTGACATAGCCGATGGGGTCGTAGCTGAAGTACATCACTCCCTCCTGATCATGCCCGATCTGAAACAGCAGGCAGCCGACCTCGCTGCCATCGGGAACATTGCCCGTTTTATTCAGAACGGTCCGTGTGCCCGCGGCATCCGTGAACATGTAGCCCGCCGGAACCTCCAGGGTAGCGACGGATCCCAGATTGACGTGTGCCGGTCCTCTGGTCCAATTGATGCCGTTAATGATTTCCGCTCTCGCCGGGCACAACGGAAGGCATAGAAATAGGAGCAATGTGGCGATGATGCCGCGATGTCTCAAACCATGTATCATTGAAGTCATGAAGTCACCACCAGAATGAGTTGACGAAGATCCCGCGCCGCTGGTCGCGCCCACAATGGTACTTTCACATGAACGAATACTATATCTCAACCCAGTGTTACCATCAAGCGGTGATTCATCGACAAACCGACACCAGCAGGGCGACCGCATTTGACCGTCAGAGCCGCGACCGTAAGGGAGCGACCGTGCGGCAATGTGTGAATACCGCCTGTCGCTCCCCAATACTGTCCGGTATTTTTCCATCCTACCCGCTCACCTTAACGCAATTCTAACTTGCGCT
>WQYP01000275.1 GCA_009781185.1 Phycisphaerales bacterium | reverse complement strand
GGCCAGTCCGACGGAGTCTTGTTGGCGGAGGATGAGGTAGGCGAGGCAGGTGGCGGTGAACTGGGCGTAGCGGAACTTGGAGAGGGGGCCGTTTGTGCCGCGGTAGGCCATGGAGCCGGAGGCGTCGACGACGAGGTGGGCCTTGAGGCTGGTGGTGACTTCGTATTGCTTGATGTAATAGCGGTCGGATTTTGCGTAGGCGCGCCAGTCGATGCGTTTGATGTCGTCGCCGGGGGCGTACTGGCGGTGCTGGGCGAAGTCGAGCGCGAAGCCGATATGTGGGGATTTGTGCATACCTTGGATGTAACCGTCCATGACCTGGTGGGCGACGAGTTCCATGTTGGCGACGGCGGCGAGAGCTTGGGGGTCGAGGAGGTCGGAGGTTGGGGTGGTGGTGGTCAATTTAGTTCAATTCCACTCGCATGTGCAGTCCCAGAGCCTGGGCGTAGCGATGGAGCGTTTCGAGGGTGGGTGAAAATCGTTCGTTGTTTTCCAGCCTGCTCAGGTTCGACTTGGCGATGCCGGTGCGGAAAGAGAGTTCGGTGAGGTTCATGCCGATTTCGAGGCGTTTGGCTTTGAGCGACTGAACCGTTTGACGAGCAATATCGTGGCACTTAAAAAATGCTCTGCCGAGCGCCTTAATCTCTTCCTGCTCCTCAGCGTCGATACGCTCCGCAAGCTTCTTGTACGCCTTGATCTTGGCGGCAGATAATGGCGTTTTCTTTGTTCGTGGCGTGGTCATGCGGATATCCCTGACATTATCTTTTATGATAAGGTCTTCGCCGGGATCGTTCCAGCGACTTTTGACATTACGCCTGATGCTTTTTCATTTCCTTCGCTAATTGGTCCAAGGTCACGTTGAGTGTCCGGCAGATGCGAAAGATGCCGACGAGCGAGATGTTTTGTTGCCCACGTTCCACCATCCCTATGTAACTACAAGTTAGCCCAGCACGTGCGGCCAATTGTTCCTGAGTTAGCTCGGCTTTGAGCCGAAACTTGCGTATCGCTTTTCCAAACGTGACTCGCTCAACTTTGAATTCATCGGACTTCACGCTTCGCAATGTAGGCGCAGGATGATTTTTGCTCCAGTCTATATATCGCTGGCGATATACACGCTTGAATCGCGTGTCGGTCTTATGATAATGCCAAGCAATCGCCTCTGGCGTTCCGAGTCGCGGCCGTCGGGGTCTAGCACTGTGACCGTGCCACGTTTTCGCACGGTCGCTGCCTGACGGTCGCGGCTCGGAACGCCTACCAGACGATTGCGGCAGACTCGGCGAAACGCATCGGCAGCCAACTGAAATGGCGTGCTGAGCGCTCGCCTATCGGCTCGCGGCTAAACAGCCTCTCACGTTTTATCCGATTTGGTGCGTGGGATTTCGTTGAGGAGGCGGTCGATGAGTTTGTTGCTGGAGGGTGCCTTCGCTGCCTGTGAAGGATATAATGTGGAGTAAGCCATCGGCCGTCTTTTTCAGTCGCTTTTCCGCGTCGCGATCTGATATCATGTGATTCAAGGAGACAAGCCATGGTTGCTGCCACCAAAATCACGATAGAAGTGGATGTCGCCGTCGCGGACATTTTGCGTCGTGCGGACGCACACGCCCGCGCCAGAGGAGAAACGCTGAGCACCTACCTTGAGCGTGCTGTGCCGCGCGATGTAGTCAAGGACACACCGACCATCGAAGATGACAAAGCGCGAATAGCACGACAAACGGAAGCATGGAATCGATTTGTTCGTGAGATGACAGCACTGGTTACAGCTTCAGTACCTCCCGGTCATGTCGCAGATGACAGCCGCGACTCTATTTACGATTGACGATTGGCCCATTTTGATGCAGATCCTTATTGATACGAACATCCTGCTTCGCAGTAGTCAACCTGTAAGCTCCGACCACGCAGTCGCACTCAATGCGCAGGCAGCGGTTCTTGCCAGTGGACGTGCGCCTTGCGTCAGTTCACAAGCCATCTATGAGTTCATGGCGGTGGCAACTCGATTCGTCGCGGAGAACGGCTTGGGACTTTCGCATGCCGCCGCTGATGTTGCACTGAGTCACTTGTTAATAGATATCGAGGTTCTCTACGACTCGGACGTCGCCGCCGCCGAGACACGCCGCCTCATTGTCCTACACAAGGTCACGGGCAAAAAAGTCCACGACGCACGCCTGGCAGCCATCATGAACGTCCACGGTATCAAGGAAATCCTGACCTTCAACGACAAAGACTTCGCTCGATATTCAGAAATCGTGGCACTCAATCCCAGAGACGTAACGCCGGCGAATCTGGCTGATTGAAGCTCACTTGGTTTTCGGGATTTCGTTGAGGAGGCGGTCGATGATTTTGTCGGAGGTCATGCCGGCGGCTTCGGCGGAGAAGGTGGGGAGAATACGGTGGCGGAGGACGGGGTGGGCGACATTGAGGATGTCTTCGGTGGTGACGTGGACGCGGCCGTTGAGGATGGCGCGGGCCTTGCCGGCGAGGATGAGGTAGATGCTGGCGCGGGGGCCGGCGCCCCATTGGACCAGATCGCTGACGAAACTGGCGGAGCCGGGCTCGTTGGGGCGTGTGGCGCGGACTAAATCACGTGCATATGCGTAGACGTGTTCGGCGACCGGGACGCGGCGAACGATGTCCTGGAGCTTGAGGATGGCGGGGCCGTCGAGGAGACGGGTGACTTGGGCGCGGTAGTTGCTGGTCGCCTGTTTCATGATGCGGGTTTCTTCGTCGGCGGTGGGGTAGCGGACGATGGTCATGAACATGAAGCGGTCGAGCTGGGCTTCCGGCAGTGGGTAAGTGCCTTCCTGCTCGATGGGGTTTTGGGTAGCGAGCACGAAAAACGGCAGAGGGAGATCGTAGGTGCTTTCGCCGGCGGTGACGCGGTGCTCCTGCATCGCTTCGAGCAGGGCGGCCTGGGTTTTGGGTGGGGTGCGGTTGATTTCGTCGGCGAGGACCATGTTGGCGAAGAGCGGGCCTTTGACGTAGCGGAAGGAGCGTTTGCCGGTGGCTTTGTCTTCTTCGAGCACGTCGGTGCCGGTGATGTCGGAGGGCATCAGGTCGGGGGTGAACTGGACGCGTTTGAAGGAGAGGTGGAGTACGTCTGCGATGGTTTTGACGAGGAGAGTTTTGGCGAGGCCGGGGACGCCGACGAGGAGGATATGGCCCTGGCAGAACATAGCGGTGAGGACTTGTTCGATCACGTCGGCCTGTCCCACGATGACTTTTCCGAGCTGCTCTGCCATGAGGCGGTAGGCACGGTTGAGCTGTTCGACGGCCTGCAGGTCGCCGCCGGGAGGAGAGGAGGGAACTGGTGAAGCGGATGGGGCGGATAGGGGGGGGGTGGCGTTAGCCAAGGGGATCGTGTTGTCGTCGTGATCGGTCATGACGCCTCCGGTGAACAAGTCTGGGTGAATCGTAGCCCGGAAGAGGAAAAATGAAAATGATTTTGTGGATAGATAAGGAGGGGGCGGCGTAAAGCTTTTTATCTCAATACGAATTATTGCGGATTTTATTTGCATTTGCCAAAAGTGGTGATAGATTGCAGATGAGGTCAGTTCGATTGGCCCAAGCGCTTCGTCCGCACTTCTTATCGGGATGAGCGGGGCTTGGGACATTGACACAAAAAAGAGGGAATGAGAGCAAAGCCAAAGTCACGCTGAAATGGCGTGATTTTGGGTGGCTTTTGTTGCCTCTTTTCGCGTTTTTGCGGGCTTTTGTCTGCTTTTGTCTTGGTTTGTCCAAGTTTTTTCGGGAGTTAAGAGATGGCCAGTCACAAAATCATCAGCGGTCGGATGGTTCGCGAAGTTCGTGCAACTCAGGAAGCGAATGTTAAGATGGGGGGGGGGGCCAAGTTGGGACTTGGTAAGGGGGGGGGGGGGGGGTTTGCAGGAAGAGGGG
>WQYP01000274.1 GCA_009781185.1 Phycisphaerales bacterium | reverse complement strand
GGGGGGGGGGGGGGGGGGGCAGAAGAAGGAATATGCTGAGACGTTGCAGACGCTGCGTGAGCAGATCGAAATGGGTAACGAAATCGATCGGCAACTGGTGGAATCGTTCAACCGATTCTCCATGATGATCGACCGACTGCAATTAGCGAACCAGCACGCAATCGGAGCGTTGCAGCAGGTCCGTGACAGCTACGCCGCCTCGGCGATGCAGATGCACGAGTGGATCGAGAAGAGCCGACAGAGGAACAACTGGGTGATCGGCGGAGCATTCGTGATGGCGCTGGTGGCGTTGGTATTGGCGATGATTTTAATGATGGGTCGTAGTTGACGAATGTACCCATATAGCCCCGGCTTTAGCCGGGATTCGCTCCGATTGACGGAAGGGGGCGTAGGAGACAAGGCATGCAAATGGAATTGCAGGCAACAAGGGCGGGGGAGGAAATAAGTCAACCCCTTTTGAATTATGTCGCGGATCAGGAGCGGTGGGAGCGGGGCGAGCTTTGGCTCGTCGGCGTTGTGGGAATCGCACATCTGCTCTTCTTGCTGCCAAATGTGTGTGACGGCATCAGCATGATTCACAACTGGTTTCCGTATCTGTCGCTGCCTGTAAAATGGAAATTCATATGGCGAATGGCGAATTTCGTGCTGATGTCCGTTGCCTCGCTGGCAATGGCGGCGGGAGCGATGCTCGCATTGCAACAAACCGCGCGAGTTGGACAGGCCAAGCGATTGCTGCTGGTTTTGGCCCTGCTCGCGGCGGCGACGGGGGTGGTTGGCTTTTTCGACGATATCTTGTTGATCATCGTTCCTTTTCGCGGGATCGCTTTCGATAAGGACTTGTTTTACACGATATTGTGCTACAAAGTCAGGAATGTCACGTTGTGGTGCTATCCGCTGATCATGCTGGCGGTCCTGCTGGGGCGGAGCAAATCCTCGCTGTCCCGTCGATTGGTGCCTCGGGCGGTGTGGTGGCTGACCGCGATCGCGTTCATGCTTTTTGGCGCGACTCGCCTCGTACAATGGTTTCTGTACTTCAATTATTTTGAAAATATGTGGATGCACATCGCGCAGAAGGTCTTTGCGGTCATCACGGGACAGGACTGGTGGAACACGATCCGGGGAATCGGTCTCATCAGCGCCGAGGCGGCCAGCATCGGTGTGTACGTGATCGTATTGTGGACGGTCTTGTTCGGGTGGAGAGGAGGGGGGCGAGGCCGAAAGGGATGCCGGGCATTGATGATCTGCGCCGCGTTATGGATTGTTTTCGCGGTGGGGTTTTATGGCACGAGCTTCGTCGAGAACATCCATTCATTTGTTGCCAATCCATGGTCAAAGCCGCGAGGTGGCATCTGGGACATTGTCGGCGGCTTGTGCGGAATTTCGAGTCATCTGCGAGAAATGACGCTCATGCTTGCATTCGCCATGGCGGGTCGCGCGGTGATGCATTTCTATGCGTCGCCGATCGACGCGATTAGAAAATGAGCGAACTGAAGCAGATCAAGAAAGGAGAGGAGGTTCATGCTATCAGTTGAGCTCGCCGGGCTTGAAGGGACGTTGCGCAGCATGGCGAATGCGTACAACGAAGACGGTATCGCCTCGAATCTTGTAGAGTATGCGGTAATTGCCGACGAACATATGTCGGATTTCCTCCGAGTGCGTTTGGGATTCCGGTGCCAAGGGGTAGCGTTTGGGAAAATCGCTCAGGGAATCAGCCGAAGCTGCAAACAGGGCCAAGAGGCGGTCAGCGGCCTGTGGTGACGAGGCGGTGATTTCCTCGTGAATCAACTCCGCGTCCGCAGTAGCGGAAACGGAGAATTCAATTCGAAATTTCATCGGCTCGCTCGTTTGGCGGCGATACGCTTACGTATCAGGGCAAAGGCCTCTTTAAGCGGCATCGTCTCTCCGCGATCTATCTCGGCAAGTGATTGGGCTGTTCTTGCGTCCTCCACCTGGTCGAGCAATTTCTGGTAAGCGGCGGCATCCTGGATGACCACGCTGGCTTTGCCGTTGAGCGTCAAAATTTCGGGACGACCTGTCTTATTGAGTCTGCGAATGTGAGCGCGGGTATTGCGATTGAATTCCGAGACCGAACGAATGTCTTCCATAAAAACCATAACGAAATCCTCCTGAAATTTACTGCTTTAAGCATGTTATAAAATGGCAGCGTCGGAATCAAGCCGAGTCATGCTTATCGCCCGCGAGGAAGCGGGCGGCGGTGCCGATACCGAAGAAGACGCCGCCTGCGCCGAAAATCGCTGCCCAAAACCATTGAGCGTGAACGAATTCGACCGTCGCCATGGCGAGAAAAATCACGACCACCGCCGCTTCGAGCCACAGCGGAAACGACAATGGTTTCTTTGGAGGTTTCAGCGGACCATGCATCAGTCGAGTTCCTCCGCGGCCAGGAAGTGCCGTTCGATCAATGCGTGACGATTGTACCAGTTGTAAATGCCTGGATGGTTGAGAAAGTCGTTGCCGAATTTTTCCCGCAGTTCCGCCGAGTAGTCCTTGTGCTGGCAATCCCGCAGATGATCCAGCAGCGTCATTGCCGCGAAAAACCAGGTCGGCTTGATAACCTCCGGCAACTCCGCCCCGTAATGCGAAACCCGCTCGGATCCGATCATTTCGCGGCAATATTTGCAACGCCAATCACAACGGATCACGTGACGAAGAATGTGCTCGGGGCTGCGCATGGAGACTGTCATCATCCTTATTGCTTGACGCCTTTGTGGCAGACGCAGATGCCGCAGGTCAGCGGCCGGGAGGTAACGCCGGTGAAACCAGCTTGCCGCATTCGCTCCTGCATCGCCTGACAGGAAATAAAAGTATGAACCGATTCGGGAAGATATTTGTATGCACCAGACCTGTCGCGGGAAATGAAAGTCGCAGTGACCGGCATCATCTTGCGAAAATAAAAGTCATACAACCACCGAATCATCGGATTCGTCGGCAATGAAAATTCGAGAATGATCAGCCGCCCGCCGGGGCGGAGAATACGTGTGAATTCGTTGATGGCTTTGCCCCAGTCGGCGACGTTGCGAATGCCGAAGGCGATCGAAACGATGTCGGCGGATGCGTCGGAAAGCGGAAGTGCGAGCGCATCGCCCTGAACGAATGACGCATTCGGGACCTTCTTCCGGGCGATCGCAAGCATTTCATCGGTAAAATCAATGCCCATCACTCGCGAATTCTTGCGTGCAAACTTCAGCGTCAGATCGCCTGTGCCGCAAGCGACGTCCACGATCGTGTCCGTCGGCTGCACTTCCGCCATTTGCACCGCGACGCTCCGCCAATGCTGGTCCATCCACAGCGAATGCAGCCGATTGTTCAGGTCGTAGAAGGGAGCGATGGCGGCGAACATTTTGTGGACCCGTTTCGCCTTGTCCTGCACGGCGTGCGGGGCGGCCAAGAGCGAAGAAGGAGGGGGGGGCCAGGCAGGCTCGGACGCGGGTGTGGCCATGAGGATTCCTGACAAGACGCAAATAACATATTATAGTGAATGCGTCTGGGTTTCGGTAATGCGGCAGGCAAGTCTGCCGGCTAAATAGAATGAGTTCATGATGTGGATGTTTGCTCAGATTGCGGTTCTTGATTTCACGCCGGAAGAGCGTGTCAGGTTGCTCATCTGGCTTGCCGTGTTGATGGTGATCGTGATCGCCGGTTTTGTGGGCATTAGGCTGTTCCGCCGCATGTTGCGTGATCATGGCACGTCGAATAAAGCCGACACAGGCTTCTCGCTTGCGGCGCTCCGCGAAATGCGTGACAACGGGGAAATCACCCCTGAGGAATACGAGCGAGCTCGCGTTAAGATTGTCGCCAAGGTCAAGGAAACGCTGCTGCCGCCGGAGAAAGATGCGTTGCCGGGTGTGGCCATTTTTTATGGCAAATCAGGGCGATCAGAGCCGCGACCGTAAGGGAGCGATCCGTGCGACAATGCGGAAATAACGCCTGTCGCTCCCTGACGGTCGCGGCTCTGATTTTCCGG
>WQYP01000273.1 GCA_009781185.1 Phycisphaerales bacterium | reverse complement strand
GAGAATCGTGTCTGCTTTCATGCTTGGCTCCTTCCAGAAAAACAGTTAAGAAAACCAGTTCCTGAAAGTCACCATCGGCCTCCAACCGCTTTTATCTTGAGCTTTCGTAGCGTTGTAGTACTAGCTTCCAGCTTCTTCTTCGATTATCTTCTGCCTCTTACAGATTCCTCCAGTTTTCCTGAATAATGGAGTTCTCTATGCCGCTGACGATCAAACCCAAGGAGGCCACGCAACTGGACCTTGTCGCTCTTGGCGAGACGATGATCCGCCTTTCCCCGCCGGGCCACGGCCGACTCGAATTCGCCAACACCCTCGAAGTCTGGGTCGGCGGCGGCGAGTACAACGTCGCCTACGCCCTCTCCCGCCTGGGCCTCCGCACCGGCTGGTCCGCGCGCATGGTCGACAATCCCCTGAGCCATCTGGTGCTCAATCACGCACGTGCCGTAGGCGTCGACGTTTCCGCGGTCGCCGTCGTCCCCTACGACGGCGTCGGCAAAACCGACCGCGTCGGACTCAACTTCACCGAAGTCGGCACCGGCGTGCGAGCCTCTGTCACCATGTACGACCGCGGCCATTCCGCCACCGCTCACATGAAACCCGGCGACGTTGACTTCGACGAGCTCTTCGCCAAACGCGGCGTACGCTGGCTCCACACCGGCGGTATCTTCACCGCTCTCTCCGACTCCACCGCCGCCACCGTCAAGGAAGCTCTCATCAAAGCCAAAAACAACGGCACCATCACCAGCTACGACCTCAACTTCCGCTCCAAACTCTGGAACTCCCAAAAAGCCCAGGAAGTCACCAAAGACCTGATCCCCTACATCGACTGCCTCATCGGCAACGAGGAAGACTTCCAAAAAGTCCTCGGCATGGAAGTCGAAGGCATCGACGCCGAGAACCTCGGAGCCCTCGACACCTCCGCCTACAAAAAAATGGTCGAAAAACTCGTCCAGCGCTGGCCAAACATCAAAGTCGTCGGCACCACGCTCCGCGAAGTCAAGTCCGGCCTCATCAACAACTGGGCCGCTCTCCTCTGGCACGACGGAAAATTCCACGAATCTCGCCTCTTCAAAGACCTCGAAATCGAAGACCGCGTCGGCGGCGGCGACGGCTTCGCCTCCGGCTTCGCCTACGGCTTCCTCACCGGCATGTCCCCCGAAGACTGCGTCAACCTCGGCGCCGCACACGGCGCACTCCTCCAAACCACCCGCGGCGACACCAGCCAAATCTTCAAAGACGAACTCCTGCATGTCTTCAAAGGCGGCAGCGCCCGCATCAAACGCTAACCCCCCCCGCACACACACACCAACAAAAATCAAGCCCAGGGACTGCAGTCCCTGGGCTTACGCTTTCATTTTATTTGTGATGCCTTGTTGTGAGGCCTTTTGCCTCGCCCACAACGATCTGATACAATCTAGTCAGACTAGTCAGGAGCAATCATGTCCCGTCAAGATCGAAAACCTCTCAAACGAAGTCCCGCTCAAGAAGCCCACATTGTGGATTTGCTGCTGACGGCTCCACACGCACCTGATTTCAAACTTCACCGTAGCGGCAGCAAGGGGAAGATGAGAGGACGTAAGCCAATACCTCCCAAGCGAAGCCCCGCTCACCCAACCGCACGTTGGCAACTCCAGGACGCCAAGGCAAAATTCTCCCAGTTATTCGATCAGGCAATCGCCGATGGCCCACAAACAGTCACACGCCACAACAAACAAGCCGTGATCGTGCTTTCGCAGGAAGATTATGACAATCTAAAACACTCGAGGAAGTCCCCCAGCCTTGTCGAAGCTTTTTTGGCGATGCCGAAGGTGCCCGGATTCAAAATCCCCGAGCGAGATAAAAATGACTTGGTACCGCCCGACAAATCTATTTTCGATTGATTTTGGAACCTTATGTCTTACTTGATGGATACCTGTGCTCTTTCCGAACTCGGCAAGATCGAGCCCAATCTAAAGGTACGCGGCGCTTTGCTCGAATTGCCTCGCGAAGAACTGCGACTGTCAGCCATTTCTCTCGGCGAAATTCAGTATGGTATCGATTTGTGTGCCGACTCAAACGAAAAAGCAAGACTGAATAAATGGTTTCATCTGAGCGTTCTCGCAGTCTTCGGAAATAGAATTATCGATGTGGACACCTTTGTGGCGATGCGTTGGGGTAGTTTGTTCGCCGACCTCAAATCCCGCGGAAAAAAGATGCAGATACAAGACTCCCAAATCGCCGCCACCGCCCTCGTCCACAATCTCACCCTCGTCACCCGCAACGAAAAAGACTTCGCCCACTGCGGCGTCCGCATCTTCAACCCCTGGCGATAGACCAAGGCAGATGAAAAGTCATGGACGTTGCATGAGATGCTTGAGTGTTCGGCAAGGATCCACATCGCAGCCTTGGCAGAAAAGAACAAATTCCGCGATATCGACCCGCCGAGAGCCGATCTCGGATCCGTGTACCCATGTATGAGGACGGCCAATGCGCTGAGCCAGTTGCCGTTGCGTCAGTCCCGCCTGTTCCCGCAGTGTGCGGAGAAAGCTGGGAACGGGGAGGTAGATAAGAGCATGTTGCGATTTGGTAGCCATTTTATCATTATGAAAAAAGCGGAAGTCAGCCACGCACAAGCGAATGAAGCAATTTCTTTCCCGCTTCCACGGGGTCAACCCCGCACGCTTCGCAAAGGGCAATCCATTCCAACAGATCAACCCGCCGCTGTCCCGCTTCGATCCTGCTTACCACACTAAGCGGCCGCTTAAGCCGAGCGACCAACTGTCGTTGCGTAAGCTTAGCATCAACTCGCATGTCGCGCACGGCATCAGCAACCTTCTGCTGACCAGGCGTGTAAAGAGACTTCCGCATCATAAAAGAAGCGTTACATGAAATGCGATTGACCGCAAAAGGCGGTCGTGATATCTTACGCCAACCGCGACCGTCAGGGTCTGGCGCTGCGACCGACGCTATTACTGTGTTCTAGCACGGTCGTTGCCTGACGGTCGCGCCTCGGATAATCATATGCAATCCTCCAGCGTGAAATGTCGCGAATCATGCCCGAAGGGCATTAACATACGTAGCCGGGGGCAACGCCCCCGGTGAGCATATCCCCGTAGACGTTCTGCCCCGGAGAGTCTCCAAACGCCGTTTTTGATATTGAAAACGCACAATAGACCAATATTCTGACCAATATTCTCAGAGCAGGTTATGGGGCGTCACCCGGCCAACGACGTGTGTATCCTACCGGCATTCCGTGCTGGTGGATAGTGACTTGGTTCAGTAACCAAAAGTTGTGGATGTTCGACTTGTGGGAAGCTATCCCCGACGCCTTTTCAACAAGGCTATTTCGGGTGCGGGTTCGATTCCTGCAACTGCCATTGTTCGAACTTACGCAAGGAGATTTATCGATGACTTTGCAGAATATCCATCGCGGACGCAAGCACCTGCCGCCACGGTTGCTGGTTTACGGTACGGAGGGTATTGGCAAGACCACGCTCGCCGCTGCCGCGCCGTCGCCGATTTTTATTCCGACCGAGGATGGGCTGGACCAGATTGATTGTGCGAGTTTTCCGCTGGCGAAGAATTTTGCGGATGTCGAAAACGCACTTCGCTCGCTGATTCATGAGAAGCACGAGTTCGAAACTGTCGTCATCGACTCCTGTGATTGGGCCGAGCGATTCCAAGCCTGCTGGCCGGGCTTTGGGTTGCAAATGATGCTGTCGATTCGAATCCTGGCGTTGGGAACTTGGCGTTCGATGGCGAGGTGGTCGGTTTGTCCGTCGATCTCAATTCGCTTGATACGCATGTTTGTGTTCCTTTTGAATCTGGTTTCGTTGTTCTGTTTTTCGTTTGTCTTTTTCATCTGCGTTCTCCCTTTTTAATTGTTACATGTGCATAATACAATGAATACGGAATGCATCAAGTTAAATCCATATAAAATCTGGAGACTATAGCATCATTACAGGTCGTTTTTTCCTGATCGCTTGTCGTTTTGGCCGATACGTTCCATGATGAAGTGTCATGGAGGATATCGTGATGAGCGGGCCAGGAAGGTATCTCGGGGAT
>WQYP01000272.1 GCA_009781185.1 Phycisphaerales bacterium | reverse complement strand
GAGGATAATGTAAGGTACGAAATGAAGAGGAGGGGGGGGTGGGACATTTGTCCCTTACATGTCCCGGACATGTCCCCCGCTACGCATGATTTTGTCACCGGCCAAGCCCCGAACGCATTTGACAAATGAAAAACATTTCCATCACTTTTATCAGTAACTCAAAAAACGCGTTTGATAACATCGTGGCCTCCTGTAAAGAAACATGCATAGTTACCACCCCCCAGTTCCCCTCAAAAAAAAACAAGTGCCTCTACCCTGTTATTCGTAGCTCGACCCCTAAATTCGGAGCAAAATCACAATTTTGCGCAAAATCATGTGTACTTCACATGTAGTTCACATGTACTTCATGTGGTTCACATGTGTACTTCACATGTACCACATGTGAAGTACATGTGAACCACATGTGATTTTCGACGCACACATTGAACTCTATATCAATGTCCCCGGTCTCCCTGAAAAAATCGGTCCCATGTGATCGAGACCGTCTTGATCCGCCCCATCCCCTCCTCAAAAAAAGGGACCGAAAATGTATAGAAACAACTATTCACCCCTGCTGCCCCAGTGGAAAGTCGACCTGATCAAGCGTCGCGCACGGCGTCTGGGATTCCGCCGCGATGACCTCGATGACCTCCAGCAGCAAATCGTCCCGCACCTCCTGAGCTTCACCTTCGATCCAGCCAACGCCAACGGTGCCAGCGAGGAGACCGCGCTTGTCACTCTCATCGACAATCAACTCATCACCATCGTTCGTGCGCAGTCCAGCTACCGCCGTCACGTCAAACCACTGAACCAAGATGACGATGAAGAAACGCCGCCCTCCGCGATCTATCACGAATCGCCAGACCTCACGTTAGATGTGCAGCAGGCAATGGCCGCTCTCTCCCCGCGCGAACGCACCATCTGCACCGCCTTGAGCGAAGGACGCCCGCTGTCCGAGATCGCCCAACTCCTGCAATGTGACTGGCACACCGTCCAGGGCAACATCCAAAACATACGAGCCCACTTCCAAAACCTCGACCTCGAAGGATGGATCGAGCAGTAAAAGTATAACAATTCGAGCCGCGACCGTAAGGGAGCGACTGCATGTGAAGTCAATGGAAATGAGGGAAATTTCAGCAGTTTTCGCGGGAGAAAACATTGTGACAAAACAGCCAAAAAAGACTGGATTAACTCTCCAAAATGAACAACATGACCAAGGAGCGCAACCGGTTTCAAATCGCCCGTTAGCACAAGCCTGGATCACGCCAACGCTGCTCACCGAGAACCAGCAAGCCTGGTCCAAAGCCTACGGACGAAACCTCAGCGAACCGGAAACCGTCGAGATTCTCATGAACCTCCGCCGCCTCGCAGAAACGCTCCTGCGAGCAAACAAAGAAAGGATGGATGTATAAATGAACGTAATAATCTGGGCACGAGTCTCATCCCGCGAACAGCGCGAAGGTTACTCCCTCGACGCCCAACTCCGAGCCGCCCGCGAACGAGCACAAAAATCAGGTTGGACCGTAGTGAAAGAATTCGTCGTCGCCGAATCCGCCAAACGCGGTGCCGAACGCCATCTCTTCAACGAGATGTTCCAATGGGTCCGCAGCAGCGCCAAACGCGAGAATATCAAGGCCATCCTCAGCCACAAGCTCGACCGCGTCTGCCGCAACATGCGAGACGCCGTCCGCCTTCAAGAACTCGAAGACACCTGCGGCGTCCAACTCGCCTTCGTCGACAACCAGTTCGGCACCGGAGCCGCCGGCGCGTTATCCTTCAACGTCATGGCCGCCGTCGCACAATATTATTCCGACAACCTCCGCAGCGAAGTCATCAAAGGCATGGACGAAAAAGTCCGCCAAGGCTGGCCCACCGGCGGCGCTCCCTACGGCTACATGAACACCAAAGACCGCGATTGCCCCATCGCCCCCCACCCCGAAAAATCAAAAGCCGTCATCCGAATCTTCGAACTCTATTCTCGCGGCACAACCACCTTCAACGAACTCGCCGACCAACTCGCCCACGAAGGCCACCTCTACCAACCCAGCCGCCCCCGCTTCATCCGCAGTGCCTTCTCGTACATTTTGAACAACCGCTTCTACATCGGCGAAATCGTCCGCAACAACCAAATCCACCAAGGCAAATTCCAACCCCTCATCACCCACGAACTCTTCAACACCTGCCAAGACATCCTCCACGGCAAGAACCGCCGAGGCCGCACCGCCGACACCCCCCTCGCCGGCGGCATCCTCCGCTGCGCCCACTGCAACTTCGCCATCACCGGCGAACGCATCCGCCGCAAACTCAACAACGGCCAAGTCAACGAACACATTTATTACCGCTGCGGCAACAACCACAAACCCGCCGACCACCCCAAAATCCGCTGGCGTCACGAAGACGTCGAAGCAGCAATCGTGAAAGACCTCCAATCCCTACAAATCCAAGACCCCAACCTTCGCAACCTCATCCGCACCGCCCTCACCGAATCCTGCGCCGACATCGCCGGCCACCGCGCCCGCCAGCAAGCCACCCTCACCCAACGCCAGAGCGAACTCCAATCCAAACTCGACCGCCTCCTCGAAGCCTACCTAAACAACACCATCGACGAAGCAACCTTGCAGCGCAGATCGGAAGAACTCAAACGAGAAATCGCCTCCGTCGCCGCCGCGTTATCGGAAGCCAACAAAGCCGAAAACGAGGCAGACGAGGCAGAGGGGGGGGACATTGTTAGGGACATTACCGGGGACAAAAAAACAGGGGGGGAGGGACATGGTAGGGACAAGTACGGGGACAAAAAATTGGCAGAGGGGGGACAAAATTCGAGGAGGGGGGGACACGTCAGGGACAAGTACGGGGACACGGAGAAAGCAATCGTGATTTTCGACTACGCCCAAAACCTCGCGGAAGTTTGGCAGCGTTCAACCTGGCCCGTAAAACGCGAAATCCTCAACTCCGTGAGTTTGAACCGGCAACTTAGTGACGTAAGTCTTTGTATATCAAAGAGAAAGCCCTTTGACTTTTTCGCCAAAGGGCTACTTCGTAGAGATAGTCGGGGCGACAGGATTTGAACCTGCGACCTCTTGGTCCCGAACCAAGCGCTCTAGCCAAGCTGAGCTACGCCCCGGGAAATGCTGTTAGTTTTTGTTTTTAGCTCTGTTTACGGCGTTTCTTTTTGCCGTAACGCTTCTTCCTAGGTTCTTTCTTCATCATGCGTCTCCAACTCAAGCCAACTGACGAAACGAAAAGAGTAGCAGAGTTGCCATCCGTTGCCAAGGCAGTTTGGCAGTTTTGTGTTGTCTCAGTAGAAGTGTCATGGGTTAGGGACCGAGGTTGATATTTGCGTTCGGATCAGGGGTGGGGGTGGTTGCCGGTTGGGTGGCGGGGAGGGTCATGAGTTTGGAAGGGTCGATTTTGACGGAGGGAATCGTGGGGAGGGCGGAGGCGGGAACTTCCGTGATGTGGAGGGCGGCGTCGATGACGTGGTAGGTGTTTTTGTCGGCATCGCCTGCTTTGGCCGGTTTGTCTGTTTTCGGACGATACCAGAGGATCGGCTGATCTTTGTCGTGGAGCGAGGCGCCTTTGCCGGCGTAGTGCCAGTCGCTGCCGCCGCCGCTTGTACCCATGAACGCAATGGCACAGGTATTCACGGTCACAATGGTGACGAATTGTTCGCGAGTCTTCACATCCTTCATCTTCTCATCCGGGAATTTGCCCTTCCAGTCAATGGTCGGGAGGAGAGGTGCGTTCAAGGTGCTCTCGCTGCAAAGGCGTTACTGGTAAGAGAGTCGAAGCAAGCAACTGGAATATTACAAGAATCCTGAAATCCGACATCAACTCGTAAAATTCGTACAATTCGTTCAATTCGTAAAATTCGTAAGGGCTCGGGGTCGTCGATGGGCGTGCTCGTGTACGTTCAGCGGCCAAGCGCAAGGCGTTGGATGGTTTGAAGCAATACTTGCTGAGTCGCCGTGAGAAGTTGGATTATGCGAGGTTCCGTGCGATGGGTTTGAAGATCGGCTCTGGCCCGACGGAGTCCGGCTGCAAGTCTGAGTCACGTCGTTTGAAGGGCGT
>WQYP01000271.1 GCA_009781185.1 Phycisphaerales bacterium | reverse complement strand
CTTTTCGAACGGCGCGGGCGGGGGTAGGATCTTGCGATTTCCCGCCGGGCCCCGGGGCAGCGGCGCCCTGTGCCCCTAAAACCCCCCCCCCCCCCCATTCCCCTCCCTCACCTCAACAACGCTCACCCCCACGGTCGCCCCTTTAAGCAGTTCTGTCCCCTCCTTCCCTCCTCCCTCCCTCAGCAAAGCGTTGAGTCGAGTTTCCAGCGACTCTGCCCGTCCCAGCGAAGCCGCTCTCCCCCCCATTATCCCTCCCAACACCATCACCGCCACTCCGACATATCGCAATGCATTTCGCCATTCCATAGCGTGAAATCCTCCGTATAAGATCGCATCATACACGACCTTCCCCATCCGCACACAAGTCCGTCACGTCACACGGCAGAGCAATTGGATTGGTCATCGACGAACCACGTTACATCGACGAAGTCGTTTACCTGATGGAGGTCGCCCAATCTTCAACTCGCGGAACTTGAGGCGTACGATCGCATCCTGGATGCCGTGCTCGAGCGTTCCTACCGCGACCTGATTCCTCGTCGCGGCGCCGGCGCCCTGGGCCGATGGACAGGTGCCAAGGTCCTGCGAGAACTCCGCGAAATCCGCGTCGATTTCGCTCGCCTCTCCGACGAACTCTCCAACATCACCAAATTCTTCGGCGATTGGCACCTCGCCCGCATCTACCAAACCGTCGCGGGACGCTTCCACCTCAGCGACTGGTACAAATCCATCGACGAAAAACTCAAGACGCTCGACGATCTCTACCAATTATTGCAATCCAATCGCAACAACCGCTGGATGCTGGTGCTGGAGGTCACGATTGTGCTGCTGTTCATTGCCGACGTGCTGATCATCCTTCGCCAAGGCCACATGTAGAGGAGGGGGAGACAAGGAGACGGGGAGACAAGGAGATAGGGAGATCACAATCTCCCCCTCTCCCTGTCTCCTTGTCACCCCGTTCTTATTTTGCCGGCCGTGTCGCGGGGGGTTTGGGTCCGGGCGGGAGGGCCGGTCCGAGGAGGTTGTCGAACATGTTGTTTGCATTTTTTGCGGGCAAGATGATCGGGTCGCCTGTGACGGATAAGAGTTCGACGTCGTAAATGAGGGCTTGATTGGGGGCGATGTGGTGGGTGGGGTCGCCGTGCTGGCCGTAGGCGAGATTTGCGGGGATGTAGATGCGTCGTTTTCCGCCGGTCTTCATGCCGAGGATACCTAGGGAGAGTCCGCGGATTTCCTTTGTGGAGCCGACGCGGAATTTTGTGGGATTTTCTTTTGTGATGCGATCGCATTCTTTGTGGGTGTCGGCGTATTTGGCGATGTAGGCGATCCATGCGGTCTGACCGAGGTCAGGCATGCGGCCAAGGCCGATCTTGGTGTCCTGCGTCATGATGCCGGTGGGGAAGATGAGCCAGGTCATGCCGTCGGGGCCGGGGCCCAGATCGCCTTTGTTGGACTTCGGCAAGACTTCGAGATCGGAGTAGTCCGGTTGCGTTTCACTGGGGGAATTGGAGGCGAGGGAGGCGGTTGCGGTTGCTGGCGCGGCGTCGGCCGTTGGAACGCCGACGCCTGGGGGTGGAGGCTTGACGGTCGAGGGGGCGTTGTCCTTGCAGCCCGCCAACGAGATCAGTCCAGCGCCCAGCATCGCGGTGATGATAGTCATCGCGTTGTCGAGTGGAGGATGTGCGGTCCGCGACGCCGCAAGCGGGTTCGGTCCCCTTCCACGGAATGGATGGGCAAGGATTTGGCGTGTGAGGGATATGACCTGTTTCCACCGCATGGTTACTCCTGGGGATTCTCCTGACTTGCCGACGTATCGTTGAATTCGAGCTGGAAGAGCATCACGTGCTCGCCGCCGACGAGGCTCTCTTGTACAAACGAAATTCCGTGGCCGAGGTTCGGATTTTTCGGGCGGAAAAATGTTTCGGCCGGTTGTTCGACGACGCCGGTGTGGACCGGATCGTTGGTGATGTAGTAAATCCGCTCGTCTGGCGAAAGCTCAACGGGCGACTCCGGCAAGTACAGCCATTTGTCTTTCTTCAGAAGGAACGTGTTGGGACGGAGGGCATTCGGGGCGGGCTGAAGAATGGCGCCGTCGTTGTCGGGACGGGTGAAATAAAGCGTTACACGCGGGTCTCGGGCCAGGTAGAGCCAGACGGCGTCGGCGGGCGTGCCCCATGTGTCGTCGGTGATGACGGTGATGGGCTCTGTGGCGGCGAGTTGGCGGAGGGTTTGGATGGCCAACTGAGCCGGTCCGCCGGCGGTCCAACCGGCGAGGTACTGATAGGTGTCGTGGCCGACCATGACCTGGCGTTGCCAGTGCGTGCTTTGCAGGCCGAGCTGGCGGATGGGGGCGATCAGCAGGCTGGCGAAGAGGAGCAACGCGGCGGTCCAGCTCCATGGCACGCTCAAGCGTGAACTCCAGATAAGGCATTCGGCCAAGGCGTAAGCGGCGGCGATCAGCAACGGAACGGTACCGGCCAGAATATAGCGGGAATAAAACGTGCTGAGCATCACAATCGGAAACAGCAGCGTGAGGGCCAGCCACAGGAGTACAAACGCTAATAGACGCCATTGACGACGCATTGCCAGCAGAGCGATTCCCAGCAGGCTGACCACGTACACCGGCGGCGTGAGGTAATAGAAAAGCCAACCGCTCTGGGGAACATCGTTGTGAACAGACGGTTCAAAGGCGTCGCGACCATTTCGCAAGGCAATCGCGGTTCGCGTCTCATGCGGGTCCGTAAAGCTGGGCTGATAAAAGATGCGGCGTTTGAGTTCCGCCCTGACACCGCCGTTGCTTTCGGCAAATGTCGGGAGATGAGCCACGAGATACGGCGACCAGAGAATCGCCGCGACGATAACCGCGATCAGGAACGTGATCGCCGCATTTATGAGAACCTCAAGCCCAGGGACTGCAGTCCTTAGGCTTGTTTTTTGGGGGGGAATGAAATGCAGCAGGAACGCCCCGATCGGCATCGCCCACAACACATACGGCAACCCCTGCCGAGTCATCATCGCGGCGGCGAAACAGACGCCCATCATCACGGCGATGCCCCATGCACGTTGTCCGGCAACGACTATTCTCGCCCAGCGAAGCGAAAGCCAGACGATCAGCAGCATTTCGAAAACGAACAGCGATTCGGCAAGTGCCATCCGCTGATAAAACGCGAAGAACGGACAGAAGATCATGAGGACCGCGGCGAGAACGGCAACGGTTCGTCCGCCAGGAAACTCGCCCGCCAGTCCCCGGTTCTGCCGGGGGTTGGTCCCGCAACAGTCAGATCCCGGCTCCATCGGGCGAACCCCCGGCAGAGCCGGGGGCTGACGATCGCACAGTCGATCGAGTTCTTCGCCGATCAGCAGCATCACCGGCATACTGAGGGCCGCCGCCGCCACACTCAGCAGCCGTCCCGCTCGCAACGGATCGGCGAAGAGATCGACGACCATCGCGAGAAGCCAGAAGTGCAAGGGCGGCTTGGGGTCGCACAGGCTCACCCAAAAATGCCCGTCACGTATCAGTTGTGCCCAGCGCAGATAAATCGCCTCATCGCCGAAGATCGGTAGCGCGAGAAGCCCGGGCAAACGCACTGCCGCACAGAGGACGGCCAGCGAAACCGCCAGCATCCACCAGGTTCGTCTTGCGGCAGGTTGGGCGGGCTGTAACATGACCGCCATCATACGGCCCACGGACAGCCGGGAAAACTCGCCCTGTAGCGGCTGAGGCCGTTCATTTTGCGGTCGCCCGGGGTGACGGAGGGGAGAGGGGGAGACGGGGAGAGGGATGGGCGATTGTAGTTTGCCAACCTACTTCACATTCCTTGCCAGCTACATCACACTGAACATCGGCGCGTACCAAAAGTCTGCCGTTTGGCAGGCTTTTTTCATTCGGCGTTCGATGCCTTTTCGAACGCCGCTCAAATTTTTCCTCCCCATCCTTCCCTCTCCCCCTTCCCCCCCCTGAAAACGGTTCGGCGCGCCCCCTCCCCCTACCCACACTGTAAACCGTTCAGCCCTGCCCCCTCCCTCCCCACACACCGTAAACCCCTCAGCCCTGCCCCCCCCCTCCCCCCACACCCCGAACCG
>WQYP01000270.1 GCA_009781185.1 Phycisphaerales bacterium | reverse complement strand
GCGTCAACACTAAAATTTGGGATCACCATTTGCGTCAACCATCGTTTTTTTCCGTACATCCTCAACATCGCCATCCCAAGTTTTAGTGTTGACGCAGCACTAGGGGAAGGGATAGCCGGCATGACGGAATGCAGGCCGAATCCCGAGTTTTCTCAGTTCGTAGCATGTCGCATCTTTGGGTCTGAGTTCCATGAAGCCGACTTGATCGTCGCCGCTGAAAAGGCCGTAACAGTGGCATCCGTTCGCATAGTCCGCCTCCAAGTCCTCTTTTCTGGAAAACGCCGGATTGGTCGGCGCGTTTTGTAGGGTGAGGCTGAATTCCGCGGCAACCGGACCGAAGCTTTCCCGTAAAATTTCGGCACTGGCAGCCATCTCCAACAAATCAAGTGGTCAAATGATGATGTTGTCTGTCATTGAAATTCTATTTCCAACCACACCTGCTATCTCCGTCAACGTCTCGCAATAATGTTTCGCTGCCGCATGATGTCGTCGCACCAGAATGCTCGGAATCCCTGCCGCCGTCGCACCTGCGACATCCGCTGTGATCGAATCGCCAATCATCCACACTCCCTCCCTCTTTTCCGTAGCGGCTTTCGATTGACATCCGAGCGACGCAAGCACATATGCAAACGCTTCCGCATGCGGCTTCTCAAAACCGATCATCGCGGAATTGAACACGTGAGCAAAATGTCGGCGTAGATCAAGCTGCTCCAGCAACGCCTCCAACTCCGGCACGTTATTCGAAAACAGCGCATGCCTCCAACCGCAGTCCGCCAATGCTTCCAGCGCCGGTACCGTGTCCGAATAAACCCGAAATGCCTTCGCCTCCAGATAAACCGCACGTACCCGCTCCGCCAACTTCCGCGCCCGCTCGCGCGTCATCCCATCCCGCAGCACCCCGCAAATCGCCTGTTCAAACACCGGCACAAGCACCGCCCACCACGCATCTGCCGTCCCCAGTTCCGGATGTCCCCGTTCCGGCGTATGCCAGGGAAACCCGCTCTGCAAAAACGCCGACACCTCTTCACATGTCGCTCCGCAACCCGGCACCTCTCGACGCAATACCTCCAGCACCGCTCCACTCCACCCCTGATCACGATACGCCAACGTTCCGTCAAAATCCCAAATCAACCATCGTTCCATCATGACCTCGCGCAAACCATCGCCTTATTGCGATAAATTAAATCGGGTCTGGATATAAATCCACGTTTTTCCCAAAAGACGTTGCCCTTTTCGTTCTTTGCAAAAACGACAAGGGCGGTTTTATGTATTCCCTCAAGTTCAAAAGCGACCATCGCGGCGTTGACGAGCGATGTCCCGACGCCTTGCCTCTGCTGGTTTTCCGCCACGACGGCGTGGTGGATGTACCCTCTGCGTCCGTCGTGACCGCTCAAGATAACGCCGACGATAACTCCATCTTTTTCTGCAACAAAACAGGTGTTGGGATTTCGCGCAAGGTACTTCGCGATGCCGGCTTTGGAATCGTCCAGATCGTTGAGCCCCATGTTCGGCGTGCTCAGCCAAAGAGAGTAGACCGGCTCGTAATCGTGGATGGTCATGATCCTAATGTTCATATTTTAATCCTCATTCACACAACAGTATCTCAAGCTCCGCGACGCTTCCTGTCAAATGTGTCGCTCCCGCGTCTGAGAGCTCCTCGTGTCCACCGTAGCCGTAAAGGACGCCGATGCTGTCGATGCCGGCTTTTTTCGCGCCGATGATGTCGTGTTTGCGGTCGCCGACCATGACACAACGTTCCAGATCGTTGATCTTATTTTTTTCAAAGGCATGTAAGATGATCTCGATTTTTTCCGAGCGATCGCCGTTCATTTCAGCACCGCTTACAAATGTAAAATAGTGGTCAAGTTTGAAGTGTGAGAGCACTCTCTCGGCCAGACACGTTGGTTTGGATGTTGCTACAATCAGCGTCTTTCCCTGCTTTTTCAGCTTGTCGAGCATAGCCGCCCCCCCCCTTATCGACACCGACCACCGCAGCCGGAGGGGATCGCCGCCGGAGGTGGAGCCGCACCGATGCCGGTGCCGCCGTCGCCGGAGGCCGCAAAAGCAGCTAAAAAGCAGCTAAAAGAAAAACAGCCAGGAGGAGCAGTGGGCGGAAAACGGGGGGGGGGGGTTGTCCCCACCGTGGCGGCAGTTTACCATTCCGATATGAATACGACCTTGCACAAAATCGAACCTCACGCACCCACCGGCGACCCGCCCGACGTAGAGGTCCATTGGACGCTGGCCGAGGGGACAGCTACCACCATCTCAAACGCCACCTACGACGGATACTGGGCCATCGCCGATACGCCGGAAATCGTCGCAGACGATGATCGGATGACCAACAATCCGATGACTTTCACGGACGCAACGGGGCTTGCGGCAACGCAACCAGCGACACAACCGACAACGCAACCAACGACTCAACCAGCGCACGATTATATTATTGGTTACAGAAAACTGACTTGGGACGATTTTCAAATGCCTCCACCTGTTAATTCACCAAACTCAGAAGACGCACAAGCATGGACGGGTTTTCAGATCAGGAAACTTACATCAAATTATGCCGATGCCAGCGCAGCAACGAATAGTGCGGTTGCGACTACAATCGATGGTAAAAAACAGATGAGCGTGACATTCAAATATACGGAGGTTATTGTACAACCAGTCTTTGATAAGAAGCAGTCATGGGTGAAGCCCGGCTGCAAAGACGATGCATTGCTACAACATGAGCAGGTGCATTTCGTAATCGCTTACTACCGGGCGTTAGAGTTCCAGAAACAGCTCAAGAATCTCTCAGTAACGAAAACGGATATGTATGCGGACAAGGCTGCATTGGCGGCTTTCGAGGCATTTACACCACAGAAATCAGCGATTGAAAAACAAATCCAGGCAGCCTTTGTGGCGCAACAGGCAACCTACGATATGCAAACCGATCATGGGCGAAACGAAGCTGAGCAAAAGAAATGGAATACATGGGCGGCTGCCATCCTCCAGTGGGCGGCTACTCAAAGTCCGACGACTACTACAGCACCTAGTAAGTAAAGGAACTCGCATGACACGATACCTTGTCGTGGTTGGCATTGTTTTTTGGTCTTTACTGGTGAGTTGCACGGTTCATTCGCCGCCAAACTCGAAGCATGATGATGAGGCTATCCGAATTTATATTAGTGCAAATCTTGCTTCACAAAAGACAGACATAAATATGCCTATTGATGTAATATTTTGCAACGCTACAGATGATGTTATTGAAGTACGTAATATTATGGTGTTGCCATGGAGCCGTGCATTAATGCAGAGAGATGATGGAACCTGGGGACATGTTCTAACCAGCGAACCAATACTGGACTTGACACAACGCGACCAATGTCAATTAGAACCGCGACAATGGAAGTCGCTGACTTACCATGTTTCATCTACATTTAATACTCGGAATCAATTAAGGGTCGCTGTTATTGCCGAATGGCGTAAAGTTTCTGAATCAACGTGGCATACTGCACAGACCGAAATTACCTTATGCGATTATCTTGGTGATGCTGATTTTGGTCGTGATGAGCACGACGAGGGGCCAACGACAGAATCGTCGCCACCACCACCGCCACCGTCTTGAGAGCCACGCCATGATCGATAACGTGACTAGCTATAACGCCGCCACCGGCGGAAACGTCGTGAATCAGGTCCAGAACGTTTACAACGGCCTGGGCCAACTGATCACGCAGTATCAGGAACACAATGGCCCGGTGACCTCAGCGACTCTGAAGGTACAGTACGCCTACGACACCCTGAGCTACGGCAGCCGCCTGACTTCGATGACCTACCCCGACGGCACCGTGCAGACGTACAGCTATGGAGCCAGCGGCAGTCTAAATGATACAATCAGCCGATTGACCTATTTGATGCAATCCGGCACGACAGTGGAAAGCTATGTTTATCTGGGCTACTCGACGGTGGTTATGCGATTGCATCCGGAGGATGGCGTGGATTTGACGTACATCAAGGTGGGCAACGTCCCCAACGGCGACGCCGGGGACAAGTACACGGGTCTGGACCGCTTCGGCCGAGTCATCGACCAACGCTGGATCG
>WQYP01000269.1 GCA_009781185.1 Phycisphaerales bacterium | reverse complement strand
GAATCTTCGGCGTGAGCTTGATCCAGTCCATCACTCCAACATCCGCCACGTCTGGCACCAGCTCGTTCAAACGTTGTTCCCGTGCGTCACAACCGCAGTTTTGGGCCCCCATGATCCTCGCGATGGTCATGGCCAGCGGCTTTGCCAGTCCGAAGCTCACGACGTCGATGCCCCGGCGTGCGAGTGTGCCCAGGCCATTGGGGTATTGCTGCTGGAGAGGGACAATGCTGGACTTGGGGCATTTTTTGAACGACTGCCACTTCGCATGCAGGGCGGCGAAGCGATCCGGCGGCATCACATAGATGTCCCCCATCACTTCCGATGCCTCCGTGCATTCGCGCAGTCACCTTGTCACCTTGTCATCCCTGTCGGCGAGGTCGTTGCGGCGGAGGAGGAGGATGCCGAAGGTGGTGGGGGAGTAGGCGGTGTAGGGGATGATGCCGGAGAGGTGGGCGGGGGTGTAATGGGTCATGATGTAGTTGCGGAGGGAGGAGGCGTAGTCGATGCCGAAGGCGAGTGGGCCGAATTCGCCGGTGGGGCGGTGGGTGATGGCGATGTAGTCGGGTGGGTGCTGCTGGAGGGAGGCGAGGAGGTGGGGTTCGCTGAACATGTCGATGTCGGAGGGGAGGAAGGTGACGAAAGGGACGGGGCTTGGGCGTTGTGCGAGAAAGTTCAGGATGGCGCCCTCCGGCAGAACGGTGAGGGTGCGATCGCTGGGGATTTGCGTTTGCATGAAGTGGAGCATGTCCTGGAAAATGGGGGCGTTGTTGTCGCGGAACTGGTTTAGGGCTTGGCCGACGAGGTTGTGCGGGTCGGGGAGGTTTTTGTAGGAAAGGGTGGCGCACTCGATGGCCAGGGCAGTGAGGAGGGTGAGAGCGGCGGCGCGGAAGGTCCAGCCGCATTTGCCGTGATGCTCGAGGGTGCTGGGGATCCAATCGAGGAGTGAGACGGCGAGCAGGGAGGTGGCCATGACGGCGAGGGTGAAACCGTAGTGATAGAGGCTGGTGTAGAGGAACATTTTCAGGAGCATGAGGAGAGCGAAGAGGGAGAGTGCGAGGCGGAGCGATAATTGGGCGCGACGCGTCGGATCGGCGCGGTGATGAACCAGCAGGATCGACTGGCAGATGGCCAAGGCGAGGGAGCCGACGAATAGGAGAGTGCCCAGGTCGATCCAGGAGAAGTGAGGGCCAAGCCAGTACGGAAGGAGCCACCACGGAAGGAGCACGCTGGCGATGGCCAGGGCGGCGCCGGCGGCGCGGCGTGGCAGGCGGCCGTCGGGGAGGAAGAAGGAAAGGAGCGTTGCGGGGCCTATCAGGAGGAGAAAGAGGGCTGAGAATTTGGCGATGTCGGTCAGGTGAGTGAAGGGGTCGAGGAGTCCCATGCAGTTGGTGAAGAAGCGGTTGCCGGTGACGGTGGAATTGGAGAGGAAAGTCCAGGAGCCCAGGGTCCCGTGCCAGGCGGAGGAGAGGGGCATGTGGGCGGCGAGATAGGCAACGGCGGCGGCGAGGGGGAGAATGGCGGAAATGGCGAGCAGAGGGAGGATTGTGGCGCTAGGATGAGGTCGCGACGCTGCAAGCAGGGATCGGGAGCGTGGTGCCAATCGGGAAGTGATTTCGGCGATCATTGCGAAGAGGAGAAAGCCGGCGAGAGCGAGGAAGATTTCGGGTTTTGTGAGGAAGACCAGGCCGGTACAGAGACCGATGATGGCGATCCAGGCGCGGCGAGGAGAGCGTGTGTAGCGGATGAAGCAGTAGATGGCGGCGAGCGAGAGGGTGAAGCCGTGGGTGGCTTCGTGGGAATAGGGGGCGATGAAGCAGAAGTTGGCGGTGGGTACCATGCGGCTGAAGCCGAAGACGGCGAGGAAGAAGATGCAGACGACGGCGGCGGTGAAACGGGTGCTGATGGAACGGATGATTTCGTGGAGGAAGAAGGTTGCCAGAGCGAGCACGAGGCAGTTTGCGAGGATGAGTGTGAGGAGGCTGGCGCCGAAGAAGTGGAAGCAGAGGGCGTGGAGAAGCGGGGAAAGGGGGCCGTAGAAGGAGGTGATGTCGCGGTAGAGGATGGCGCCTTGGGAGAGTTGCCAGGGGACGTAGAGTTCGCGGCCGAAGTCGATGAGAGGTGCGATCCAGGCGTTCCAGGTGGTGTAGAGGAGGCAGAGGAAGGTGGCGGTGATGAGGAAGGGGCCGAGGAAAAGGGGGAGGGATTGGCGGAGGGGAGTGGCGGGGGGCGATTGCATATGGAGACTACTCCATTTCAAAAGAGTAAAAGGTATAAAGTGAAAAGTTAAAAGGAAGTTAAAAGGGTAAAAGTGAAAGGGTCAAAAGGAAGACGAAGCGGGCAGGATGCCCGCATTACAGCCAGCGGGTGGCTTTGGCGAGGAGGCGGCAGTAGTCGAGGTAGTTTTGCCAGGAGACGTCGGAGGGGATGCCGTGGTCGCAGGAGGGGATGAATCCTCCGGCGTCGATGACGGGTTGGAGTCGTTGGAATTCCTGGCGGAGAGTGGAGCCGCCTTTGGCGATGGCGCGTTTGTCGATGCCGCCGCGGTAGGCGATTTTTTGGCCGTAGGTTTGGCGGTAGGCGACGAGGTCGTTTCCTGCGGCGACTTCTTGTGGGCAGTTGGCGTTGAAGCCGGCGTCGATCCAGGGGGAGATGAGTTCGCCGACGTGTCCGTCGGAATCGACTTCGTAGATGGGGACGCCCCCCCCCCCTGCGGCTTTGCATTGGTCGGCCCATTGTCGCCAGCAGGGGAGGAGGAATTGGCGGGTCATTTCCGGGCCGATCATGGGCTTTTCTTTGTAGGCCATGTCCTCGTTGATGGTGATGTAGTCGGGGATGTAGTCTTTGAAGAGGCGATGGAGCATGTCGCTGACGAAGTTTTTCCAGAAGGTGATCATTTCGGCGGCGAAGTCGGGGGCGTCGAGGAAGAGGATGCAGAGGTTTTCGAAGCCGAGCCATTCGCGGAGCTGCCAGAATGGGCCGCTGATGGAGAGGCCGGAGAGGGTGGTGCGGTTTTTGTTTTTGAGGGCGCGCTGGTGGTAGTCGAGCGGCCAGCGGGCGGGGTCGCTGACGATGTAGCGGGTCTTCATCTGCTCCCAGTCGTCGCGGTTCTCGACGGGACACTTGATCCAGGAACGCGTGACGAAATCGATGGCCTGGCGAAGATAAGTGACGTCAAATTCGTCGGAGATTTCGCAGATGTTGCCTTTCCAGTCCTGGACGATTTGCGAACCTGGGCCGCTGGATCCCTTTGGTGCGGGGCGGCGTTCGAAGACTTTTTCTTCGAATTGCGGGACCATGCGGAAATCGACGTTGATGTAGGGAGCGTCGGCTGCTGGTGGAGGTTCGATATCCAGGAGTTTTCGTGCGTAAGAGGTGGGGTTTTCGTTTTGGGGGAGGCCTTCGCGGTGCCAGCGTTCGCGGGTGCTTTTGCGGCCGTGGCCGGGGTCGAAGGGAATGCGGTCGGGTCCTTGGAAGAGTAACGTGGCGAGAAAGCGTTCGCGAGGAGTCATGGGGGCATTGTAAGGGGCGAGGGGGTTGGAAGCTATCGCAAGTGTCAAGTAGGAAAAAGGTGGCTTTTATTTGGGGCTGGTGGGTGGCACGATGGCGAAGCTGGTGTGGCGATTGTCGGGGCTAAAGGAGATTTTAATGAGGTCGCCGGTTTTGAAATCCTGCCTGGGTGGATTGTAGAGGGTGAAGGTTTTTTCCTTGGCGTAGTAGGCTTGGACGTGCTGGTCCTGGTTGAACTGGATGATGATGCCTTGCTTTTGAGGTTCGAGGGGCTTTCCGGCGGCGTCGGTTTCTTTGATGCCGACGACTTTGCCGATTAAGGAATCGTCAGGGAATTCTTTGGGCGGATTGTTGGGGTCGTAGAGGGTGGCTTTTTTGACGTTGTGTGCGGCTTCACTGGGGACGAGGGAGAGGATGTAGGATTGGCCGACCTGGGCTTTTTCAAGGCCGCCGGCTTTGGGATAGGTGAAATTGGCGGCGACGTAGGATTTGAATCGCTGGTCGTCGGTGTGGAATTTGACGACGAGCTTGCGATCCTGGTAAGAAAGGCAGTCGACGAAAACGGATTGAGCGGGTTGATCGGAGGAGACGGGTTTGGTGGTGGGGGTGGTCGTGGGAGGGGCGGAGGGG
>WQYP01000268.1 GCA_009781185.1 Phycisphaerales bacterium | reverse complement strand
CCTGAAACGCCCCAAAAGGCGCTACGGCAGGACCGGTGACTGGGACTAAGTCGTAACAAGGTAGCCGTAGGGGAACCTGCGGCTGGATCACCTCCTTTCTAACGGATCACAGTTAGAATCTGGGCCTTCTCTTCTTTTCAATGTAGTGTAATCAACACACATGATCGACCCTTCTTCTGAGGCGAGCTAATCTAGCCGCCGATGACGAGTGAAGGATTGGGGGCAACCCCTATTCGGTTGTGAGATGACAGTAAAATCTGTCCGCTGAAGTGATGAGAAGGAGTTCGAGGAGCAATCCTTCCAGATATTGTGTAAACAGCTTCGTTCCGGTGGCCTCGGTCACTGGAGTCAGTCGCGGCAACGCGACGTTCGATGGCGTCCAAAATCCAGTTCACACTGGATGCGAAAACAAACCATGTTCTAGTCAAAACGAACGGCTCGATTCGAAAGAATCGAGCCGTTCTTGTTTTTGCAGATTGACGCTGCCCTCACCCAGCGGTACAGTTCGCAATTATGTCGTCAGAAATTGAGGTGTACGCATGGGAAACTCCATGACCGTTTCGGCAGGCAGCCATTTCACCATCGGTGATCTGCGAACCGAGCAGGGGTGCCGTCGCGCCTTTGACCGCCTGTTGGAGATGGATGACGAAGAGCTCGGCCAACTGGACGTCGGCCTCGTCAATCTCCTGTGTGCCGTCGACCTGCCGAGTACTGACCCGCTCGATATTCCACAGTGCTTGGCCCAACTTGATGAATGGGCAGAGTACGCTCGACAGGAAACTATCAAAGGTTTCCCGCGTTACCTCGCCAACCCCAACCCCGACAAAGGTTCGGAAAACGTCTATCGGCTGTGGGCGCTCATGCACGCCATCCGTATCAAGTCCGGCATCGAAGCCAAGTTCATGGGGGAAACGGACTGTGAAGTAGTCAATTACGAAATGATCGACACATCCATGAAGCCCACGGGGGGACCGTACAAAAATCGTGTCAATTCCCAAGTCAGTTTTATCCACGGACTCTTGAGTCCACGGTGTCTCGGCTGCTGCGCCAGTAATCCCGTGCTCTTTGCAGCCATCGGTCGGCGACTCGGCTATCCCGTCAAAATAATTCTGACCATACAACATGTCTACAATCGTTGGGTGGATGCCAACGAGCAGTTCAACATGGACGGCAGCATGAAATACATCGGCGGCGATGAGGATCACCACTACATCGACCGCTGGCGACCGTGGAGACCAATGGAACGTGCGGCGTTAAACAAATCCGTACACGTCCCTCTTACGCCACGCCAGGAACTCGCGACGTTCCTGTTTGGACGGTCCATTTGTTTGAGTGCCAACCTTCGTTTTGAGGAGGCTCGTGAAGCGTGCGAAATCGCCCGCCGTATGTTCCCGGATCTCCCGGCACATTCTGACGAACTTGAAACAATTAAAACATTTTTCACGACGCGAGAAAATCAGAAGCGATTGGGTTGGCTTAATCCGCCATCCATTCCAACACCCTCATCGCCTCCACCTTCCGCGCCGCCAAGACAATCTTCGGTTGTGCAAGCATCGCGACCGCTGGCCATTACGCCACAACCGCCGACCATCCCCTCCTTCATGTCCGTGTTTACGTGGGGAAATCCAAGCATTCAATACGTTTACAAAAAGGAGTCCTGAATCATGACGATGTTAAGTAATCCTCGCGTTTTCCTTCAAGACCAATCAACCTCAGCACTGCTGGATGACGTGGACATTGTGGATATGACGCAAGATTCAGTAATCGGCGATTCGATTGAGTCCCGTATAAGTTGTATGTACTTGTTTACTGGTGGCAATCCGATCAATCGAGTGGACCCCTTGGGGCTTGCGACAACGCAACCCACGACGGCCCCGGCGACCCAGCCAGCAACTACACAGGCTTCTCAGGTATTTTATGTGACCCACGGCGGAAAAAAACTCTTAACTGTCGAGCCTATTATCTCGCCGTTAAGCAAAGAAAATGAAGTTAAAATAGCACTTAAGGTGTCGATGTTGCTGTTAACAAAATCTTACATTGATGACTGGAACATGGCGTTTAGCGGCTATGACAATAGCGAGACAACTGTAAAAGTTGGAAACGAACAGGTCACGATGAAGTATCCCAATCTATATGAGCTGTTCACCAATGGGTACTCCGGTCAGGGGGCATCGAATGATATTGCCGCATTCATACTAAGAGATATACGTCACACGGCAAATGGGGATGTAGATGTAACAAAGAATAACCCGCTTGTAACCAAGACATGGTATGCCAACGGTACTGAAGCTCCCAAGACCTACGATGGGAATAAGCTTGTAACTACCGTGACATCAGCACCACTGACTGTAAAGCTTGATGTCTGCAAGGGTACATTCCATTTGTTTCTGTACTATATTCATGACAGCCATTTTCTGCAACAAATTGACATGAATTGGGAGCTATCACAAAACGGTAAATTCACATACTCTTTGGCACAGGGATCTCTCGGCAAAGATGATATGAGATTTAACGAGTAAAACAGTGGAATGTTAAAATGATTGAGAATCTTTCAGAGTAGCCTTTCATTTTGGGAGATCAAAATGCTACGTCCATTCTGGACTTTTATCATTATCACGTACATCGTTCCTGCTTGTGCGGGAATGTCGGCAACTATTGAATCGCAAAATCACGTTGTCCATCGTATGCACGAGGTCGGAGCGCACTTGGCGTTTGAGTCTCATCAAGGAACTGTCGTCGTCACTGAAATCAACATGCTCGGGCGACCATTTGAGAACGAATATTTAGCTGAATTGGGTGGCACTTCACTGCTGCGGCTGGACTTAAGCAGATGTGACATCCACGACAACGACATACAAGCGATTGTCGGCAAGTGCCCTAATTTGCGAGAATTGAACCTCTCCAGAACGAAAATCACAGATGCGTCGATAAACTTGTTGCGAGACATAACGCATCTTGAAAGTGTGACATTTTATGTCCCCAAGATGAACGATGAGAGCATCCAATCACTGGCAAAATATCAGAGCTTGCGGTCCATTTGGTTTGGAACAGAGAGGATGGATCTCGCACTCAAAGCTCTTTCGGTACTTCCGAAGCTGGAATTGCTCGATTTGTCCGAGATAAAACTTAGCACACAAGACTTAAAAATTCTTAAAGATTTACCACACTTACGTACGCTTCTCCTCACTTGCAATTCAAAGATCACGGACGATCATATGAGGCAGATTGGAGAACTGGTAGAGCTTGAACGGTTGGAATTGTTCGCCCCCGTTTCCGAGCATGGGTTGCAACAACTTTCCAATCTCACACGCCTTCGCACCCTTAAAATCAGAGTTGCCAACAAGGAGATTGACGGCGAATTGCTGGCAACAACGTTGTCGCCAATTCAGACATTAACAGAGTTAAGCGTAGTAGGTTTTCCCTTTAAGAAAGGGAGTGTCAGCCATTTGGGGCGTCTCTCAGGACTGCGCGCACTAAAACCGCCTTCCCATTTGGAGGATGATGATTGGGTTGGCTTGAGCAGGCTGATTCATCTGAAAAAACTGGACCTTTCATTTACCCACACATCAGATACATCGATTCTGCACGTCGTGAAATTGAAGAGCTTGGAGGACTTGGATTTAACGCAAACGCACATTACCGATCAGGCATTGGCCGACCTCGTTGTGCTTGAATATCTGCAGCGACTTGCCATTGGCTATACGGACGTAACAAAAGATGGCTTAGCATCCTTGAGACGTATGAAGCATCTTCACACACTTGAGCTGTCTGGCAGAGCGAACGACGATGTTATTTCGGAAGTAGCCCAACTTGAGGGTATCACTGAATTGAACTTGAGTGGTGCAAACGTCTCGGATGTAGGAATAAAGAAGTTGACCCAAATGAAAAATCTTAAACGTATCGACTTGAGTGACACCAAGATAACGGATGTGGGCATTCAGGAACTTGGTAATATCAAATCGCTGACCGAGATCAGGCTAGATGGCGTGTCCATCAGTTTTGCCGGCATTGTTGAATTACTGGGCAAACTTCCTGATGCCAAAATTTACTGGTAATGGAGCGGCCCAGTTCAGATTGAGGGCTGCAACTCGCCCTCATGAAGTTGGAATCGCTAGTAATCGCGGATCAGCTATGCCGCGGTGAATGTGTTCCTGAGCCTTGTACACACCGCCCGTCAAGTCAT
>WQYP01000267.1 GCA_009781185.1 Phycisphaerales bacterium | reverse complement strand
GGGGGGGGGAGGGGATAAAAATACCTCCGCCACCAGCACCACCACCAACTTCGCTCTCTGGCTCCAGTCGCTCCCTTTCGAGCCACGCATCAAGTTCGACCAGGACATCGTCGAAGGCGGGCGCTCCATCTCCGTCTATCCCGTCATTCTCATCGGCGCTCTCGTCGGGTTCGTCGCCTCGATCATGGGCGTCGGCGGCGGATTCCTCACCTTCCCCATCTTCGTCTACGGACTGGGCATCTCCACCTTCACCACCGTTGGAACAGACATCCTCCAGATCATCTTCACCACCTCCTTCTCCGCCATCACCCAATACGCTATCTACGGCTACGTCTTCTACTCCCTCTGCGTCGGGATGCTGCTGTCGCTTTTTGCGGTGCAAATCGGCGCGATGGTCACCAAGGTCGTCACCGGCTCACAGGTCCGCGCCTTCTACGCCCTGACCATTCTCGCGGGCTTTACCAACCGCCTCTTCGCCCTGCCACGAAAACTCTCCGAGTTCGGCTACCTCCCCATCCAACGCAACGTCACCGAACCGATCGAATTCGCAGGCACCATCATCTTCTTCGGCATCGTCGGCTTCTTCTCCCTCTGGATCCTCTACACCTTCTTCAAAAACTTCAACTCCTTCCGGCCAGCCCCCACCGCGACTGAACTCCCCGGCGACCAGCCCATCTCCGCGCCCGACCGAGGTTTTGTCAACAGCCCCGCTCTCGCCGCCATCGGCGCCACCGTCAAGCCACCGCTGATTGTCCGCCCGAAACTCTTCCTCACCGGCACCATCGGCCTGCTCGTGTTCGTTCTCGCCATGGTCCTTCCCGCCTCTCCTTTTTTCCTCAAAACCCAAAAAATCGCCGAAACTGACCGCCCCTTCAACCAGGCCGCCAAGTTCTCCGTCAGCCACGTCGAACGCAGCTTCTGGGATTTCATACTGAGCGTCTTCAATCCGAGTGCCGTTAAGCCCCGCATCAGCCGCTCCGATCAGGCCTACGAACAATCCCACAACTTCGACAGCACCCCCGTCGACTTTGGCATCAGTCCCCGCGATGTCGTTGACATCGACCGCGTCGCCGACATCCTGAAAGCACACAACATCAACATCAGCCTCACGCTCGACAAGCGCATCCGCATCTCCGGCAACCTCGGCGAGATCGCGCGTCTGGCGATCGACGACGCCAAACTCGCCCTCGAGAAAAACGCCGCCAACACCCTCGAAAAAGACAAAGGCGTCACCTACGACGAAATCACCTACTACTGGTGGATCATCTTCCGCGGCCTGACCCAGCGTTACAACACCGAAGGCCAGGGAACTCCCGCCAACTTCTGCGATTTCATCGTCACCCGTCAACTCGAACCGGCCTACAACTTCCGCGGCATCGACGCCACCAACGAAAACGACTCCCAACTCTTCTGGCTCCTGGCCGCCTACATCATCGCCACCCTTTGGTACGGCGGCGCCCTCTACTGCTTCTCCGAAGGCATCGGCATCTCCCTCTCCAGTTCTCACAAGAAATCCGAACATTAGCTTTGCGTGGCTAATCTGCACGCTTCGGCTATAATCCCCCCGAAATCTTTATTTATGACAGGAGCCTCTATGCAACTTGCTAATCGTCTCAACGACATCGCCGAGTCCATCACCCTTGCCGTCACCGCGAAGGCCAATGCGCTCAAGAAGGCGGGGGTTGATGTGGTTTCTTTTGGGGCCGGGGAGCCGGACTTTGATACGCCGGGATTTATCAAGGATGCGGCGATCAAGGCGCTTTTGGCGGGCAAGACGAAGTATGAGCCTACGCCGGGGACGGTTGAAGCTCGCAAGGCGATTGCGGAGAAGCTTAAGAAGGAAAACGGGTTGGATGTTGCCGCGGAGCAGGTCATTGTGTCGGTTGGCGGGAAGCACTCGCTTTATGTGGCTTTTATGGCTGTGATTAACCCGGGCGATGAGGTGATTATTCCGGCGCCTTACTGGGTGAGTTATCCGGAGATGGTCAAGCTGGCCGGCGGGGTGCCGGTGATTGTGAAGGGGGATCCGACGAACAATTTCCGTATCACGCCGCAGCAGGTGGCACGGGCCATCACGCCCAAGACACGCATGGTCATCATAAACTCGCCGAGCAATCCGGGCGGGCATACTTACTCGCCTGACGAACTTGCGGCCCTGGCGAAGGTCATCGCGCCACATAAGGACGTCTGGGTCTGCTCCGACGAAATTTACGAGAAGCTTCTTTACGGTGGTCAGAAGACGGCCTCGTGGGCCGCTCTCGATTGGGCTACCTGGAAGGATCGCACCATTACCTGCAACTGTTTGTCGAAGACCTTCGCGATGACCGGTTGGCGTATCGGCTACACCGCCGGGCCCAAGAGTCTCGTCGACGCGATGAACAAACTGCAATCCCAGATGACCAGCAACATCACCAGCTTCTGCATGCCCGCGATCGTCGAAGCGTACACGAATCCACAAAGCAACATTGAAATCGAAAAAATGCGAAAGGAATTTGAAGTCCGCGGCGAGCACATGTGGAAGCGTCTCAATGCGATCCCCGGCGTGAGCTGCGTCCGACCCACCGGAGCGTTTTACTGCTTCCCGAGCATCGGCCAACACCTTGGCAAGCCGCTGGGTTCCAAGAAAACCATCTGCGCCGATGCGACCGCCTTCAGTGCCGCGGTCCTGGAAGAAGCCCACGTCGCCCTTGTCCCCGGCGGCGACTTCGGCTTTTCCGACCACGTCCGACTCTCCTTCGCCACCAGCATGGCGAACATCGACAAAGGCCTCGACCGAATGGAAAAATTCTTGAAAGGCGCTTGATCGTCTCACAATGGACAAGAAGCCCCGCGATGACAATCCGGGGCTTTTTTATTCCTTTTAACTTTTAACTTCCTTTTATTCTTTTACTCCTTAAACCTTTTACGCTTCATTATGATCCGCTCCGCCACACCCGCCGACATTCCCGCCATTCTCGCTCTCATTCGCGAGCTTGCCGCGTACGAAAAACTCACTCACGCCTGCGTCGCCACGGAGGAACTTCTGACGCAGCATCTTTTCGGCTCTGATCGCGCCGCCGAAGCCCTCGTCGCCGAAATCACCACGCCTGTCGAAGTCCCATGCGTCATCGGCTATGCCATTTTCTTCAAGACCTTCTCCACCTTCCTCGCCCGCCCCGGATTCTATCTCGAAGATATCTACGTGCAGCCGAAGTACCGCAACCAAGGCCACGGCAAAGCCATGCTCCAACACCTCGCCCAACTCACCCTCGCCCGCAACTATGGCCGTCTCGAATGGACCTGCCTCGACTGGAACACCCCGTCCCTGGCCTTTTACCAATCCATCGGCGCCGACAACCTGAAACAATGGCAACTCCACCGCCTCACCGGCGAAACATTGAAAAAATTCGCTTCACCCACTTCGCCCTCACACAGAGACGCAAACGCAGCCAATCCGCTATAATGTCCTTGAGGTGATGCCATGGCGACAACCCAATCCATCATCAACGTGGACCCCGAAATCCTGGGCGGCAAGCCTGTCTTCAGAGGTACTCGCGTTCCCATCGACATTTTTTGGGATTATCTCGAAGGCGGCGATTCCATAGACGAATTCCTCGTCCAATATCCCGGTGTTAAGCGGGAGCAGTGCGTGGGATTAATCATGGCGGCACGCGATAAGGTGATGAGCGATGCGTGTGCTGCTTGATGAAAACATGCCGCAGGCTTTTCGTTTCCACCTGCCTGGGCATGACGTGGCAAGCACAAAATTCAAAGGTTGGGACGAACTTTCGGACACAGAATTAATTGCCAACATGTTGAAGGATCAGTTCCAGGTTCTCATCACACTCGATCAGAATCTTCCGTATCAACAGCAGGCATCGCGAGCAAAGATCGCCGTGATCGTATTGAAACCCATCACTGGCCGTTTTCGCAACGTGGTCAAACTTGCCAACGACACGCTGCGAGCCTTGAAGTTCATCCAACCCGGCCAGGTCGTCACCATCCTCCCAACCTGACATTCCCTCTCAAAGCGTCGCCTTCCACCGCAGCCGTCGCCGATACGCATCGTACGCCAGCAACACGCCCGTACCCCAAGTTCGCGAGTAAAAATAATTTTATTTTTTTTGTGGGCGTCGATCCTCGTTTTTGATGCGGGATTGAGGTTGAGGTTTCGGGATGTGGGCCAAACGGCTCAAAATGCGGTGTAGTG
>WQYP01000266.1 GCA_009781185.1 Phycisphaerales bacterium | reverse complement strand
GGTGTGTACAAGGCTCAGGAACACATTCACCGCGGCATAGCTGATCCGCGATTACTAGCGATTCCAACTTCATGAGGGCGAGTTGCAGCCCTCAATCTGAACTGGGCCGATTTTTCTCCGATTTGCTCCACCTTACGGTCTTGCTTCGGTTTGTCATCGGCATTGTAGCACGTGTGCAGCCCTGGACATAAAGGCCATGAGGACTTGACGTCATCCCCGCCTTCCTCCGGTTTAACACCGGCAGTGGCAACTCCGAATCTGAGTTAGGAATTGTCCAAATGAGATTGTGGTGTTATTCTCAGGGACATGTTAGGTACGCTCTCAATTCCGAAAAGCAAGACGGTTCCCGATCTGGTGGACCAGGTGGACTTGTATCGCGTGGAAGCCTTCGGCAAGGCTGAGGATGACAGGCGATCAGCGTTGGGCCAGTTTCCAACGCCTCCCTCCGTGGCTCGTTTTATGGCTTCGCTTTTTAAATCTTTTCCGCCTGCGACGCGTCTGCTTGACGCCGGTGCGGGCATCGGATCGTTGGCGACGGCAGCAGTAACAGAAATTCTCGATCGGACAAAACACACCACGTCTCTCTCAATCACGGCTTACGAAATAGATAAACACATCGGCAAGTACCTCGAACATACGCTCCAACTTTGTGTCAACAGATGTACCGCAGCAGGCATTCGCTGTTATGCGGACATTCATCACGAAGACTTCATTGCGGATGCGGTAAAGCAACTCGGCAATGGATTGTTCAGCAGTTCCAAAGCCAGCTATACCCACGCAATTCTCAATCCGCCTTACAAAAAGATAAACAGTGACAGTGAACACCGTTTTCTGATGCGAGAAGTTGGAGTTGAAACATCAAATTTGTACACCGCATTCTTGGCTTTGAGCATCAAATTACTGGCATCGGGAGGCGAATTAGTAGCCATCACGCCACGAAGTTTTTGTAACGGTCCTTATTTCAGACCGTTCCGTGAATTATTTCTGCGAGAGATGGCTGTCCAGCGCGTACATGTGTTTGAGTCTCGCTCACGAGCATTTGCCGAAGATGAGGTATTGCAGGAGAACGTGATTTTTCACGCCATTAAGTCACCGAAACGCCCAGGCAAAGTGCTCATTTCTTCAAGTCTCGGCCCCGACGAAACGGCAACCATTCGTGAAGTGCCAATGGATGAATTTGTGCGGCCCGATGATCCCGACCGTTTCATCCATATCGTTGTGGATGAATTTAATCGACGCGTTGCTGCGAAAATACGGAAGTTCACGCACTCACTAACCGACATCGGTTTGAGCGTTTCAACCGGACGAGTCGTGGATTTCAGAGCGACCTCATTCCTACGCAAAGACTCCATATCAAACACGGTGCCGCTCATCTACCCCTGTCATTTCGCAGACGGATGGATTTCATGGCCGAAACTTGGCGGCAAGAAGCCTAACGCCATCATGGCAACCCCTGAGAGTGCCGATTTACTTGTACCCGCCGGCGTCCATGTACTGGTGAAAAGATTCTCCGCAAAGGAAGAGAAGCGGCGGATTGTTGCGGCCGTATATGACCCAGCTCGTGTCCCCGCTACGCATGTTGGTTTTGAAAATCACCTGAATTATTTTCATGAGAACGGGGCAGAGCTGCAGCTCCCTCTAGCTGTCGGCCTTGCCGCTTTCCTGAACTCAAGTCTCGTGGATGTCTTTTTCCGGCAGTTCAACGGCCATACTCAAGTCAATGCCACTGATCTGCGGAGCCTGAAATATCCGAGCCGTGAGAAACTCATGGAACTCGGACGGATCATCGGCGGAACATTTCCGTCGCAGGTGGAATTGGACCAACTCATAGAACGAAGGATGCTTGGGAATGGCTAAAGATTCAGGGACAACGAAAAAACGGAAAACAAAAGAAGCGACTGCGATTCTTCAAGCATTGGGGTTGCCGCGTGAACAACAAAATGACCGTTCGGCATTGACACTCTTGTGCCTTCTCGACCTGAAGCCCAATACGCCGTGGGCAGATGCCAGCAATCCGCTTCGTGGCATCACTCCTATCATGGAATACATCAACAAGTGTTACGGGAAGCGGTATGCTCCCAATACGCGCGAGACGATCCGCCGCTACACGATCCATCAGTTCGAGCAAGCAGGACTTGTCGTCCAGAACCCAGACAAACCACGAGCCATCAACAGTCCGGATAACGTTTACCAGATTCCTGTGGAGGCATTGAGACTCCTGCAGACCTTCGGTTCCGCTGCCTGGCCAAAAAATCTTGACGCCTACCTTGCGGGGCGAAAAACGCTCTTGGAGCGGTACGCTGCCCCTCGCAAGATGGCACAGATACCAGTGTTCATTCCCGACGGCAAAAAGATTGAGCTATCACCCGGCGGGCAAAACATTCTTATCAAAGAGATCATCGAAAAGTTTTGTCCCGCCTACACGCCCGGCGGAGACGTACTGTACATCGGTGATGCGGGCGACAAATATATCGTGTGGGATACTTCGGCCTTGGCGAAACTCGGCGTCGAAGTGGATGAACACGGAAAAATGCCCGATATTGTGGTGTATCACAAAACGAAAAACTGGCTCGTGCTCATCGAAGCAGTCACGAGTCACGGCCCAATGAATGGAAAACGTCACGCTGAACTCAAAGCCCTCTTCAAAAACGCCACAGTGGGGCTTGTATTTGTGACGGCGTTCCTAAACCGACGAAGTATGAGCAAGTATTTGAACGAAATTTCCTGGGAAACCGAGGTATGGGTCGCCGATGCGCCAACACACCTCATTCACTTCAACGGCGAGCGATTTCTTGGTCCATATGAAGATCAATGAATGGATGGATGGTCCCTTAGTCATCCCATCTCATCAAACTCACTCGTTGGCTTTATTTTTCTCAATCATGCGGTTCGCAGCTTCGCGGGCTTTTTGCTCGTTGCGGTCTGCTTGATTGAGGTAGTCAGTGCGATTGGCGTGGATGATTTTCATGTGCAGTGGGGCTGGCCCCGATGCCGTTTGTTGCGGCTGTGGTTGTTGCTGCGGTTGATTCGCGGTGGCGGATTCAGTGTTTGGTTTTTCGTTGGCCATGTTAATACTCTTCTGTTGTGGCATTCTCATTTTTCAGAATATCAGGATTGTAAATCCAACGGTGAGCTGGGGCAACAATTAACAAGCCTATCAGCGCGATTAGTATGCAGCGTTTCGCATATTTTATCCAGCAATCACGACGATCATTCAGTTTCGCGTTGCAGTCGGCGGCCAGAAAATAGTGGTCATGAATCTCCTGGTTGATTTCTTTCTCGTCCGTGGCAAGTCCTTTGGTGAATTTGGCGACCTTCTCGGCGCAATACTCGTGTAATTCGCTGGGGTTTGGAGGGTAACTAAACTTGTCAAACCAGAGAACACGCCAAATACAGCAACCTGCTGCGACCGTCGCCAAGAATAGTACCCCAAATCCCATGGCGAAAATGACAAACCCATAGGAACATTCCGGTTTCGGAAAGTTGAGAAAATAATAGCTCATCGCACCAATAAACGCGGCTACAAGCATTACAAGTGCGTCTGCACGGTCATTCGATTGCGCTCGCCGGTCAAGCTCCATCTGGTGACGAAGCTCGTAAGCCCGCATTTCAGGTTCGGTAAACTTATACGCTGGCGGCACGGTCTCCTCCGAATAAGGGTTTGTCTGCATTGTCTTATTATCCGCGATGCTCTGCAAAAACAAAAACGGCCCGATTCTTTCGAATCGAGCCGTTCGTTTTGACTTGAACATGGTTTGTTTCAACATCCAGTGTGAACCGAATTGCTCCGGTGAACTGGACTTTGGACGCCATCAGCATCACGTTACCGTGACCGACTCTCGCAGGTGGCATTGGAACTGTAGGGTCACAGGCAAGATGCCTGTGCTACGTTCATCGGCTGGAAGCCGATGCCACGCCACGAGAACGAAGCTGCTTACACAATATCTGGAAGGATTGCTCCTCGAACTCCTTCTCATCACTCCAGCGGACAGGTTTTACTGTCATCTCGAATCGGTGGTTCTTCGTTTCGTCAACAGCGGCTAGATTAGCTCGCTTCGGAAAGAAGACGTCGATTACGTGTGTTAATTACACTACATTGAAAAGAAGGGAAGGACCAGATTCTAACTGTGATCCGTTAGAAAGGAGGTGATCCAGCCGCAGGTTCCCCTACGGCTACCTTGTTACGACTTAGTCCCAGTCACCGGTCCT
>WQYP01000265.1 GCA_009781185.1 Phycisphaerales bacterium | reverse complement strand
GGGTAGGACGACCAGGAAGGCGGGCGGCCGTGGAACGTGACCGGCGGGCGCGTTGTCCTGCAGGGTTGGCTGTCCAGCCCCCCCCCCCCCCCGGAACCTTCTTCGTTCGCGGCAAGGTTTTGAAGGTAAATATCGCCGGCGCCGATGCTGTAGTGCGGCGTGTAAAACTCGCTGGTGGAGAACGTGGCCTTCTTGGCAGCGAACTCGCTGCGGGAAAGCATGCGAATCTGCTCGGCACGCATGTACAAAGGCACATTCCGTTCCTGATCGACGGCGGAAAGAGTCGCGTCGAGCATGATGGCTCGCTGGGAGAGAAAATCGACGTAGATGCGAGCGGCGCGGACCTGATTACCGCCGATGTGGGCACCTTTGCTGCCCTTGTCGTCCTCACGGGTTTTGTCGCCGAACTGGAAGGAGACGTCGCCTTCCAGGTAAACGCCGGTGATGACCTTGGAGGCTTCTTCGAAGGAGTCGGCGAGTTTGTCGGGCGAGCCCCCCCCACCTTTGGCGCCTGGCTGGGTGGCGGCGGCCTTGGTCGTGGCGGTTTCCGGGGCGGGCGTAAAAGCAACCATGTGTTGGGCACGGAATTCGATCGGCGGCGTCTTGCCGTCACCAAAATCCCACAGCATGTAGGGATTGTGAATGATGTTCAGGTACTCATTGCCGACCCGTTGGCGGTGGATGGGCTGATCGGTGGCGACGAGGGCTGTGGATTGGGGACGTGCGGCCTTGGCGGGTTTCGGGGGTTGGACGATCTGGATGCGGCCGCTGGCGTCACGCTGCGCCAGCACGTCGCCGGGACCGGCGATGATGCGGTTGTTCGGGCCTCTGGCGATCCAGCCGGCTTGGAGAGCCGCTTCAATCGTGGTTTCGATGAAAGGTGGCGGCGCGAAAAGTTCGGCCAGTGGCCGGTTGAGCAGTTCTTGACGCAGTTCGCCGCCGCGTGTGAAAATAGGATTGGATTCTTCGATTTTGCTCACGGGAGCCGGACCGGCAAGCTGGACCTGCCGGGAGATACGGGTGGTAACGAGGAGTTCATTGCCGGTGGTGAGGGTGGAGTCGGAACGATTGCCTTCCGCGAGGGAAATATGGCCGGAGAGGTAGATCGCGACGTCGAAAATATTTTCGCCGTAGTCGTGGCTGGGGGTGATCCAGAGGGCGGCATTGTCGGCACGAAGCTGACGATAACCGACTTCGATGAGAACCCGGCCGGAGACGAGCATACGCTGCTCCAGATCGGACTTCCAAACCGAAGTCTGATCGGCCCGCACAACCAGCGGAACCGGAATGGCGGTGGTGGGAGCAACCGCAGGATGCACCGTCGGAATAATCGGCGGCTCCAGCGGCGCCGCAATATTTTGACGCAGAGAGATAGAAGACGAAGCCGCGGTCACCGCCAGAGCGAGGGCGACATGAAGCGGCCATCGCGATTGCCGCGAGTGAGAGGAGGCGGACTTCCGTGCGAGACTGCGAGCGTGTGTAGTCATTAGGTCGGAATGATAAGCTGGGCAAGAGAAAGTGGGAAGGGAAGGGCGTAAAATTTGTCATGGGAAACCATCTGAGCCGCAATCGTCAGATTGCGGAGTACGATAACCGCAATCTTACCGATTGCGGCTCTGACGATCTGCTACGAAATTGCTCCGGCGCCATTGGATGATCCCGCAGCATAGCATGATGATATTTTACCTCGGCCCCTTGGCCATGACGATGCGGCTACATAACGGATCACGCCCACGCCCGAAGGGTGCCAACATACGTAGCCGGGGCAGCGCCCAATGACACTAAATTGGGGTGGCCCCGGCAGGGGCCGGAAGCTTTTAGCCCACGGCAAGCGGCGGCAGCCGCGCCGCCGTGGGTCATCATCAACCCCCAAAAACGCCGTCGCCCCGGCAGGGGCGAAAGCTCTCGCCCCTACCGGGGCGAAGGGATTTTGGAGAACTTGCAACCCACGGCGGCGCGGCTATCGCCGCTTGCCGTGGGCTAAAAGCTCCGGCCACTACCGGGGCCAATTCTCACCGTGCTCGATGCGATCAGCGATCACGCGAAGCGCTAACGCCTACGCTTTGGCAATGGCCTGCTTCCTGGTGAGGCCGTAGACCATGACGCCAGGCAGATCGAGCACTTCGGCGATCCATCGCTTGTCGGTTTCGCGTTCGACTTCAACCTTAAAAGCCATAGTACACCTTTCACGCATGATCGTGACATTCTACCACATCGCCTGCTCTTTGCGTTGCTTCCGCCACTTTTTGAACTCTTCGAGAGATCGCGTATTGAGAACATCGCCCTTGCTCGCCCAGCCGCGGCGGGCGGTGAGAATGCCGTAGATCATGCAGTTGAAGTTGTCGAGCGCGTGAGCGTCGGTGTTAATGCAGATAGGAACATGTGCATCCACGGCCATCCTGACATGCACGTCGCGAAGATCAAGACGCTCGTCGTTGGCGTTGATTTCAAGAGCGGTGCCGTTGCGGGCGGCGGCGAAAATCACTTTGGACATATCCGGCTCAAGCCCGCGGCGTGATGGAAACTTCCGCCCGGTCGGATGACCGATCACGTGAACGTAAGGATTCGCCACCGCACGAACCAATCGCTGCGTCGCGGCATCGGTGTCCTGCGTAAAAGCCGTGTGCGGAGAGGCGACGACCCAGTCGAGCTGCGTGAGAATTTCGTCTTCGTAATCGAGCGAGCCGTCGGCGAGGATATCCACCTCGCTGCCGGCAAGAACGAGAATCCCCGACTTCTCCGCTTCCTTCGCCGCCGCACGAATCGCCTTGACATGCTCGATCAGACGATCGACTTTCAGACCGTTGGCCTGAAACTGCGATTTGGAGTGATCGGTGATGGCGATGTACTGATAGCCGCGACGCTTGGCTTCCGCGATGAGCTCATCGATGGAGTTGGTACCGTCGGAGGCGGTCGTGTGCAGATGCAGATCGCCACGGATGTCGGAAAGTGCGACGAGAGTTTCGAGTTTCAAGTTTCGAGTTTCGAGTTCGCCGTGGTCTTCTCGCAGTTCGGGGGGAATCCACGGCAGCCCCAGGGCGGCGTAAACGCTCTCTTCGGTATCGCCGGCGATTTGTTGTTCTTTGTTGCCGATGACTTTGAAGACGCCCCATTCGTTGAGTTTGAGGCCTTTTTTGATGGCCATTTCGCGGAGCTTGACGTTGTGGGCCTGACTGCCGGTGAAGTATTGCAGAGCGGCCCCGAAAGATTCTTCCGGAACGATGCGGACGTCGACCTGAATGCCGGTAGGAGGGGGAGTACGGAAAGAGGTCTTGGTGGGACCGGCCTGAATGACCGAACCGCAGAAGTCGCTTTGCCGGATGGCATCGGCGATCTGAGCCGCGACCGGAAGGGTGCGACCGTGCGGCGAATCGGTGCCAGTCGCGCCCTTACGGTCGCGGCTCTGATCGTCGTTGTCGTTGGGAATGCAGACCGCGATGTCGATATCGCCGATGGTTTCCTTGCCGCGGCGGAGACTGCCGCAGTATTGAGCGTGGATGACGCCGGGCAGTGTCTTGAGGAACGCGACGATTTCGGTGGCGATTTGGAACGCTTCGCCGAGCCGGAGGCGACCGGCGGTCGTTTCGAGATGAGCAAGGTTCTCCCTGATTTTCTGAAGTTTTTTTTCGCCGAGCCCTTTTAGTTTTAATTCGGCAAGTGTGCCCGCATCAATACCGGCCTTGAGTTGTTCGATGCTGGTGATACCCCCCTCTCGCCAGAGGATCGAAGCCGTTTTAGGCCCGAGCGTGGGAATCTTCATCATCTGGAGAACACCGGCAGGAATCTGCGAAAAGAGATCTTCAAACTCCGCGATTTGCCCGGATCGCAGGTATTCGAGAATATGATCCGCCGAGCTTTTGCCGATGCCGGGAATGGTCTCAAGCTTGTTGGCGGCGGCAAGTTTTTCAATGTCGTCGGGCAACTCTTCCAGAACACGCGCAATCTTGCGATACGCGATGATCTTAAAAGCGTTTTCCTCCAGCAGAGCAAGCACCTCCGCGGCATGCTCGAAAAGCTTGGCAAGTTCGAGATTCTTCATCATGCTCCTCTTCCACCTCTCCTGCCAAGGTTAAAAATTAAAAATCCAACTCCCGGGTGTGGCCATTTTTTATGGCCAATCAGACGATTGCCCCGGAAAATCAGAGCCGCGACCGTCAGGGAGCGACAGGCGTTATTTCCGCATTGTCGCACGGATCGCTCCCTTACGGTCGCGGC
>WQYP01000264.1 GCA_009781185.1 Phycisphaerales bacterium | reverse complement strand
TGGTGTGGTTTTGTTTGGGGAGGTTTGCGCGGGGGGCGTGTTTGTGGGGGAGTGGGGGGGTGTTTTTTTTGTTTGTGGGGGGGGGGGGGGGGGGGGGGGGGGGGGATTTGTATTTAACGCATTATGGGGCGCCGTATTGTCGGCATTTGATGCCGGAGAATTGGTATGCGTCGCCGTGGATGCAGGAGAAGCGTCAGCGGTTGCAGGGGACGGGGACGGTGTACCGGTTGCCGACGAAGCCGGTGGAGGGTCATCTGCGGCCGTCGATCGATTTGTGCATCAAGTGGAGCCGGGTGGGGCAGGATGTGCCGTTGGATACGTTTACATTGAATAAGTATATTAATGCGGAGTTTAATTCGCCGTTTGAGGAATTTGCGTTGGTGGAGGAGTTGAGGCGAGGGGAGTACGGGCCTCGGGATTTGCGGATTCGTACGCAGAAGCCGTTGGGGATTTACGTGCCAAGCGAACGGATGCAGTTGTGGCAGACGGGGCGGAGTCTGGACAAGGTGATGACGCGAGTTGCGCGGCGACCGGGGGTGGAGATTGATATTCTGCGAGCGTATATTTTGATTTATGGATGGATTGCGGGGCCCGATGCGGTGACGGCGTACACGCAATGCGAGCCGGCGGACCAACGGGCGGCGAGCCTGGCGGAGGTGACCGCAATGGTCGACGCGGAGATGCAAAAGAAGGGGTTTGTGGTGATCGATCACAAGCCGGTGCACGTCATCACGCGTGTTCGTAACGGCCAGGTGCGTAAGCGTCGCGACGGTAAAGTAGCGTTTGCGGTAGTGGATTACGAACTGTTGGAGCGAACCGCGGATCATGAGAACACCGTGCAGCGTGCGGCGCGATCGGATTATCTGGTGCGTCAGAAAAACAGATTCCGCCCAACACGCCGCAAGTTTCCGGCACATCTCCATCCGGCGAATGTGATGGGCGTGGATTACGTCTATGGGCGAACGGAGTCGACGGGCGGAGCGCTGTGGGTGGTTGGGAAGGATCCGAATTTGTTTGCGTATTTTCTGCCGGAACGCTGGCGGATGAAACAGGTGGTGCTTTCGGATACGGGTCAGGCGTATTATGTACATACGAAGGACCAGATACATTTGGTGTGGAAGGTGAGCCGGGTGGGCGAGATTCCGCCGAGCGTAGCCGGGCAGGAAGCCGCGGCAGTCAAGCGACGGGAACATGGGTACAATGCTCCATTTGAGAAAGTGGCTTTGGCGTTGGAAATGGCCAGCAAGGGTGTGCGAACGGTGTATCCGCGAGCGATTTATATGACTGGGCCGGGAGTGGGGACCAAGCCGGCGGCGGAAGCGGTGGATGATCGGAGGTACGCGGCGTTTGCTCCGATGCGAGCGCCGGACGGCCGAGCGATTCTGCCGCGGGATCACGATTATGTCGCCATCTATGGCTATTGGCGAGGGCGCGATGACGAGGAAGCGGTGGACGATCAGTTGCTCTGGACGCCCATCGATCTGGCGCAGGCGACCTCAAAAGGGATTATCACCGCGGAAAAGTGTGTGGAGCTGGTGAATCATCATCACATCAAGCTGCTCAACGCCGGTTTTATTGATCTTGATTTGAAGGCCGATCATATCCTGCTCTCCTACATTCCCGGCGGAGCCATCAAAATGGACAGCGATGGCGTGGAAGAACTGCGGCACTGCAACTTCGAACTGGTAACGAGGCGCAATCCGAATGACGAGTAAAAGCCTCTCCGAATAACCCGGCGAGCGCTGATCTTCGATCAACGGCTAAACTGTCTCTGCCTAAAAAACTCCACATTACCATGCGGGGCTCCGCCCCGCAAAGCGGGGTCGCTACTTCACGCACGGAGCACTGCGTGGAATTTGTTCGCCAGCGTTTGAATCGCGGTCTGCACCTGGGCGTCCACTTCTTCGCTTTTGAGCGTCCGTGCGGGGTCGCGGAAGTCCAACGTGAGCGTCAGGGACTTCTTTCCTGTTCCGATCTCTTTGCTGCGGAATGTCGTGACGAAATCGACCGAAGCCAGCGACGCGAGTTTTACCTCCATCAACGCCGCGTGCACATCCGCCCATCGAACCGCTTCATCGATGACGACGGAGAGGTCCCGCTTGATGCCTGGGAAACGAGGGACTGCGACGGCTCGCCGGACCGGGACGAAAATGCGGATGAGTGCATCCCAGTCCAACTCGATGCCGGCCACCTGGTTCCGCAAATCGTACTTTTTCTGCAGTTCTGACGTGAAAAGACCCACTCGTCCGATCACTGAGCCCTGATCTCCGCCCCCCCCTACATTGGCCGACAGAAGGACCTCTGCGCTGGCTCCTCGGACGAAGATTGGGAAATCCTTCGGTTGTATCCCTATTTTCGCGTTAACATTCAAGCGGTCCGCAAGCAGCGGAAGCAGTCCGGTGAGCGAAGCGAGGTCCGATGCGACCGCCGCCAACATTCGCCGCCGTAGCGGAGGCGATTTTTTATCCGCAGGCTGAAGAGCCACCTCCGCCTTCTCGAACACCCGAGCATCTTGCGTTCCCCCGCCCCCAAGGTTCTGGTTGGTCTGGCGTACCGCCAGCAGGCTCGGCAAGATGCTCGGGCGAATCACATCTGATTTCCACCCGGCATGCTGCAAATGAATCAGCGAGCTTCCGGCATCGGTGAGAAACGGCTTGCCGTCCGACTCCGGAATGAATGTTACGGTGACCGCTTCGCTGAAACCGGCCTGCGTCATGGTTTGCAGGATCGTACGCGCAGCTTTCTCCTCCGGCGGTTCCGATGAGACCGGATGCGATACACGATCTAACGTCGGTACATGCGAGTAACCGACCACCCGTGCGATCTCTTCGATCAGATCGATCTCCCGCTCCACATCCAGCCGATGCGAAGGAACGTGCGCCAAGAGCTTTTCGCTCCCCTCTACCCCCCCACCGATTTGCTTGTCGATCCGCGGTGTAAAGCCCAATGCCGTGAGGATCGCTATCGCCCGATCCGGCGTAACGGGAACGCCGATGATCTTTCGGTAGCGATCGAAGCGCATCGCAAGTTGAATGTTTCTGGCCGCGGCGTTGCCGACGGCAACTACGCCATGTGCCAAGTCGCCGCCGGCAATTTGCTGGATCAACTGCGCTGCCCTCCTGCTCGCGGTCTCCGCCATTGTCGGATCGATGCCTCGTTCGTAGCGGTACGATGCATCCGATTTGAGCCCCAAGGCCCGCGAGGTTGTGCGAATCGACAGCGGATCGAATCTTGCTGATTCCAGCAGGATGGTTGTGGTTTTTTCGGTGACTTCGGTGGGTTTTCCGCCCATCACGCCGGCAATCGCCACCGCCTTGTTTGCATCCGCGATCACCAGCATCGACGCATCAAGTGCATATTCCTTCGCATCGATCGCCAGCATCTTCTCGCCCGCTCTGGCTTTCCGCACCACGATCCTCCGCCCCGCAAGCTGATCGTAATCAAACACGTGCAGCGGCTGTCCAAGTTCCATGAGAACATAATTCGTAATGTCGACCACATTGTTGATGGATCGCAGGCCGATCGATTCCAGCCGCCGGCGCAGCCACTCCGGCGACGCTCCGACCTTCACGTTCCGAATGACCCGCGCGGAATAATATGGGCAGTTTTCCGGATCATCGACGGTCACGGAGGTCAGCGAAGAGGCGGGCGTCGTGGATTCGGCGATCTCAATCCGCGGCATCGCAAAAACGCCCCCTCCCCCGCTCAACGCCGCCAGTTCTCGCGCAAGGCCCACATGGCAGAAACAGTCCGTCCGGTTCGAAGTCACTTCGATGTCAAGCACTTTCGTTGCAGCTTTCGCGCCCCCCCCCCCTATAGCATCCACAATTGATTCAACAGGCAATCCCGCGTTCATCAGGGCATCCGCGGCAAGCTCCGCTGCCGGCGTGGGATTGAGATACTCCGCGATCCAGTCCAAGGCAATTTTCATGAGTCATCCGAAAGAGCAAACGTAAACCGAAACCACCAAGATAACACAGCCCCGCGTAGCTGCAACCCAACTTCTCACTGCTGGTGTCGGGGGGTGTGGCCATTTTTTATGGCAAATCAGGGCGATCAGAGCCGCGACCGTCAGGGAGCGATTCGTGCGACAATGCGTGAATCACGCCAGTCGCTCCCCAATACTGTCCGGTATTTTTATCGTTTGATCGTGGTCGGAGATTGGGGCGGCATGAAGACAGGGACGCCAAGCGAGCGTTGTGGCTAAAAACGCGCAGCATCAACGGC
>WQYP01000263.1 GCA_009781185.1 Phycisphaerales bacterium | reverse complement strand
GCGTTTTAAGACCCCCCCCGGGGCCCGGGCCTTGAACCGGTTTTTAAAAAGGCCCGTGTTCCCCGGGGGGCGGGTTTCGCCGCGCCCCCCCCCCCCCCAACTCGCACGACCATTGGCGTATCGCCAACCGCGTCGAATACGTGCGAAAAACGTACCAACATCGTTCCGCCCGCCTTGATGTTTGCTTTTTGTTCTCCCCCATCCGCCACGTTCTTGCCCACGATCGTCAATTTCACCGGCACATCGCTTAGTTCCTTCCCCGACAGATTTGCGACCTTCACCGAAATCGTTTGGGCCGTCTGGTCTAACACCACGCTCTCCGGACAATAATGATCCACGATCACCACGTTCGAATGCGTCCCAGCCTCCGTTCCTGGTGTTACCGCGATCACCGCCAGCTTCACATCTGCCGAAAGCTTTCGCAGTTCCGCCGCACCGTTGGCGCGTCTGTTCCAACTTGACCGCTGCAGGTCTGAAATCAGGACTATATCTTTCGCCGCCGCCCGCACATTTTTGAGCATTTCGTCTGCTGTCTCGAGCGCTGCTGCGATGTCCGCGGTTCCCTGTCCTGGCTTGATTTTTTGCACTGCTGCCCGCACCGCGTCAAACTTCCGTCCGACTTCCACATTTCCCCTCCCCCCCTCGCCCATCATCACGAGCCCTACCGCGTCGCTGCCCTCCGACAGATCTGCAAGTGCCCGTTCGCATTCGTTTTTCAATTTTTTTGCTGATTCACCGCGGCTCATGGATGCAGATACGTCGGCTACGATTACTCGAGCCCGCTTCGCCGAGAGTCCTGCCGTTTCATCTTTTTTTCCTCCGAAGAACGGGCGGGAGAAGGCGATTGCAACGAGCGCGAAAATCAGCATTCGCATGGCAAGGAGCAGCATTTCCTGCCATTTTTTGCGGCGAAGGACTTTCTGCGAACTCGCGGCGAAGAATCGCAGCGTTGAAAATGCTGTCTTTCGTACACGATCACGAGTGAGCAGATGAATCAGCAGCGGTATTAGCGCTGCCAGCGTTCCTGCTAAAAATAAAGGATGTACGAAATTCACGTTATTCTGTCCTCTTTCACCCCGCAGAGCGGGGTCGCTACGCTATTCAATTTCACCCTGCAGAGCGGGGTCGTTACATCATCCCATCCGTGATCGTCGATATAAATATTCGCTGAGCGCTAACTCCAGCGGCAGTGTTGTGTCGAATAATTTGTAATCTGCTTGTACGTCGGCGCAGCCTTTTTCGTATGCGGATAGGAAGGCTTTGAGTTCGCGCATGTAGGTTGCCCGCATGCCTTCCGGGGAGACGGTTGCTTTTTGGTTTGTTTCCAAGTCGGTGAATTCGGTCATCGCGTCGAACGGGAAGGTCAACTCGGCGTTGTCCATAACATGGAAGACGATGATGTCGTGGCCTTGGAAGCGGAAGTGTTGGAGGGCGGAGATGACATTTTGCGGGTCGTCGAGCAGGTCGGAGATCAGGATGATCAGGCCGCGGCGTTTTAAGCCGTCGGCGAGGTGGTGGAGGGGGTTGGCGATGTTTGTTTCGCGGTCCGGCTGGAGGCCGTCGAGGGCGGCTAAGACGTGTTTTAAGTGCGAGGGTCGCATACGCGGTGGGAGCACGGTTCGGACGTCGTGGTCGAAGATCATCAGGCCGACGGCGTCGCGTTGGCGCATGATGAAATAGGCGAGGCAGGCGGCCATGTAGGAGGCGTACTGGAGTTTGGTGAGGCCTGTGTCTTTGGATTTGTAGGCCATGGAGGCGGAGGCGTCGACGATGATGTAGCAGGCGAGATTTGTTTCTTCTTCGAATTGTTTGATGTAGTAGCGGTCTGTTTTGCCGAAGACTTTCCAGTCGATGTGCTTGATTTCGTCGCCGGGGGAGTATTGGCGGTGTTCAGCGAACTCGACGGAAAAGCCGCGGTAGGGGCTGCGGTGCAATCCGAGCACAAAGCCCTCGACCAGGACCTTGGCCAACAGTTGCATGTTGTCGATCCGGGCGATGACTTCGAAATCTAAATAGCCTTGTGCGTCTGGCAATGTCGTTCCATTCGTCAAGTCGTTAAATCGTTAAGTCGTTCAATCGTTACGTTACAGGCCCGATTTGGGTACTGGTACTTTTTCGATCAGGCGGCGTACGATTTCTTCGGAGTCGATGCTCTGCGATTCTGCGCGGAAGTTTGTGACGATTCGGTGTCGCAATACGGCGGGGGCTACGGATTGCACATCTTTGACGGAAACGTGTGGGCGGCCAGCCAGTGCGGCACGCGATTTGGCGCCCAGGACCATGTAATGCGAGGCGCGGATCGACGCGCCCCACGAGACGTAATCCTTCACGAAATCCAGCGTATCCTTTCCGCCGGGACGACTCGCGGCTGCCAGGCGTACGGCGTAGCGAACGATCGGCTCGGCTACCGGCGTCTGGCGCACCACCTGCTGATAGCCTATCAGATCCGCACCTGTGATCACATGCTCAATGTCCTTTACGTCCGCGCCCGTGGTTGCGTTGACAACTTCCAGTTCCTGATCCCGCGGCAGATAATCAATGAGCAGACTGAACATGAAGCGATCCTGCTGAATCTCCGGCAGTGGATAGGTGCCCTCCTGCTCGATGGGATTCTGCGTTGCGAGCACGAAGAAGGGTTCATGCATGCGGTAAGTGTTGCCGCTGACGGTGACCTGGTGCTCCTGCATTGCTTCGAGCAGTGCGGCCTGCGTTTTGGGCGGTGTGCGGTTGATTTCGTCGGCGAGCAGGATATTGGTGAAGATCGGGCCTTGGCGGAACTTGAGGGATCGGTGATGCGTCGTGCGGTCCTCTTCGAGGACTTCGCTGCCGGTGATGTCGGCGGGCATCAGGTCGGGGGTGAATTGAACGCGGCGGAATTGCAGTTCCATCGCCCGACCGAGGCTTGAGATCAGGAGGGTTTTGGCCAGGCCGGGAACTCCTGTGATCAGGCAATGGCCGCCTGCGAAGAAGGCGGTCACCACGTCGTCCACGACTTGTTCCTGGCCGACGATTACTTTGCGGATTTCGCGCAGGATTTTTTCTTTCCCTTCTCGAATCCGCTCGATTGCCTCGATACCGCTTGCTATTTCAGTTGTCATTCCTGCATCCGCCATTTGTTCAATCGTTCAATCGTTCATTGGAAACAACAAAAAATCGGGAGCGAATCCCGGCTAAAGCCGGGGCTATGTGGGTTCATTCACTATTTTCACCAGGCGGGCAATCACCTCTTCCACGCTGACTTTGTCGACTTCTGCGCGGAAGCTTAGGCCGATGCGATGCCGCAAGACGGGGACGATTGCTTTGCGAATGTCGGCGGCGGTGACTTGGGTTCGCCCATCCTGAGCTGCGGCTGATTTTGCGGCCAGTGCTATGTTCTGGCTTGCTCGCAGGCCAGCGCCCCAGGCGACGTACTGTTTCACGAAATCCGCGCATCCCTCTCGTGGGCGACTTGCGCTGACCAGGTCTACAATGTACTCTCCTAATTTTGCCGGCAATGTGATGCTTCGTACTATCTTTGCAAAGGCTACCAGGTCTGTGCCGTCGATTACTTTTTGCAGCGATGAGTGTCCTGCGCCTGCTGTCCGACGTACGACGGCGACTTCCTGGTCCTCCGTCAGGTAGTCCATTGAGATCGAGAGCATGAAGCGGTCCTGCTGAGCTTCGGGCAGCGGGTAGGTACCTTCCTGTTCCAAGGAAATTTGCGTTGCCAGGACATAGAAGGGGACGGGGAGCGGGTAGGTTTTTCCGCCGATGGTTACCTGGCGTTCCTGCATGACTTCCAGGAGTGCAGCCTGCGTTTTTGGGGGTGTGCGATTGATTTCGTCGGCCATGAGAATGTTGCAGAAGACGGGGCCTTTGACGAACTTCACGAACCGCCCGCCCCCCCCTCCTCCCGCCGTCTCGTCCACTTCCAGGATTTCGGTTCCTGAGATATCCGACGGCATCAGGTCGGGCGTAAACTGAATCCGTCGAAAGTCGAGGTTCATCACTTTGGCGATGGAATCGATCAGGACCGTTTTTGCCGTGCCTGGCGGGCCTTGAATCAGGCAGTGTCCGCCCGCGAACATCGCTACCAGCACCTGATCGACAGCCTCGTCGGCACCGACGATCAGCTTCCGCAGTTCAGCCAGGATCGCTTCCCTCGCCCCCTTGATTTTCCGCAGCATCGCCTCGTCCACCCCCGCCGCCCCCCCCCCCCCTGTACCCCCCCTTAACGTTGACGAATTTTCCATTTCGGGGGCCCCCCTGGTTGTGATCTTGCCTCAATACCCACGCGTTTTTTTTTTTTTTTTTTCCCGGCTGAGGGAAAT
>WQYP01000262.1 GCA_009781185.1 Phycisphaerales bacterium | reverse complement strand
TGAAGCGGAGTTGGTAGAGGCCGGGGGTGAGGAGGGGGGTGTTGAGGAAGTATTTGTCGCCGCGGAGTTGGGGTTGGAGGGACTGGGGGGTGCCGTCAGGGGTGATGAGTGTGGCGGATTCGATGGGAGGGGTAGAGGGGGCGGACCAGAGGAGGGAGTCGCCGGGGTTGAGGGAGCGGGGGAGGGTGTGGGATTTGGCGCTGGCGAGGTGGATGAGGGTTTCGTTGACGAGCGGGACGATGGAACTGCCGGAGATGTAGAGGTTGTTCCATTGAGGGGAGTAGTCGGGCGTGGTCCAGATGATGAGGCGGCCGCCGGAGGTGCCGATGTCGGTTTCGAGGATGAGGGGGTCGGCGTGATTTTCGATTTTCGATTTTTGATTTTCGATTTTTGGAGGGATGGTGGTGGCGAGGATGGTGCGAAGGGTGGGGGAGGTGGGGTGGAGCGGCCACCAGGCGCGGAAGGTGACGCCGGCGAGAGCGTTTTGCTGGGCGGCGGTGAGGGCGGCGAAGGCGTGGTTTTCGGGTTCCTTGATGTCGGCGGGGAGGGCGGGGGCGTCGGGAGCGATGTGGATGGGGGCGGAGACGGTGGCGGGGAAGAGCGGGGTTTTGGCGAGGATGGTGTTGAGGAAGGTGGTTTCGGTTCGCGGGCCGAGGATGATCCAGAGGGCGTTGCCTTGTTGGATGTGGTCGGCAAGGCGGCGAGCGAGGTCCGCGGGGAAACGAGGAACGTCGTTGAGGATGATGATCGGGAAATCTTCGAGGCGTGTTGTGGCGAGTTCGCTGATGCTGATGGTCTTTGGGGCGATGAAGTCGGGCTGCATGGCCAGGAGCAGGTATTGGGCGGTGGGGTAATCGGTGGTTGGATTCACCTGGCCGTCGACGAGCAACACGAGCAACTTAGGCGAGATGTTGACGGCGGCGGTGGCGGCATTGTCGGCGTCGAGAGCGTCGATGACGTCGGCTTTGATGCGGATGGCGTGGGAGCCCGGCTCGGTGAAGGTGTGCGAGAAGTGGAGGGTGTTGGATTGGCCGGGGGAGAGGCGGGCGAGGTGCTGGGTGGCGACGGTTTGATTGTCCACTTGGAGATGTATGGGGATGTTGGTTAGGTCTGTGTCGTGCGAACCCCCGGCAGAGCCGGGGGCTGATGGGGGAGCGGTGTGGGTGATGGCGGCGGAAATTTGGGTGCTGCGATTGACGACGACGAAGGCGGGGAGGATGGTGATGTTGGAGACGGCGAGATTGGGGAGGGAAGCGGTAACGGTGACGGGAAAGCTGTAGACGGGGATGGCCTGGCTTTTTGCGCTCCTCCCTGCGGCCCAGGCGGATTCGTCGCCGGGCTGCCAGTTGGAGCGTTGATCGTCGGAGATGACGATAATGAGTTTGCGGAAGTTTGGACCGCGGGCGGCGAGTTCGGTGGCGGCTTGAATGGCCAGAGGGATGTTCGCGTCGGTGGTGTTGGGCTTGAGCTCGCGGAGCGTCTGCAGAGTCTGCGGCCAGGAAGAAAGCAGGACGGGAAGGGAGGTGAGGACCCGTGGCGTGTGCTCAGCGAGGATGACGCCGACGGTGGCCCCTCCCCCCCCGCCACGTTGTGGGAGAATGGATGTGACGCGTTGGGCGGATTGAATCGCGGCGTCGAAAAGAGTGGCGGCGTTGTTGTCTGTTGAAGGGGGGATGCGGCGACTCATTGACAGGGAATGATCGAGCACGAGAATGACGTCCATCGGCGTTTCGGTGGAGAAGGTGACGCCCAGGATGATGGGCCGAGCCAGGATGATGGCCAGAAGTAAGAGAATGGCCATGCGTAAAATCATCAAAAGCCAATGATTGATCCTGAGATGGCGGCGTTGCTTCAGCGGCGTCTCCAGAAGGAATTGCATCGCGCCCCATTGGATGGGGACAATCTTCCGCCGATGCAGCAGATGCACGATGATGGGAATCATCGCGGCGAAGGAGCCCCAGAGAATGAAAGACATCAAAAACATGGATAATCTCTGTTTTACTAATCCGGTCGCTATTTGTCGAACATTTTTTTCACCGCAGAGATCGCGGAGGGCGCAGAGATGCTTTTTTTTAATACTCTGCGCCCTCTGCGATCTCTGCGGTGCATTTCAAGTGTTCGATGAATAGTGCTCGGAGTAATAGCAGGCTCGGAGCATTTCATCGATGTATGCAAGAGGGACATGGAAGCGGGTTTGATCTTCGCTTTGCATGGTCCAATTTGTATAGAGCGGAGCGAGGATTTGGGTGGTGGTCTGGCGCAGGTGTTCGCCTCTTGATCGCAGGTTTTCTAAAGTTGGTTTGTTGTGTTTGCCGGTCTCGATCAGGATTTGCGGAGCGAGATCCGTGAAATAGGTGAGCAGGTCGCAGGCCCAGAGCCAGAGGGTGACGCGGTCCTTTTGGCGTTGGGTGGAGGGGGTTGCTTTTTCGAGGAGTACTCGGGTTTTGGCGGCGGCGTCTTTCAGAGACTCGTAGGCGTTCAGGAATATTGTGGGGTTTGCTCGTGCCCACTTGAAGTCCTGGTCCTGCAGGGGTTTGGCCAAGCGTTGGCCTGTGTTTCTGTCGAAATAGACGCGGGAGCTGAGGAGGTCGGCGGTTCGGATGGCCTGGGCGCTGGTCTGGCCGAGCCAGCGGGGGATTTGGGCGTATGTTGTGTCGTCCATGCCAAAATATTCTTGCGCGAAGCGGAGATCGATTTGTTGTTGGGTGGCTTGGGGGCAGTTGAGCAGATGGCCGCCGGTCATGAGGGTCAGTTCTGCCAGGGGCCAGGGGGAACGGCGTACGTCCCAGCTTGTGATCATGACGCCGAGGATATGGCATTGTGCGGCGGTGCGGACGGCGGCGATGGTGTTGTCGACGTGGAGTGCTTTGGGGACGATGGAGGAGTCGCCGTGGCTTCTGGCGGCGGGGGCGGCGATGACGGGGAAGCCGTAATCGCGCAGCAGTTGTGTGAATGGGAACGGCTTGAACAAGTGTGGATCGTGCGAGTAAACGTAGGGACGTAGGATTTTTTTTTGGATTTCCCGCCAGGTTTCCGGATTGTGAGGATCGGCGTTGCCGCGGATGCCCCAAAGAAGAGACAAATGCGGCGAAGGCTGCAGCGTGGACCAGTAGTCCCAGTCCATGACGGTGACGTGTCCGCGCAGGGCGTCGAGGGTTTCGGGATAGGCAAGGATCATGTCGCCCCAGATGATGGGGTCTGGGCCGCGGGAACGGATGTCGCGGGCGGCTTGTTTGTAGTGTGCGGCCAATATGCCGTGCGGGCCTTCGGTGGTGTGACGGGATTGGCAATGTGGGCAGTTGGGGTCGAGTTCGACTTCGTCGCCGCCGATGTGGAAGTAGCGGGCGTTTTTGTGGAGCGCCAGGACCTGGTCGGCCATTTCCAGGAAGAGTGAGAGTGCTTCCGGGCGGGAGGGGCACAGGCCGGCTTCACACAAGGGAATGCCGAAGATGGGGGGCGGTTGGTTGGCGTTACCGTAGCCTTCGCCGTATTGGGCGAACTCGTCGAGGCGTAGGAGCCAGGGAAGATGGCCGAGGCATTGGAGCAAGGGAATGAGTTGTATGCCGACGGCGTTTGCTTTGGCAATGAGGGTTTGCACCTGCTCCTTGGTGAACGCGTCCGGTGCACGGGCCTTTTCGAAACGGCCTGCAAAAGGAAACCGGTTGCAGTAATCCAGCATCAGCGTGTTGAACCCCCAGCGAGCCAGATCGTCAATGAGTGTGAGCATGTGTTCGAATCGCATCATCTGGGCGGTGAAGCTCAGGTGTACGCCTTTGATGGGGATGCCGTTATTTTTAAGCATGGTGCAACCTCCAATTTTTCATCCTATTCCATCATCTCGAACGCCCACAACGCTCCCTTACGGTCGCGGTACCAATCGTCATCGGCTTCCCATGCGTTGGGCGAGATAGGTCGTCAGGGATTTCTCGAGGCTGTCGGTGGTTTTGAAAAGGGCGTGGCTGATGCGGAGGGTGTTGGCTTCGTCGCGGATGGCTTTGAGGTGACGAGAGAGGTTGGCGAGGTAGTCGCCGCGGACGGTGGCGGGGTCGAGACGGAGTTTTTGTGCCCCCCCTCCATTCCTCCTCCCGCGTGTTTCGAGGTTTTCGAAGAGAGTGAAACTGCGGAAGGGGAAGGTCAGTTCGTCGTCGGCTATGATTTGCAGCAGGATCACTTCGTGACGCTTGTGGCGGAGATGGTGGAAGGCTTGAAGAAGCTTTTCGGTGTTGTCGAAAAGATCGGAGATGACGATGACCATCTGGCGATGGCCGAGGCGTTCGGCGAGGTCGTGGAGGACGGTGCTGATGCCACCGGTGGAAGTTTCAGGATGTGGAGTGGCGGCATCGAGAGTACGGGCGAGGGTGAAAAGATGCGGCGAAGCGGACCGAGCCG
>WQYP01000261.1 GCA_009781185.1 Phycisphaerales bacterium | reverse complement strand
TCAAATGCTCTTGACCTTCGGCGCAAAAGTCTCCGGCACCGACAAAGTTCGCTCCGCCGTCACGGACAAATTGGCAGAGCTGGGGGCTCAGGTGACGTACGACCAGACGGTTACTTGTCTGCCGACGGGAACGGAAATGGTGGTCTATTCCGCCGCGGTACCGCGGGAACATCCGGAAATGATCGCGGCAAGGGAGCTGGGTTGCAACATTTTGAAATATGCGGAAATGTTGGGACGCGTGATGCAACTCAAGCATGGAATCGCGATTGCCGGAACCCACGGCAAATCCACAACAACGGCAATGACCGCACATGTGCTCCTGGCGGCAGGAAAGGACCCGTCGTTCGTAGTCGGCGCAACATGCTCGCAACTCGGCGGTTCGTCGCGGTCTGGCAAGGGTGATTTCTTTGTCGTCGAAGCCTGCGAGTTTGATCGCAGTTTCCATCAACTTCGCCCCCGGATCGGCGTGGCACTGAATATCGAGGAAGACCACCTCGATTACTACAAGGACATTCAGGAGATCGACGAGAGCTTTGCAAAGTTTCTGAATCAGGTGGAGCCCGCGGGGGGAGCTGGGGGCGGAGGCGTGGTTCTGATTTCGGCGACGGATGAGCATTGCGCCATTGCTGCAAAAAATTGCGAAGCATCGGTTGAGACATACGGCATTGACGTCCCCGCCGACTGGCAGGCAACAGGAATCCGGCGGTTCCAAAACAAGACGCATTTTCAGGTAAACTACAAAAGCAAAAAAATGGGCCGACTGACGCTCTCAATCGCCGGTCGACACAACGTCGGAAATGCAACGGTGGCGGCAGCAATCGCAACGCATTGCGGCGTGCCGTGGGAAAAAATCCAGACCGCCATTGAAAGCTTCGCCGGCGCAGATCGACGCTCGCAACTGCTCCTGCAGATACCGCTACGTAGTAGCGACCCCGCTTGGCGGGGTGAAGTTCGCACGGCAACGCCAGAGGAGTCAGTAACGATCGTCGATGATTACGGCCATCATCCCACAGAAATTCGCGCAACGCTCGAAGCCTTACGCGAGCATTACCGTCCGCAACGTCTGATCTGCATATTTCAACCGCACCAGCATAGTCGCACACGTTTCTTATTGGACGATTTCGCAAAAAGTTTTTCACATGCCGACGTGACGATCGTGCCGGACATTTATTTCGTCCGCGACTCGGAAGCGGACCGCATGGCGGTCAACTCCGCAATGCTGGTGGAAAAAATTAACGGAAATGCAAGTAGCGACCCCGCTTTGCGGGGTGGCGGAAGTGGCGGCAGTGGTCGTAGTGGGCCAATGGCAGTATACATCCCGACATTTAAACAGATCGTCGAATATTTAATGGCAAACATGCGGCCGGGCGACCTCATCGTGTCGATGGGCGCCGGACCAGTTTGGGAAGTGACCGATGAATTGGTACGAAGAATTCGGACTGCAGGTACAGCTTGATGTCCCGCTGGCACCATTGACGTGGTTCGGACTGGGTGGCCCGGCGAAATTTTACATTTTGCCGCGGGATTTAACGCAGTTGCAGACGATCGTGGCTCGTTTGCGACAGGAAGAAATCCCCATCTATGTGCTTGGCTCAGGTGCGAATCTGCTGGTCAATGACAGAGGCGTCAACGGCGCCGTGATCTGCCTGAATACGCCCGCCTTCACGGCAACCGAAATCAACGGCGACACCGTGCGGGCCGGCGCGGGAAAAGATGTGCAAAAACTGCTGCTCGAAGTAACGCAGGCTGGACTGGCCGGACTCGAATGCCTCGCCGGAATCCCTGGCTCCGTCGGCGGCGAAATCAAAATCAACGCCGGCGGCATGTTCGGTGACATCGGATCATCCGTCCAGACTGTTACCATCATGGACACCAACGGACAACTCTTCACTCGCGAAAAAGACGACCTGATCTTCGCCTATCGCCAAAGCAACATCACCACGAAGTTTATTCTGGAGGCGACGTTTTCGCTCTCAGAAGACGATCCGCATCGCGTGATGAATAAGGTAAAAGAAATCTGGATGTACAAAAAAAACAGCCAGCCGCTGGCGGAAAAGTCCGCAGGCTGCATTTTCAAGAATCCGCAGGGACACGCCGCAGGAAAACTCATCGATCAATCTGGCTTAAAAGGCACGACAATCGGCGGAGCCGAAGTATCCACCAAGCATGCCAATTTCATCACCGCCAAAAAAGGCGCACTGGCCGCCGACGTACTCGCATTGATAGCTCTCTGCAAAGAACGCGTCAAACAAAAATTCGATGTCGATCTCGAAACGGAAGTAGTAATCTGGTAACTAAACTATTGAGCCGGCATGCTTGCATGCCGCTCGGCCACCGCTCTTGCACCAGAGCACCGAAAACGCTTGCGGCGTCGCGAACCCCACTCTGCAACGCGAGGAATATAAAATAATATGAACGCAAACTCACTCAACATCACCTTATTACGCGGCGGAATTTCCGCCGAACGCGAAGTTTCGCTCAACACCGGCAAACAAATCGCCGAAGCACTCCGCGTCGCGGGACATCGCGTATGGGAGTCCGACATTTCCCCAACCGACCTCTCCGCGCTCGATCGCCAGCCCTGCGACCTGATCTTCCCCGCACTCCACGGACTCTTCGGAGAAGATGGCCAGTTGCAGCAAATCTTGGAAACATGTGGCCTGCCTTTTGTAGGCTCAGGCGCCCAGGCTAGCCGCTTGGGAATGGACAAGGTCGCAACAAAGTCCTGCCTGTTGGAAAACGGTATTCCGACCCCGCCGTGGCAGGTGGTCTATGCGGCAAAATGGAGAGAAGACTGGACGCCACCTTCGACCGTCGGTGTGCCGTGCGTCATCAAGCCGATCGCGGAGGGCTCATCGGTGAACTGCAGGATTTGCACAACCTTGACGGAAGCACGCACGCATCTGGCGGCAACATTGCTAAAATATGGAACAATGTTGGTTGAAAAGTTTGTCAATGGCTTTGAGCTGACCGTGGGCATTTTGGATGAGAGAACTTTGCCGGTGATTTGGATTCAACCCGCGACCGAATTTTATGATTACGAAGCTAAATATACACGTGACGATACACAGTATGTGTTCGATATCCCGCTGCCCGAGCAGGTGCTGGCTCTGGTATGTCGAGCGGCGAAAGAAACGCACCGTTGGATCGGCTGCCGCCATCTGAGCCGTGTCGACCTGATGGTCGACAAAAAGACCCTCGAACCCTACGTCCTGGAGATCAACACCATGCCGGGCTTCACAACACATTCGCTGGTCCCCAAAGCCGCCGCAAAAGCGGGAATCACCTTCCCCGCACTCTGCGATAAACTGGCAAAATTGGCTTTACGCGACGCAACGGCGGTAAAAAACGGATAAAACGCAGACAAAAACAGATAAAAATAGACAAAAACAGACAAAAACGGACAAACATGAACTGGATTCGGAAATTATGGATATTCTGCGGCCTGCTGGTCCTGCTCGCCCTCTGTTACGAATTAGCCACGCGAATCCATCAATACAGCCAGGAAAAAGTGCGGGCGGAGGCCGAAAAAATGGCCCTTTACGCCCAATTAATGAACAAACCGCCTTGGCTGAGCAAGGAAATCCTGGATCGCATCATCAGCGAGACCGAAGCCTTCGCCAGCCGCGACCAGGCAACATACAACCGTCTGGCCAATCCGTTGGACAAGGAAATCCTCGCGGAAGTAGCGGCAAATTACACCAATCATCTGGCAAGAAATGAAAATGCGTGGATCAAACAGATCGCACAAGTCCGGCGATCGATCGACAAAATTCATCAAACGCAAACAATCGAGATTGACGCGGAGTATCGCAAGCCGGCGGCGTGGGTGCTGGCCCATGGAAAATGCTACTTGATCGACGAGGAACTGATGCGATTGCCGAACGACTATTCAGAGGCGTATCGCAAGGCGATAGGGGGGGGGGCAGGATTGATGGCGATCACGGGGCTGCATGAAGAAGCGCCGGAAGTGGGGGGGAGATTTGAAGGGGCGGATTTGGCGGCGGGGATGAAACTGGCGAAGCTTTTGCGTGGCAAAAAATTCGCAGCTCAGATCGATGCGATTGATATGAATAATTTTAATGGGCGGAAAGATCATAATGCGTCGTGGATTGTGCTCAATACGGTGTGGACGAGGCCGGATGGAGGGGGGCCGCGGGTGGTGCTGTGGGGCCGTACGCCGGGCGAGGAGAAGTTCTGGGGCATTTCGACGGCGGCGAAGATGAAGGTGCTGGAAGATATTTACATGAAATTCAACCGGATCGACGCAGGCCGCGATTGTGTGGATATTCAGATGGATCATGTGACGGTGAAATAGCTTTGCGAGGAATCGCAAGGCTTAACGCCAATACAGTTCAGTTAAGTTAAATAAAGCAAGCCTCTCATTGTCGATAGATCGTTTGTGACGACAAACCTATCGCAACGGAGGCTTGGATGACGCCTAAGGTCGGTCGCGGACGTCTGTTAT
>WQYP01000260.1 GCA_009781185.1 Phycisphaerales bacterium | reverse complement strand
GGGTGTAGGGGCGGGGGGGATAATGGTCCAGAGGAGGTTGCCGTTGATGGCGGTGCCGGTGGAAGCGGTGACGGTCCATTTGCCGGTATCGTCTTTCATGGCGACGCCGATGGCGATGGGGTCGAACTGGAGCATTTTGAAGAGCCATTCTTTTTTCTTGGCAATGAGCGACTTGACTTTGTCGGCTGGTGGAATCGCGGTAATGATCTCCTTGAGCGCATCGCGCGTTTTGTTGGTAATTTTTTCGGGATGATCGAGGTCCCACCACTTGATCTGGTCGGGCTGCTGGCGAGCGAGTTCGGCGGCGGCGTTTTGGTAGGTGCTGCCCAAGGCCCAGTCGGAGACGTTGTTCATGGTCTTGATCGCCTGCTGCACGAGAATGGCCTGGACGACGATCTCGCGGTCCTGGTCGAGGTCCTTGTTGTGGCGAATGCGGTCGATCAAGTCGATGCCCCAGGTGTCCCAGTTGGACTCGTTGACCCGCTTGACGTCGTCGGCGAGGTCGGCAACGACGAGGGCGTGAGGGACTTTGACCGGCTTGTCGCTGACGATTTTGATTGGCGGATCGACGGTGACGAGGAGACGTTTGGTCAGGTCGTTGGGATCGATGGATTCGAAGGTGTAGGTGATCTTGTCGCCGAGGCTTCGCTGGGTGAGCTTGATGGGGTCGAGGACGTAGAACTGTTTCCCGTCGGAGGTTTTCATGAGGGCCAGGTCGATCAGGAGCGGGTTGGTGACGATGTCATTGAAGTCGACCTGCCAGGTGCCTTTCTCGGCGAGAGCGTCGACGGCGCGACGGGCGTAATGGACATAAGTGCGGGCGTACATTTGCAGGGGCGATGCGGGGTAGGCCTTCAGATAGGCGACGACGGAATCGGCTCGCTGCTGGGCCTTGTCGGAGGTGGACGGGGACATCTGCTTGCCCCACGTGTGTACGATATGCAGCCAGGCGTCGATGCTTTTCACGTAGGAGAGGCGGTCCTTGGCCTGGATGAATTCCGCGGTTCGCGGATCGTCGGGATATTTTTCGGCAAAGGCGGCGAGGGCTTTGGCGAGATCGTCGGGCGTGGTGGCCTGCCGGACGGCGTCGAGGGCGGCGGCGACGTTCTGGAGTGCTTCGAGATTGCTGCGATGCTGATCGATTTTGGTCAGCAGGGCGGTGGCGGCGGCGACGGCGTCGGGGTCGATGCCGTGGGCGTTTTTGAGGGTGGTCATGCGGCCGCTGACCTGGCTGAGGGTCGCGGACTGTTCGGATGGGGAGCCGGAGAGTGCGCTGATTTTGGCGTCGGCCTGCTCGACTTCGGCTCGCACGGTGTTGGAGGCGTGGTTCTTGACTTTGCTTAACAGGGAATCGAGTTCGATGCGTGCGGCGGCGTATTTTTTCTCGATGTCGACCCAGCTCAGGTCGCCGTGGGAGTCGGCGGCGGCGAGGGTCTGCTCGAGGGAAGAGATCAGGTCGAGGAGCGGTTCGAGAGGGGCGGCGGGATTGGCGTCGATCGGCGTGGCGAAGGCGGCGGCGGCGGTCAATCGCTGAATGTTGTCCTGAAGCTGGACGGAATCGCGGTCGCGTTTGGCGATGAGCTGGTCGGTGTCGCGGATGGCGGCGGCGACGGAGGCGTCCCGGGCCAGGCTGGAGCTGCTCTTTTTGAGTTCCTCGATGTACTTTTGTGCCAGTGGGATGTTCCGGTCCTGATTGGCGGCTCGGATTTTTTGGGCCCATTTGGCAGCGTCGCTGCTTTGCATCATGAAATAACCGCTGACGAGGACGACGATCACGACGGCGGCGGCGGTGGCGGTGGCGGCGGTCAGGCGCAGCTTGTGGGTACGCTCAATACGCTGCTGGCGATACGTCTGCTTGCCGGCGTAACGCTGCGTGAGTTCCTCAGGGATCGGCTCCTTGAACTCGTGGAGACGGGCGTAACCGGCTTCGAGGTCGGAGTCCGAAGCGTCCTGGTCGAGCATTCGGCTGAAGGCGGTGCAGGAATCGCGGAAGCGTTTGAGGTAGTCTTCGCGTTTTTCCTGTTCGGTGATGAAGGCGACGACGGGCTTGATTTCGTCGGTCAGTTCGGGCGCGACGCTGGTGACCTGGTAATGGGCCATGATCTTTTTCCAGCGGGCGACGAGGCCTTTGCACTCGTGAAGAGACTGGGCGGCGTAGGCGTCGCGGAGCGGTACGAGGAGTTTTCGCAGCTCGGTTTCGGTGCCGATCCGCTGCATCCGCGAATAGGCGTCGGAGACGGCGGTGGAAAGTTCGACCGGAATCGCTTCGAACCAGGGCTCCTGCGTGAGCTCGGCCATCAGGTCGGCGATCGCCTGGTCCTGGCGATTCTTCACGGCACTGTGAAAAGCATGTGGCAATTCATGCAGTCTCGCCTTTTCAAAGACGCGGATGTCTTTTTCCCAGGCGGCGTTGCCTTGATCGAGCTGGGCGATGCGACGCATGGTGTTGAGGCGCTCGCGGACAGGGGCTCGAGAAAGGGCGAGCAGGCGGTGGCGGGCGAGGAGGTGTTCCAGCGGTTGGTCCTGGGAATAGGCTTCGTTGAGTTGTTGGGCGCGATCGAGTTGGAGAGGGGGTGGAACGGCGAGGCCGTTGTTTTGGCAGTAGTCGGTCCAGGTTTGCGGGTCGGGCAGATCGAGCGCGGCGACGAGGTCGAGGAGGTTGGGGTTCTCGTCGGCCATGTGAATCGCTTCGGAACGAAGGCCCTGCTGGAGGAACGAGGAGCATTTGCGGAGGCGTTCGTTGGCCTGCACACACAGGGCCGCGTAGTCGGCGGCGGCCTGGGCGATCTCGTCGGTCACCGACTGCAGCGAGCTCTGACGAAGGTCACGCAGGTATTCCACGACACGCTGATAGTCCAGAGTCATAAATAAACTTTCTCGAGAGCGTTAGTTGGAAGAATTTGGTGATCTGGTGATTTGGTGATCTGGCGATTGGCGCTGTCGCGTGTGTGAGAATGCCATTCGATTGCCAAAGTTAAAATCACCAGATCACCAAATTACCAAATCACCAGATTCAACGTTACTTATCCTGCACAAAATGCAGGTTGGTCAGATGCATGCCGTCGGGCAGTTCGATCGGGACGGCAAACGTCGTTAAGTCTTTATACCCGGCGAGAGCCTGTTTGTAAGCATCCACGTCCCTGGCCATCGCGTTTTGTTTCTCGATGTACGGCTGGATATCGTTCTCCCTGGCGCCATTCCTCCGGAATTTTTCAATGTTGCTGGTGATGGCTCGCAGTTGGCTTTCAGCGTTGGCCAGGTCCGAAGCGTCGGTGGCCATCCGCCTGGCAAGCGTACTCTCAACCTTGCCGAAACTCGGGCGAAACGTCAGCAGGAACCAGGACTCAATGGCCCCAGAACTGGTGGGCTTCTCAAACTTAATGACCTGCGAAGCGTTCTCCGGCTTCCGCAGCGTCACGTCCTTCGCCCCCCCCCCTTCCCAGTCGATGTACCAAGTGGCTTTCCAGCCGGCGGGCAAAGTCGCGGGAGCGACGGCGACGGCCTCTTTGGGCAGAGGCATCGGCAATTTGAGATCGCTGGCGGTTTCCGAAAGCTTGATCACCTGAGATTCCCAGGGTCTAAACGCAAGACGCTGCTCCGGGGTTGCGGCGCCGACGAGGTCGAGCGTGGATGATTGCAGGAGCCAATAGGCCAGGGAGGTGATTTCAGGGGTCCGCAGCAGCACGGGAGTTTTCCAGTGGGCTTCAAGTCCCCCTCCCCCTCCGCGGTGCTGGAGGTCGAAAATGAGCCGCACGACTTCATCGGTCCGGCGATTGGCGGCGTCGGTGGCGGTGAGAACCACTTCGTATCCCCCTCCTCGACTTGAAGCGCTGAGCTTGAAGCGAGAGTCCTTGGCGGCGTAGTCGTTTTGGTTGTTGCCAAAATGCAGCGAAAAGGACTGGATTCGATCTGGCGTATTGACGTCGCTGAGCGGAAAGCTCAGCGATTGGACCGAGTCGCTCACGCCGCCGCCGGGGAGGGGGGCGGTCAGAACGGAGGCGATGTGGACGACGGGGGGGAATTGTTTTGCCGGCAGCGACGGTTGTGGTGGCGCGATCGGCTGCGGCGGCGTGGGAGACGGATGAGAAGGCACTTTGACGATTTCCACGGGCGCAGACTGCGGCGTGGGAATCGGCTGCGGCGGCGTTTCGACCACCACCGGCGACGACTGCACGCTTGTCGATTGTCTTTTCGGCGGAGGTAATGGCGTCTCCGGCGGAGGCGGGCGACGCATCAGATAGAGCAGCGCCATGCCAAGCGCGAGGGCACCCATCGCGGAGAAGAAGAGGATGAGCACCTGTTTGCGGCGTTTTGCCGCGGCTTGCGAGGCGTGCTCTTCGGCGGCCCTCAGGGCTGTATCGGCCGGGCGAAGGATCGGCGTCACACGTCGGCCGGCGAGGGCCCGCGGGGCGGTGGCGATAGCGGCGGGCAAGGGCAGTTCGGGAGAGGGGGAGAGGGGGAGAGGGGGAGAAAGGGGGAGGTCTTCATGGGCGGGGGGTGGCGGGAGTTC
>WQYP01000259.1 GCA_009781185.1 Phycisphaerales bacterium | reverse complement strand
GACTCAGGATCAAGGCCCAACTGGATTCTGGAACGTATCCCACGGGCATCAAAGTCAGCGACGAGCAACTGGCAACCGTCAATCTCAAACCCGCAAAGTTCCACGGCGAGTGGAACTACTGTGCCCACCCTCAACAAAAAAAGTAATCAGGTTATTTTGGCGGGGAGCCTAAGGCAGAATGAGGTCCTTTCCCGTATCGTCGATGGCTTCATCGATCTTGAGTTCGCCGTAGCGAGTCGCGGTGGCGGCGGCTGGGCCGTGGAGGGTAAAGGTGAGTTCGAGCGTTGCGACACCGTGGCTGTCGTCCTTGACAAGATCGATGTTTCGATTCTCGTAGAGGTGATAGAGAAATACGCCGACCTTGGGGGAAGCGGGGGCGGGGGCGGTGGTGGGGGAGGGCTTGATCTCTGGCGGCTTGTCGACCTTGGGGCATCCCGCGATGATGACGACAAACGACACGGCAACCAAAAAGAAAACGATCTTACGCATGGAAATTTCTCCTTTCCAGACCATTGGCCATGGCTCAGTATAACTCGCCACGATGGAGGTGTCCCTCATAAATCCGACACACACCAATTCGAGCGGCTGAAGCCCAGGAATTGCAATCCCTGGGCTTGGGGCGGTCATGGAAACACCAATATGGTATAACGGTCGGCTCAAAACTTGCTTTGGAGAATCGCATGGCGACGACGAATAATGAACCTAACAAAATTATTTATTCCATGATCGGCGTGGGGAAGAAAATCGATAAAAAGGTGCTGCTTAAAGATATCTATCTGTCGTATTTTTACGGGGCGAAGATTGGAGTGCTGGGGATTAATGGAGCGGGCAAGTCGACGCTGTTGAAAATATTGGCGGACGTGGACAAGGATTTTGATGGGCAGATTTCGCTGCAGCCGGGATACACGACGGGATTCCTGGAGCAGGAGCCCAAGCTCGATCCGGACAGGACAGTTCGGGAGATTGTGCAGGAAGGGGTGCAGGAGGTGGTGGATTTGCTTAAGGAGTTTGAGGAACTTTCGGCGAAATTTGCCGAGCCGATGTCGGATGAGCAGATGGAGAAACTGCTGGAAAAGCAGGGAGTTTTGCAGGAAAAATTGGATGCGGTGAATGCGTGGGAGTTGGATCAGCAGTTAGATATGGCGATGGATGCTCTGCGATGTCCGCCGGGGGAACAGAAGTGTGGGGTGCTTTCGGGTGGTGAGAAGCGGCGGGTGGCGCTTTGTCGGTTGCTTTTGAGGAAGCCGGATATTTTGATTCTGGATGAGCCGACGAATCATCTGGATGCGGAGTCGGTGCAGTGGCTGGAGGAGCATTTGAAGAGGTATGAGGGGACGGTGATTGCGGTGACGCACGATCGGTATTTTTTGGATAACGTGGCGGGATGGATTCTGGAACTGGATCGGGGGCATGGGATTCCATGGAAGGGGAATTACTCGCAGTGGCTGGAGCAGAAGAAGGTGAAGTTGATGGTGGAGGAGAAGCAGGAGACGCAGCGGACTCGGGCGTTGGCGCGGGAGCTGGAGTGGATTCGCTCGAATCCGTCGGCTCGGCGTGCCAAGAGCAAGGCTCGCATCGCGGCGTATGAGCAGATGGTCAGTGAGAACAGCGAGAAGAAAGCGGCGGAGATTGAGATTTACATTCCGCCTGGGCCGCGGTTGAGTCAGAAAGTGATTGAGGCGAAAGGGATCAGCAAGGCGTACGGCGACAAGCTGCTGTTCGAGAATTTTTCATTTTCGCTGCCGCCGGGCGGGATCGTGGGGGTGATCGGTCCCAACGGCGCCGGCAAAACGACGCTCTTCCGCATGATCACCGGCAGCGAAAAACCGGACAAAGGAACCATCGAAATCGCACCAACCGTGCAATTGGCATATGTCGAACAATCCCGCGAAACACTCAAGGACGATGCGGCCGTGTGGGAGGCGATCTCGGATGGGCTGGAGAATACGAAACTGGGAAGCTTGACGGTGAACACGCGAGCCTACGCCGCTCGCTTCGGATTCGTCGGACAGGATCAGCAGAAGAAAGTCGGCATCCTCTCCGGCGGCGAGCGCAATCGCGTGCATCTGGCTCGTATGCTCAAAAGTGGTGCAAATGTGATCCTTTTGGATGAGCCGACGAACGATTTGGATGTCAATACGATCCGTTCGCTGGAGGAAGCGTTGCAGAATTTTGCGGGCTGTGCGGTGATCGTCAGCCACGACCGCTATTTCCTCGATCGCCTGGCGACGCACATCCTGGCGTTCGAAGGCGATTCGCAGGTGGTATTTTTCGAAGGCAATTTCCAGGCGTACGAGGAAGATAAGCGTAAGCGTATGGGCACCGAAGCGGACAAGCCGCGCCGGATCAAGTATCGCAAGTTGACGATGGGATAACAGCAGCTTGGCGTCGGTTGCGACGTGGAGGTAAAATGGATGCGTTATGTCGTGGGGCGAGGGAAGAAGGCGCTCCGGGCGATCCCGGCTGACCTTATGGAGGGAAAACGCCATCGCATGTAGATAAAACAAAAACGCCACCTCATAAGCTGGCGTCATAACTTGGGAACCGATAGAAGAAGGTTTTTATGGCCATCGAATTGTCTCGTCCAAAATACAATAGCAAAACAACCATGATGTGGATGGGGGTGATGATGGTGCTGCTTGGGGTGGGAGGCTTCATTACCGTGGCATTCGCGGAGGATGGAACTGCCGGCGCCGACAGCCGCGAAAAACGCCTGGAATAACTGCGAGCGGATCAATTGCGTAAGGAGACCGCCAAAACGCCCTCGTTCACGCCGTTGCCGGCGCCGACCGACGCGCAGATCGTCGCCGCGATGAACAAAGGAATCGACTTCCTCCTCCTTCAAAAAAAAGGGAGCAACCTGGAGGTGTTGTTTGATTGGGCGGACAAAACACCAACCGTCGCTAGCAAATCAGGAGTTAATATCCGGAATTTTGGCGGCGAAACATCTTTAGGACTCTATGCTCTCCTAATCGCCGGAAAAAGCCTTGGCGATAAAGGACTGGCTGCGGATTCCAAAGAGATCGCCCCGCTGGTCGCCTGGCTGGAAAAACTGGAACCCGCCTCAACCTATGTGGCGGCGAGGCAGGCCGTCACATTGACTCTGGCTTTGCCGGCACCCGCCAAATCGCCGGCACTGGATCGAGACAAAAAATATTTGCTCATTGGAATGTTTCCCGGCGGAGGATGGAGGGACACGAATGAGACTATGGCCAAACTGTATACAGACCTGGCTGCCGCCAAAGCCCGAAACAATGCCTACGAGGTCAAAAGGTTGTTAGATCGCATCGAGGGGTACAAAAAAAATACATGTGGAGAAGTTGGAAATTCTCAGTATGCCACCCTTGCTCTCTTCACGATGCAAGAGGCGGGCCTGGACATGCCAACCACACTCTGGTCCGATGTGGATCTGGTGTGGCACAAAACTCAACGCCCAGATGGAACCTGGCGCTATACATTCGACACTCAAGGCATATCAACAGATTCCATGACCATTGACGGCCTGGCCAGTTTACTGTTGACCTCTAGCGCCATGAAAAAAGACGCCCTATCCACCGATCCGGCGATTGCCACCTCCTTGAACACCATTCAGGAAAAACTGCGAACAGATTCCTTTTGGGCTATGGACTCGTATGTGACCTATGGGCTGACGCGCACTTTGATGTCCCTGGGCATCCGCCGGATTGGAGAACTCAATTGGCTCGACCATACGGCCGCCTCGCTCATCAAATCCCAGGCGTCAGATGGAAGTTGGAACTTTTGCAATAGTGGAACGGGAGGAGATCGCAAATTACTGGCAACCTCCTTCGCCCTCCTCACGCTCGCCAAAGCAAGAGTCCCCGTCGCTTTCTCGATGTTGCAGTTGCAAAATACCCCGAACCTCGCGCATGCACGTGCCGCCAACAATCTCACCTCATGGATGACCCAGCAGGACAATCGCCTCTACTCCTGGCAGGCGCTCTCCTGGGACTGCCCCGACACCGACTGGCAACGCTCCCAACTGCTGATTATCGCCGATGGCCTGGCGCCGAATTTCACGCCCGAACAAATGAATCAGCTCAAGCAATTCATGGACAATGGCGGCACGATCTTATCCGCCCCGGAAAAAAATTCGCCGTTTTTCCAGACCGGAATTCAAAAAGCCATGCAAAGCCTCGCCACGGATCGCTATGAGTTGCGAGACCTGCCGCCGGATCATGACCTTTTCAAGGGAATTGGCGCGGTGAAGCCTCCCAAAACGACGGCTCTCCTGGATAAAGGACGCCCAGCATGGATTCATGTCAACGCCGACCTGTCCCTCGGATGGCAAAACCGGACGCAGACTCCGCCGTTCGCGTGGAGTTTGCCGTTGAAATTATCCAAAGACTCACCCCGCGCCGGAACAACCCAACCCACGACGACAAGCCCAGATTCGCCCAACATGAGAACGGGTGCATGACGTTTTAGGCGGGGTGCTGCCGATAAGAGTTACGAGTTGATCCTCGGGATCAACGGAGTAATGATAAGGCTTCAAGGAGGAAGCGCGATGGCGGCTAAACGTACACGTCAGG
>WQYP01000258.1 GCA_009781185.1 Phycisphaerales bacterium | reverse complement strand
TTTGGCCATCAGAGCCGCGACCGTAAGGGAGCGACAGGCTTTATCTCCGCATTGTCGCACGGGTCGCTCCCTTACGGTCGCGGCTCTGATAGAGGATTGAGACAGAGCAGGTAACAGCAAGATGGCAATGCGGGGCTTTGGCTCTCGCTTCCTGCGCATGTCATCACGCCACGACTACATGAAAAATGCTCAAGTGAGGCCTTCGAAAAATTCATATAGCCCCGGCTTTAGCCGGGATAGATCTTCATTTTCCGCTTGTTTTCCACGTTGTGTTTTCGTGCCGTCAGAGTTTTCCGAAGGCCTCTAGTGCCATTGGGCTGACTGAGAGGGCTCAGTAATCAGAGGCACCGTGAGCCCAGACATGTAATTGCCCCGCGGTCCAGTTATAGCCATTAATGAATTTGTCGGACGATGGTTGCGAACCGTAGAGAGCGCTCCATTCGACGTGGTTACCTGCGAAGAGGTAATTGGCTCCGCGGCTGACGCCGCGTTTGTGCCGCTGGAAGACGCCGTAGGGGGCGCCGGTATCATCTGTCGCGCCGGTCCAGGCGGGGCTGCCCGCCGCACCGTAGAGTGCCATTCCGTCGTTGCCGTCGGCGACGATGATATGGGAGGGATTCAGATCCCGGGCCCGCACGCTATAAAACGGATACTGGGGATCCCATAAATTGTAGGAGGGGGGAAGGGGCAGGGGAGGAAAGTCCGAGGGATAGGACTCTTCGCTGAAGGGGAAACAGGAAACGGCGCACCATGCCATGCCGTAGCCCCAATCGGGTCGCCAGGTGTCGTTCGTATAGTCAAACGACGGGCACTTGAAGATGCCGATGCCTTGGGCAAAGATGTTCCATGTGCCGTTGTTATCTATGACGCCATCGACGTTGTTGTTTTGCCGGAAGGAGCCGTCGGCGGTGAGCGCTTCGGCCCATCCCATCCTCAGATAACTTACCGGTGGATTGCAATTCCTGTTGGGGTACGCATCGACATTAAAATAGCTCTTACCGTGAGGCATCAGATCGTTGTTCTGGTTGTTGTAGGTGGCCATGCCAATGCCGATGGCATGGAGATTGGACTGGCATTTGACCAGTTTTGTTTCCTCCTTGGCCTTGGCCAATGCGGGAAGCAGCAACGCGACAAGCAAAGCGATAATCGCGACAACCACCAGCAATTCAATGAGAGTGAATCCCTTACAGCTCCGCATGCGAACACACTCCTTTCGGCACGCGCGACAGATGAAAAACGCTCCGCGTGATCCTGCGAGAAATGACAGAAAGGGACAGGAATCACACGAACCATCCAACATAAGTCTAACTGACGCATTTTCGAATTGCAATCGCTATGAATTGTCACATCGAATCAAATTTCCTATCATTCCCTTTCAGCATCCACATTTTTTATTCGGAGTTCACGCTTCAGCGTGTAAAAACCATGCCCGCCAAAATCTACGTCGACGGCCAGGAAGGCACCACCGGCCTCCGCATCAACGAACTCCTCGCCGCACGTACCGACATCGAAATCCTCAAAATCGACTCCGACAAACGCAAGGACACCGCCGAGCGCAAACGCCTCCTCAACGCCGCCGACATCGTCTTCCTTTGCCTCCCCGACGCCGCCTCCAGGGAAGCCGTCGCGCTCGTCGACAATCCCCAAACCAAAATCATCGACGCCTCCACCGCCTTCCGCACCGACCCCACCTGGGTCTACGGCCTCCCCGAACTCTCACCCACCCACCGCCAAAAAATCAAAAACGCCTCCCGCGTCGCCGTCCCCGGCTGCCACGCCTCCGCTTTCATCCTCGCTCTTTACCCCCTCGTCCAAGCCGGCATCGTTCCACCCGATATGCCCATTACCGCCTTCTCCCTCACCGGCTACTCCGGCGGCGGCAAAAAAATGATCGCCCAATACGAAGCCGGTAGGGGGGTAACCGGAGTTCACGCTTCTGCGTGCCAAATTCCACCCCACCTCCACGCCCCCCGCCATTACGCCCTCAAGCTCACACACAAACATCTCCCCGAAATGCAAACCATCACCGGCCTCACCCACCCCCCGCTCTTCACCCCCGTCGTCGCACCCATCCACAGCGGCCTCTGCGTCGAAACCTTCCTCCCCACACGCCTCCTCAAAAACTCCACCACCCCTCAATCCATCCAACACCTCCTCGCCACACACTACGCCAACGAACCCTTCATCCACGTCTTCCCCTACGATGCCACTGCCACCACCGCCGCCGGCGCCCTCAACGAAGGCTTCCTCGATATCACCGCCTGCAACGGCACCAACCGCACCGATCTGATCATCACCGGCAACCCCGCCCAAATCGCCCTCCTCGCTCGTCTCGACAACCTCGGCAAAGGCGCCTCCGGCGCCGCCATCCAATGCCTCAACCTCATGCTCGCCCTCGACGAATCCACCGGCCTCCAATCGTAAGATCGCAACTTGTTAACGATGAGCCGGAGCACCGCATGGTAATGCGGTGGTTTGTTCTCAAATGCCCAACCACCACCGCGTTACCACGCGGTGCTCCACGCCACCTTGCCACCCTGTCCACCCCATCACCTTGTCACTGGTTCTCGGCCTCCACTTCCACACCGATCACGATATCGTCAGCTTGTCTGTCGTCCTTCAGCGTACCTTTGATTCCGCCATCGTCATACCGGTTCGGTCCCACCGAATACACCCGTATCCCCACATGCCGCGACACCAATTCCCCAAACGCGATCTCATCCCGACGCGTCGCCCATCGCTGCAGTAATTCCCAATCATCGATCATCATCAGCCCTTCCCCCTGAAGTGTACGCCGACACCCTTTTAGCGACATCTAATTTGAACATTTGAACATTTGAATTTGCTTCGAATTTCGAACTTCGAATTTCGAATTTCGAATTGCTTCTCACCGCTTCCACGCCTCCGCCTTCACTTCCTCCCCCCCCGGTGCCGCGATCCCTCTCCGATACAACAGCGATCCTTCCAATCGATACAACTGCACCAGCGCCTTCAAATGCCCCGTCACCGCCTGCACTTCCGCCAATTGTGCCGAGAGCAAATCCCGCTGGGCCTGTGCCACCAGCAGCGACGTGCTCTTGCCCAGTTTGAATTTTTCCTGTTCCACATGGAACGCCGTCTCTTGTGCGATACGCGTCGCCTTCGTCGCATCGATCTGCTGCCGCGTCCGCTCTACCTCAATGTACTGCGTTCGCACATCCACCTGCACCGTCTGCTCCAGGTTCACCAGCGACTCCACCGACTGATCCCGTCCCAGGACCGCCGCCCGATGCGAAGCCCGTTCCGCACGATTCCCGATGTCGTAGCTTCCCCTGAGTCCCGCCAGCACGTTGTAATCCGGCCCATTGAACGCCGTGACCGATCCGCCGAAGCTCCCCGCATATCCCGTCTGCCCCAGCGTCACGAACAAATCCAACTGCGGCAGCAGCCCGTTCTTTGTCCGCACCACCTGCAAATCCCCCTGCTGAATCTGCAATTTCGTCTCATTGATCTCCGGCCGAAGCTTCAACGCCACCGCCACATGACTCTCCACAGGATCCATCTTCCCCTCCGGCACCGCCGGCAGCGTCCGCAACGCCACCGTCTGATTCCAGAACGGCCCCCCCCCTCTCCCCACCGGCGTGATCAACTGCAAAAAACGAATACGCGTCGTCTCCAGCGTACTCTTGGCATCAATCAAATTCTCCTTCCTTAACGCCACCTCCGCCTCCGCCGCCGCTCGTTCGCTCGGCGCACTTCGCTCCAGCTCGATGAGCGCATTGGTCTCATCCAGTTGTTTCTGTGCCACCCCCAGCGCGTTTTCCACGATCACCACCTGCCGTTCCGCGAACGCCAGGTCCCAGTACGTCTGCTCGATCTCCGCTACTAGTGCCTCCGCAAATCCGCGAAGCTCATATTGCGAGATCTTCGTCGCCAGCACCGCCTGCCTCAGGCTCGCCAGATTCACATCCATCCCCGCCCCGCGAAGCAGCGACTGCGTCACCGTTGCGCTCAACCCGCTGCTGGAAGCCGCGTCGCTGTAAAACGCGTTATTCGTCGTATACGCAGCCGTGATCGTCGTACCGGTCGGCAGGAACTCCGCCGCCGCGATCTGCGCGTTGATCTGATCCGTGTAGCTGGTTCCCTTCCCTCCCGTCGAAGTCGTCGACGTCGGCACCGCCGTCCGCCCCCCCGCAATCTGTGCACTCACCGTCGGATCAAACGCCGCCCGCTGAATCTCTTCCCCCGTCCGCTGCAACGGCACATTGTACTTCTGCACCTTCAACGAACTGTTATTCTGCAGCCCCACCAAAATCGCCTCCTGCACCATCATCGCCCGAGGCACCTCCACTTTCCCTCCTCCCCCGTTGCCCTCCGTCGCCGGCTCCGTCGTCGGATGCGTCTCCCCTTTCCCTCTCGCAGGCCTCGTCGTCGTCGGATGCGTCGCCGACGGCATCGTCTCCGGCACAATCCTCGGCCCTCCCCCCTCCGTCCCCGCTTGATTCGCATCATTCTTCTCATCCGCCGCCGGCGTCACCGCCATCAACCCCTCATCCGTCAGCACCTTCCCCCCCCCTTGCCGCGGCGACACCTCACTCGACGGCTCCCCCCCCATCTCCAACGCCGAACATCCCCCC
>WQYP01000257.1 GCA_009781185.1 Phycisphaerales bacterium | reverse complement strand
GGGGGGGGGGGGGGGGGGGGGGGGGGGGAGGGGGGGGGGCGGGGGGGGGGGGAAGGGGGGGATGAATGGTTGCAGGAGAAGTATGAGGAAGTGAGGGCGTTGATGGAGCGGTTGGGCGGGGCGGAGCGGGCGATTTTGGCGTTGGTGTATGAGGAGGGGTTCGATGTGGGGCAGGTGGGGGAGATTCTGGGGGTGCCGGTGGGGACGGTGAAATCGCGATTGTTTCATGCGCGGCGGAAGCTGCGTGTGCTTTATGAGGAGCGGCATGATGACCCAGGAAAATGAAACCAACACCGGCGGATTCGATCCGAAACGGGCCAAAAAAATGGCTGGCGAAGTGACCGACGAATTTCGCGGCAAGCTGAAAAAGTTGCAGCGTTGGATGTTCGCCCAACTGCTGGTCTTTGTGGCGGCAATGGTGTTTTTTGCGATGCGTTTCCTGGAGTCGAACCACGAGATGCTGTGGATCGCCTTTGGCGTGCTGTTCCTGATGGCCTACGAGAGCACGGTGCTGATCAAACTGTGGTACTGGACGGTGAACACGAAAATCAGCGTCGTGCGAGAACTCAAAGAGATGCGCTTGGCGAGCGGTACGCCAGCGGTGGTGGCAACCCCAAGCGACTTTCGCGGGATTACCTGGTGGGAAAAAATAGCGTGGATGGTGGCCATCATGGCCGTGGCGGTGCTGATCGGGCAGACCTATCGAGGACCCAATGCGTTCGGAAAATCAGAGGAGGTCTTGACAGTGTACGTCGATCTGGCGACCGACGGCAGCGGCAAGGTCATCACGAAAACGACGAATGACGGTGGTCATATGCCCAGCGAAAGTTACGCCAACTTTATGCCCACGGAAAGTTTCACCGTTCGTTTTACCGGAAACGATTTGGAGCGGGTCCACTGGTACGACGAACAGTGGCGAGAGCTCTCGCACGACATGCGGGAGGTCAACGGCGAACGCATCTACACAGTTCACTGGCCTCATCCGATCCTGCCCGACCAACGAACGGTGATATACCAGGTTCTCGAGAGGTCGAGGCTGGCAATAAACGATGGCGATGTCTGGACATACCAAGGAACATGGACACAATGGCTTTCGTGGCCGAATGCGTGGAAAATCGTGGTGCGGCTGCCGCTAGGCGCGACGCTGATGCAGGCAAGCCCCACACCCATGTCACAGGGTACGGTACGCCTCTGGGAAAATGAGAAGTGGAGCGAGCCGCAGTGGCATGTGGTGCTCGGCGGTAAGCTGGAGGGAGGTAAACAGTGGGACGGTTCTTCTGCCCCTCAGACGCCGAATGTTTCGTGGAAGGTGACGTATCGCATGCTGGAGAAACCGACGACGAGGGCAGAGGCGAAAGGGAAATGAACGTTGTGATGACGCCATGGCAATCACATTGGGGCAGTTCGACGTAAGAGCAGCAGGGGAAATGCAAACAGAACCGCAATCGTAAGATTGCGCAGTGGCGGCGAAGCCGCGAGCAAAACAGAGCCATAAGCGTAAGCTCGCCGCCAATGCCCTTTCGCGGCTCCGCCGCCACTGCGCAATCTTACGATTGCGGCTCTGTTTTGCGTCCTTACGTCAAACTCACGTTAGTTCGAATCGGAGAGTTGAGGCGGGAGTGGTGGGATTGATTGGAGCGTGGTTTCGAGCAGTTCCAATGTGCCGTGCTGTTGGCACCATTGACGGATGTAATTCATGTCGAGTTTGCCGTGCTGGACGGCAAGGACGTTGCGGACATCGTCGATGTCTTTTGTTCGGCGGCCCTGCTTGGACCATCGCAGCTTGGTAATCACGACATCCTCAGCCGTTGCCACGAAAATGTTCCGCCCACCAATGATTCCTGAAGCACGGCGTTCAAAACGTTGGATGTCATGAGGATCGTCGCTGAGGAAAAAGAGTTCGATTTTGAAGGGAGGGTCGCGGTGCGAGGCGATCTGCCGCTGGGTCATGGTGACGGTCTCAAAGCCCAATTGCCTGTCAAGGGAAAAGTCGGGGCCGAGTTCCTGGATCAGTTTATCAGTGGGCGGAGGAACTTGCAGCACCAGGTCCGCATCATGTGTATTGCGTTCGATGCCATAGGCGTTCGAAGAGAAAGAACCGACGACCATGTACGGAATGCCACAGCGATCAAGAGCGTCCACGACTTTGATCAGGATAGCATTGGGACTCATTCGCGATTCTCCAGAATGCGAGCAATGGCATATCTGCGGCTGAGTTCCGCGGCAACCTCTTCTTCCGTGGCATTAGGATTCTGCATGAGAATCCCCATCTTCATCCGTTCAATGACGGCCTCGTGGAGCTCGCCACCCGCCAAAAATTTCTGCTCGAAAGTACGCTGACGCGCAGCGAGCACTTTATCAACATAAAGTTCATCAATAAGTTCTTGCGTTGGACCCATGCGGCACCTCGATCATGTCATCAGATCAATGATAGCAAAAGTCGTTAGCTTTAGCGCATCTGGGGGACGGCACGTTTGACGGGAGCGGGGACGGTCGGAATGGTACGGGATTCTGCGATAGCGGCGCGGACGCTGCGGGCGATGCCGGTGGGGTCGAGGCCGACTTCTTTGAGTTGCTCGTCGCGGCTGGCGTGCTTGATGAAGCGGTCGGGGAGGCCCAGGCGGGTGACCAGGCGGGCGTCGTAACGTTTTTCCTGGGCGTGTTCGATCACGGCGGAGCCGAAGCCGTTGATGATCGAGTGATCCTCAACCGTGAGAATGGGATGATTCCGAGCGAAGACTCGCTCGAGCATTTGGCCGTCGAGGGGTTTGCAGAAGCGGGCGTCGATGACGGCGACGGAGAGGCCTTCGTTTTCGAGGAGCTTGGCGGCTTCGAGAGCTTGCCAGGCGCAAGCACCGTAAGCGATCAGCGTTGCGTCCCCCCCCCCTATGCCTTCGCGGAGGGGGCGGGAGATGCCGCCGGTTTTGAGGATGCCCCAGGGAGAATCTTCGCCCAGCGGCTGGGGCGGAACGTTGTCACGCGGGTAGCGGATCACGGAGGGCTGATCGAGCGATGTGGCCAGGTCGAGGGAGCGGATGAGTTCTTTTTCGTCGGAGGGGGCGAGGAGGACCATGCCGGGCTGGGATTTGAGGAAGGCCAGGTCGCAGAATCCGTGGTGAACGGCGCCGTCGTCGCCGACGAGGCCGGCACGGTCGGTGCAGAAGACGACGGGCAGCCCCTGCAGGCAGACTTCCTGGAAGATCTGGTCAAAGGCGCGTTGGAGGAACGTGGAGTAGATGGCGACGATGGGTCGGAGACCGGCCTTGGTCATGCCCGCGGCCATGACGGCAGCGTGGGACTCGCAGATGCCGGTGTCGATGTAGCGGTCGGGGAAGGTTTTTTCGAGCTTGATCAGGCCGGTGCCGTCGGGCATGGCAGCGGTGATGCCGCAGATTTTGTCGTTCCTTTTGGCAAGGTTGATCATGGCGTCGGCGAAGGCGGAGGTCCACGAACGACCGCTGCCGTTTTGGATCACGACGTTGCTGCCTTCAATCTTGAACGGCTTGGGCGAATGGAAAGTCGTCGGATCGTCGCATGCCCATTCGTACCCTTTGCCCTTGATGGTCTTGATATGCAACACCGCCGGGGCGTTGAGGTCTTTGAGTTCATTGAGTTTTTCGAGCAGGGCGGGGATATCGTGGCCGTCGATGGGGCCGAAGTATTTCAGGCCCAGGTCCTCGAAAATGTGGCCGGGGGCGAGGGTGTTTTTGATGCCCTGTTTGATGTGGTAGCCGACATCGGAAATCCGCTGGCCGTAGGGTATCTGCTCGAGAAGATGCTGAACGCGTTTCTTGACTTCTTCGTACGTGGTGGTGACGCGGAGGTGCTCGAGGTAATTCGCGAAGGCCCCCTGCGGTTCGGAAATGCTCATGGAGTTGTCGTTGAGGATGACGAGCATCTGCCGATTGAGCGTACCGGCGTTGTTGAGGCCTTCGAAGGCAAGTCCGTTGACGATGGATGCGTCTCCGACGAGGGCGACAACTTTGGTATTCTTTTTGAGGAGCTGATCGGCGCACGCCATGCCGACGGCGCTGGAGATAGCGGTGCCGGCATGACCCACGGAAAAGAGGTCGTAGGGCGATTCGGAGGGGTCAGGGAATCCGCAGACGCCGCCTTTTCTGCGGAGGGAGGAAAAATTCTTATAGCGGCCAGTAAGGAGCTTGTGCGGGTAACACTGGTGCCCGACGTCCCAGAGCAGGCGATCGGTGGGGAAGTTAAAGACGATATTCAGAGCGAGGCAGATTTCGACGGTGCCGAGGTTGGAGGCGAGATGGCCGCCGTTGAAACTGACGGTGGTCATGATGATTTCGCGGATTTCCCGGGCAAGCTGGGGCAACTGATCCAGAGGGATTTTTCGCAGATCAACGGGCGACTGGATCGATTCGAGGAATCGGGTCATTATTTCATGCTCTCGCAACAAACGCACTTCGCACTTGTGTAGCGAGATATCATAGGCGGAATGACAAGGAAATGTAAGTGATCACTACAACAAATTATGAAGCCACGATTAAATCAGCCATCTATGAGCAAGCCATTGTCAAGCGACATTTTTAATTGTTCCGATTCATCAAGCCGCTCCGTTTCGTTGGCCCATCGTTTCGTTGGCTTATTGTTTCGTTGGCCCGTCGTTTTG
>WQYP01000256.1 GCA_009781185.1 Phycisphaerales bacterium | reverse complement strand
GTGTGTGTTGGTTACACTACGTTGAAAGGAAGAGAAGTCCCAGATTCTAACTGTGATCCGTTAGAAAGGAGGTGATCCAGCCGCAGGTTCCCCTACGGCTGGGGGGGCCTTGTTATGACTTAGTCCCAGTCACCGGTCGGGGGGGGCTGCCGTAGTGCCTTTTGGGGCGTTTCAGGCATTACCAGCTTCCATGACTTGACGCCCCCCCCCGGCAGTGTGCACAAGCCTCAGGAACACATTCACCCCGGCCCCCCTCCATAGCTGATCCGCGATTACTACCGATTCCAACTTCATGAGGGCGAGTTGCAGCCCTCAATCTGAACTGGGCCGCCCCCCCCTCCATTTTTCTCCGATTAGCTCCATCTTACGATCTTGCTTCAGTTGGATTGACGACGGTGAGCCCTTCAGATTCGGCAGCGGCATTGAGTTCGATGTCGCTGCTCATCAAAATCAACGGTATTTCGGCTCTGTCACGTTTCACCAACAAAGCACATGAAAGTTGCACGGCATCCGCACCGCGCAAGCCGTGAACTCGCGCAAGTTGAACCGCGTAGTCCATCACCGCTTCGTCAAGTTCGATGATCGACAGGGATGCCGTCACATCGTCATCGAAGTTTGTCAGTGTGGCGAATACTTCCTGCGAAGGTATCTGCATAGACCGAGCGCGACGAACCAGTGCCGAGGAAACCTCCACAATGCTCAGCCTCGCAATCAATACTTCCTCAGCATGTTCCATGAGTTCCGAAACACGCTGAGATCCTGCTTCTGTTCGATACCGCTTGACGAGTGCTGACGCATCGGCGAAGTATCTGGTACGAGGAGGGACCATCACATCACCGCCGATCGCGAACGAGTTCGTCAGCGAGCGAATCGCCCGGCATCACAATCGGCTGAATTTTCCGAAACGGCCTGCGCTGCGAAGGCCGCGTAATCCGAACCTTCGGCCCAATAACCTGCACCTCCACAGTCGCCCCCTCCGGCAACTGTACAGGTTCATCAAACACGATCTGCCCCTTGGTAATCTGTCCACGGTATGTCATAGTCACCTCGCTTACCTATTCTACACCAACCGCATCCAAAAGTGTCATGTGGTGGAGCGGCGACTTGGCATTAGTTGCACCGTGGAGCGAGTGGGGGGTAAAATGAAATTTATGCCGTGGAGCGTGGGGAGAAGACGCTCCGGGCGAGCTCGGTTGTACCTTATGGAGGAAATCGCCGCCGTAATAGACAAAACTAAAACGCCGGCTCACAGGCTGGCGTCGTAATTTGGGAACACCCAAAATCAAGCAAGATTCTGAGTTCCTCATGCTGATTCGCAGGCAGCGCCTTCGGGCGCTGTACTGTTGCGATCTCCACAAAGAAAGGACACCAAACATGGCCAATAACAATGAAAAAGCATTCAACGTCCACCACATTCTCGCGTTGTGTCTTTTTTGCTTCGCACTGACGCTTTTAAGCGGCTGTGGGGACCAAGGCCCACACCCATCCACACTTTTGGGCAAATGGTTGCAAGAAGGAGGAGGGCGTCCAGTAGGCTTTGAGCTATTAAAAGACGGTGCTGGAACCGCAGGAAAAACAAGGATCACATGGAAGGTGGAAAATGGTCGTCTTTACTTGTCCGAAGTTAAGAACGACGAGAAGGTTGTACTCGACTACAAAATATCAGGTTCAACACTTACGCTTACAGGTGATGACGAGAGGAACGTGATATTCAAAAGGGCAACCGGTCATGAGAAAGAGTGGCAAAATCGGGCAATCATCCAAGGCTTCAGCAGTAGTGTTGAACTTGGAGAGGAGTCGGGTACTGCTCCCAATTATACACCATGAATGGCTACTCAAAAAACAACGGTAGTGGCGGGTGGTCAGTGCGTTTGGGTGCCACAGGTCTGGGACGGTCTCGGTCCCAGACCTGTGCTCGGTGCTTTAGGCCGCATGTGATTTCATTTGGATTTGTTGGCGGAACAGTTTCGGATGGCGAATAAAAAAGTGCATCATACGCAGAGCGACTTCGCTGGGTTGGCGGCGGCCTTGTTCCCATGATTGCACTGCGTCGGCTGATACGCCGAGCACGGCGCCGAAAATTTCCTGACTGGCACCCAGCTTGGCGCGAAGCGTTCGAATTTCTTCCGCAGTCAAATCCCTTGGTTTCAAGACCAATTCAACTGTGCGGACGGTGAACCGATGGTCAAGTGCTTCGCCGTCTCGCACTGCGTCGTGCAATTCGGTCAGGCCTTCCAGAATTTCGGACGCCACTCGCGATCTTTTCGTTTCTTTCTTCTTCATGTGGGTGACTCCTTATCTGATCGTTCCCTTTGATAAGCCGTGTTCGATGGTCTCGACGAGTTGCCGGAACGTTTTTTTATCTTCGGCGTTGATGTTGTCCTGTTCTCCTTTGGCATACGCTGTTATCAGAGCGATGATTCCGGAGTTGGGGAAGTAGGTGTAGAGTACTCGGTAGGAGCCGCTTTTGCCGCGATTGGAGCCGGGGGCGGAGAATCGCATTTTTCGGACGCCGCCGGTGCCGGGGATGACGGGGTTCATCGCGGGGCCGAGCATGATGCAGTATTGAATTGCGCGTACATGAGCGTCCGTGAATTCGAGTTCCTTACGTCGCCGGGCAAAGGGCGAAAGTTCGACGAACCTGAGCCAATCTTCCGGATTGACCAAGCCTCTCCAATAGACGAGTTCAGCACTCTCTTTGGTATGACGTTTCGCCATCGCTGAAGCTCCAACCATTCTTTCGGCCTGATGTATCCAGCACTTAACTATATCCGACACAGTCGTACAAAGCAAATGGGGGGGGCGATCTGCAAAAACAAGAACGGCTCGATTCTTTCGAATCGAGCCGTTCGTTTTGACTTGAACATGGTTTGTTTCAACATCCAGTGTGAACTGGACTTTGGACGCCATCAGCATCACGTTACCGTGATCGACTCCAGTGGACATAAAGGCCATGAGGACTTGACGTCATCCCCGCCTTCCTCCGGTTTAACACCGGCAGTCTCGTTAGAGTGCCTTCAACGCTTGTTGTTTTCGCCATCGGCTCCTTCCTGCGTAGCAGAATTCTTGGTGGTGGGCTCCGATTCCATGTGGTTCTCGCTCGAATGAGAATTTTCGTGCGGAGCGGGGCTTGTAGCAGTCGCGGGCCTTGTAGTCTGCGAATACAAGTAAAGTTCGCGCATTCCTTGATTCCATTTACGGAGACACCAAATGGATAAAACAATGGTGAATATCAACATTATTCCAAATGCAAACGCAACTCGTGGACGAGCATAATAAATAATTATACCTCCTATTGAAAAAGCAAACGTTATCAACAGTGGCATAAAACAATCCATTTAATCATGTCCTCATCTGTCGGTGGGTTGGGTTTCGGGTTGAGTTTCTGACCGGGTTGTACTTTGGCGATGCTCTTCTCCCGCCTCCCATATACGCCGCATGGTATTCCCCCATGAATTCGCCAACCAGCACAAGCTGAGCAAAGCAATCACCGCAAGAATGGCGCATTGCAAGGCTGCCTTGTAGCGGCGTTTCAGGAGTGCCACGACACTCCCTATTGATAAACCGAGCAACGCGAGTAGAAGTAAGACAAGTAACTCCATAAACATTTAGTCACGCCATCCTTTGTCCGCGACAATACTACTCAGTGATACCGCTCACCAGGCGATTCTGCATTTTCACCGCCATACCATCACCGCATCATGCGTAATTCCCGCCATAGTTGGGGAAGTCTCCCATTGGTCCCCTTGGCGGTGGCGGTGGTGCTATAGTTCGCACTACGATTTTTGGATACTCGTTTTGTATGTACCATACACGGCTTCCGGTTTGACTAGCCTTCAATGCCGTCACTAACCCTTCCAAGACAAAGGTAAAACAGTTGTACCAGGTAGCGGAATAGCTGGCCGTTGCACTTCCAGCGGGATGAGCTTTTAGCTGAGCCTCAGCCCATGTTTCCAACGCTTTTTCAAACTTGTCCTTGTCGTAGCACTTGGCGATGTAGACCTCTTGGGTAATGAGATAAAGCTCTCCTGCTTTGACTTTGGTCGGATCACTCGGAAGATGATCAAAGTTGTCATTACTTACAACGCCCGTTGTTCTGATAAACGCCTTCGCATCGGCGGAACTTCCAGCCGCCCGCCCAAGATGGCTAGCGGCATAATATCCATAGCCTTTTCCATTAATTTTAATGTAAGTGTGTCCACCATTGGGCGCGCCATACAACGGGTCATCTTTTATCACGGTGTATTTAATCTCAATGCTGGTCTTAGTGTAATACTGTTTCAGAATATTGTCCGGCACCGGGCGGGATCTCGTCATGTCCTTATTTACATTATTTGATCCCTGCATCCAATTCGGAAAAATTGTATCGGTAATAGCGGTCAAACCCGTCGGGTCCACGAAATTAATCGGATTGCTCTTCACGAACGCTCGCAAGTTTGGCCCATCCACATACTGAGCTCCCGTTGGATCGGGCTGAATCCACTGCATGATTCTCGGATTGTAAGACATTTCGTCGCTCCTTTAATTACGGTTCCAATCCGGACGCCAATGCGGATTTTGGATAGATTTCAAATTGACGATATTCAACGGACCTTTGAGATTAAAGGCGTCCGCTGGTGCTGGCGGAGGCGGCTTC
>WQYP01000255.1 GCA_009781185.1 Phycisphaerales bacterium | reverse complement strand
CGGACTGCTCGACGAACCCGACAAGCCCAAGCGGATGTCTTGGACCACCTTCATCAAGTCGCACTTCGAGAGCATGGCCGCTTGTGACTTCTTCACCGTGGAGGCATGGACGCCCACGGGCCTCACTCGCTTCCTCGTCTACTTCGTCATCAACGTGCAATCTCGCCGCGTGCAGATCGCCGGCATCCATTCCAACCCCGACGAAGATTGGATGTTGCAGCAGGCTCGGAACCTCACCGACCCGCAGCACGGCTTCCTGAAAGGAAAGCGATTCCTGATCCACGACCGCGACCCGCTCTTCACGCCACAGTTCCGCAAGACGCTCAAGGCCGCAGGCGTGCGAACGCTCAAGATGCCCAAGCAAAGTCCAAATTTGAACGCATACAGCGAGAGATTCGTGCAATCCATAAAAATGGAGTGTTTGGACAAAATGATTTTGTTCGGCGAGAAGCACATGCGTTACGTGGTTGACCAGTACGCCGAGCAGTATTACAACCACGAGCGGCCACACCAAGGCTTGGGAAATCGCACGATCACTCCGGCCATGTGTGCCCCACCGACCACGGGACGCATCCTGTGCCACGAGCGCTTGGGCGGGTTGCTCAAGTCCTACTACCGCAAAGCGGCATAGCAGCCCGGACGAAACATGTAGGTCCGCCAGAAGACGCCGAAATCATCGGCATCGAAACGCGGGCCGAAGGGGTTGCCCCCAAAGGTGGTGCCCACCGGGGGAGAGGGGAGAGATAGGGCTGGCGAGCGAAGCGAAAGTCGCATCGCTTGTGGACTGTATTGCTGCATTCACATCCAACTATTCGACTACCGAAACTACCAAAATTGCCCCGCCCATACCGCAGTCGTATTGCTATTTTAATACTCAACCATGCGACTACCGGGACTACCGAAATTGAATCGCCCATACCGCGATAGAACGCGAAAAAGGACGAAAAAACGCGACGATTTGCGAAAGCCGCAACGAACGCTAAACTCTTGTCTGCCAAGCACTCAGAAGCTTTTCGGCATTCTCACGGGGCCGCCTCATAACCCGGAGGTCGGAGCGGTGAGGTTGAAAAGCCGTCCAGACTCCTATACCGGTATAGGAGTCGCAAATTAGGAGACTCCGCATGGGCCGTTCCCTTTCCACCCCTCCCCGTTATTGTCGTCAAAAAAAACATTTTGGCAACGATCTCGCCTTTGTCGAGATCGCCGGACGCCGCCACTATCTGGGGGCTTACGGTACGCCTGAGTCACAGGAAGCCTATCATCGACTGCTGGCTGAGTTTGCAGCATCCGGCTCACTCCGAACACCTGCACCACAGCTCGAAATCACCGTCGTGGAGGTGGCTGAACGGTATCTTACCTGGGCCAAAGACTACTATGTCAAGCACGGGAAGGAGACCGCCGAGCCTTCCAATGTCGCCTTGGCATTTCGTCCGTTGATAAAACTGTACGGGCGAACCAAGGCTGCTGAATTCGGTCCCCGTGCTCTCAAGGCTGTCCGCCAGGAAATGATCGACAATGGCGGCTCCCGTAAGTACATCAACCGTCATGTGGGCCGCCTCAGGGCCAGCAAAAGTGCAAAATACGAGTTACGAGTTACGTAACTCGCCCTTCCTCGAAAAAACTGAAATTTCTTTCGCTTTTCGTAACTCTTTGCAAAGCATGGGTTTGTAAAAGAAAAATCAGCTTTGTTTTTCAGATTTTTTCAGCTTCCGAGTTACACTTTGCGTGTCTCCCTTAAAAACCTGTGCATCGCAAATGACCCATTGTGGGAGCACAAATGATGCACACGGTATCCGAAGACATGATGACGATGATGCAGGCCAGCCACATCAGTCGCGTTCGGCCTACTTGTGTCTGGCGATGGTGCCGAAAGGGTGTCGTGGCTCGAAATGGCAAGCGACTGCGGTTACGGCATGTCCGGCTTGGGAACCAAATCTTCACGACCCAAGAATGGCTTGCCGACTTTGGCGAGCGAGTCGCTGCTGCTGATGCCGAATCGTTTGACCAAAAACTGAACGAGTTGGAGGAGTCGAGGCGACCAGTCGTGCGTCCTCGCGATTCCCGATCCGATTCTCAGCGGCAACAGGCGATTGAGCGGGCGGAGCGGTTGCTCAAGGAGGCCGGCGACAGCCATGTTCGAACACTTCCAGCAGAGGCTCGCCGACAATATCGATCTCAAGGACTTAATTCACCACACCCTGATCTCCTTCAAAACCACCGTTCAGACGCAACTTGCTACTCCAAACTCTCCGCTCCGCAACTCCCTTGATCACCTCTTTGATTCACTCATTCACGAGTTCCAAACCAACGCCAACGCCAGAGACTCTTTCGATACCTGGGCTCGCCAAAGCGTTCAGTACCTCGTCAGCAAACACCACCACCTCATTGGCGACATCGTCGCCACCAGCCTCAGCGAAACCAAGCTAAGCAACGACACTCTCGTCGAGCAAATCGAAGGCAAGATCGGCCCGGACCTCCAATACATCCGCCTCAACGGTGCCGTCGTCGGTGGCATCGTCGGCGTAGTCATCGCGCTAATCAAACTCACGTTAACTTGAATCCCAGACCGTGATGCACAGCAATTCGTCTGGGACGCAAGTAGCGACTTCGTCCTTCGAGACATTGAAGTAATACATTTTCCCGCAATCAACCCAGCCGTTTTTCCCGTCCTCTTTCCATCTTCGCCCCTCCTTCACGAATGGTGGCATATCCTGTAGTATGGGCAAAATATCCTTCGCTTGGGCTGTGTAAATGCTGGGATAAAAACCTTCCTGCTGACAAACAGCTCGTTTTTCTTCCACGAGTTTCTCAAGCCAGTCGATGCCGCCCAAGTCTGCATCCCAGTGTGCGACCACTTCTCCTGAACTTTGCTTTTTGATGTCAATGCCCCAAACCAAGCATAAGAATTCCTATCAGTTCGAATAAATGTATCCCATGTCCTGTTTGCCGTCGATCATTCTTATCCAGCAGTTCTTTGGATTCTTTTCATTTGCGTACCACTCGGGCGTGTAATGGAACCACCGAAGTAGAAAACACCGCAATGTCACCCCATGTGTAAAAACGAACAGCGTATTGATGTTATCTCTTTTAATTGCCCCCATGAATTGATGAATTCTCAAAGTGACATCAAAAGGACTTTCACCGTGCGGGAGACGCAAATAAAAATTGCCTGCGTTGTCCCAATGCCGTTTGCACTCGGCATACTCCACCGGGAATCTTGCCTCCCATTCCGCTTCGGGAAGCGAATCAAATAAACCGAACTGCTGCTCGACGAGGGTGATATCCTCACGGATATTGCTGATTTTCAGGTGTTTGTTGAATTCCTCGGATGTTTGACGCGTTCGCAGATACGGGCTTCTCCATAGGCGAGCATTTTCAAGAGACACACCATTTTGAGCACAATAATCTGCCAACCATTTCCCTGCCACGTTCGCCTGTTCGATACCCTTTTCAGTCAGCGAAACCAAGTGGTCGGGGACTCTTGCTATATAGTTTTCGCCGCTGTTGACGGCAGACTCGCCGTGACGGATCAGAAATATTTTCACGATTCACATCCCCTCGGCCATTTTTGGCCGTAATAAATTTCTGACAAAGCTCCGGATATGACTTTCATCATCGTTTTCATAGTGAGCTAAAATCCTCTTGGATTTTTCATTTCCAACAGATGAAATCTGCGCCAGAAAACGAAAGAAAACATCATCTTCGCAAAGAGTGAGAACTTCATGGATGAATTCTTCGCTCAGGCATGTCAAGAAGGAATTGATATCGCGGTCAGCCCATTTTTGATAAAACGCGAGATGACGCTCAATCGACTCGTTAATAACGGCTGCAATTTCTGAATGTTCGCTACTGCTGCCACAATCAAGAAGGTTTTCGTATATGCGTCCCAAATGCAGGGTGTTTATCTTATCATGTAATGCTGGAAAACACGCATGATCGTTCGAGTTGGATAAGTACCACTCAAACAAATCATGACCGGTGCAAACAAGATATTTCAGAAACCTTTCTGTCGAAAGGTCTCGCGGTCGCCCGCCACAGTTACTCTGCCAAAAACATTGCTGAATAATAAAAAGGATTTCATCAAAATTTAACTTCGCTTTTTGATTTTTAATATATAGATTAAATCCATCGGAAGAAAAAGACATAAAACTTTCGATGTCTCTCTCGATATGCATATGGCATAATTCATCTATTCGCTGTGCATAGCCTTGGTCGTTAAGAATCAAATTAAATTGCCAGGCACAATACAGGCACCGGATAGACCATGGCGCATGGCCTATTGCTTCCTTATAAGCGTCAGACTCCCAAAGTAAGATATTGATGACCTCGTCGATTTTTAATTTTTCTGCTGAATTTAACTCATGGCGATGTATAGTTTGTATTGCTTCGTCAAACACGCCATAAAGATGCTCATGTCCTCGAGCGTTTTCGATTTCGCAAGCGAATTTATCGAGAATCTCTATTATTTCACTCATCTTGCTTCACCTAATGAAAAAGGAACGCCATTGAGCAATTTTGTAGCAGTATACCCTGCTCCGGAATATCGTAAAATCATTTTGGGGGCATCTCCCATGGGTGCATCCCGAATTGAGTGGCGCGATTCGCAAAAGTGTGATATGACTATCAAGTAAGCAAAGCGAGAGTCTTTGCGAGTTGTGTTGCACGGAGGCAAATG
>WQYP01000254.1 GCA_009781185.1 Phycisphaerales bacterium | reverse complement strand
GGGGGTGGTGGTTTGTTTGTGGTTGGTGGGAAGCGTGGGGGGGGGGGGGGGGGCTGGGCTGGCTGGGATTGCTCGTTGCGATGATGACGGCGTATTACACGTTCCGTGTGTACTTTAAAGTTTTCGAAGGGCCGTTGGAACTGCCGGTGACTGCCGGGCATCACGAACCTTCACCATTTGCGATAGACGAACGGTTGGCAAGCCAACCGGCTAACTACACGGATGAGCACGGTGGGCATGGGCCGAATGATGGCTCGCCGGTGATGTGGATTCCGCAGCTGATTCTTTGCATCGGCGCGATCGGTGCCGGTTACCTCGGCACGCAATACACCGGCGACTGGTTCCATAAATTCTTGAATCCGGTGCTGGGCGAACATGCCGCAGTAGCGGAAAGCCCACCCCGCTTTACCGCCAACACGATGTTAACGCTGACTTTCATCGTATCGTTTTCCGGCATCGCGATCGCGTTTTACTTTCACAAGATCAATCGTCACGCCGCCGAGATTGCCGCGAACACCGCCTTCCTCCGGCCCATCGTCACGTTCCTGAGCAACAAGTGGTACTGGGACGAAATCTACGAAGCTCTGCTGCTGCGCCCTCTGTGGATTCTCGCGATCATCCTCGCGGGCTTCGACCGCTACGTCATCGACAGCCTGGTCTCCTTCGTCGGTTTCATCCCGCAACTGATCGGCCATTCGCTCAAGCCCACCCAGCGCGGCCTCCTGCAACAATACGCGCTCGGGATGATCGCCGGCCTCGTCGTCATTATGCTCCTGATCTTCTATCTGGTCTTCCGTGGAATATAATCGCATGGATTCATCGAATCTGATACCGATCCTCGTCATGCTGCCGATCCTGGGGGCGTTCGTCACGCTGCTTACACCCAGGGCGACGCCGAAACGCGCAGGACCGATCGCGCTGATCTGTTCGCTGTTTCCATTGGTCATCGTGATCTACATGGCCGCAACATTCCCCGGCCTATCAGAGCCGCGACCGTCAGGGAGCGACAGGGAAAGTTCGAAACTCGAAATTCGAAACTCGAATCAAGCTCAAAATTCGAAGCTCCAAATCGCTCGTGGGCAAGTGGGAAGGGAAATGGGAGGAGATGGCATAGGCGGTGTTTCGAGCTTTGAACATTGGAATTTGGAACTTGATTCGAACTTCGAATTTCGAACTTCGAATTTTTCCCAATGGCACTTCAACTTTGAATACAATTGGCTGCCCACACTCGGCGCGCGATTCCTCATGGGCGTCGATGCAATCAGCCTGTGGCTCATCGTTCTTACTGCCGTGTTGACGCCGATCTCCATTCTTGCGAGTTTTCAATACATCAAGGAGCGTCAGAGAGAGTTCTATGCATGGATGCTGATGCTCCACGCCGGTATGCTGGGCGTTTTCGCAGCCAAAGACATTCTTGTGTTCTATCTCTTCTTCGAATTTACGCTGATCCCGATGTTTTTCATCATCGGCATCTGGGGCGGCCCCCAGCGACGACAAGCCGCCAGCAGATTCTTCCTCTTCACCTTCGCCGGTTCAGTACTTACGCTCGCCTCACTGCTATACATTTGCTACCTCAACTCCCTCGCCACCGGCACCCTCTCGTTTGCTATGTTCGATCTTTATACCGCCGCCCACGCCTCCGGCTACATCGCCCCACACCTGCAATATATCCTTTTCCTCGGCCTACTCGCAGGTTTCGCCGTCAAAGTTCCGCTCTTCCCCGTCCACACCTGGCTGCCGCTCGCTCACACCGAAGCCCCCACCGCAGGCTCGGTCATCCTCGCCGGTGTACTCCTCAAGCTCGGCACCTACGGCATGCTCCGCTACTTGCTCCCCATCCTCCCCGACGCCACCCACTTCTTCGCCCCCGCCATCGCCACCCTCTGCATCGTCGGCATCCTCTACGGCGCTCTGGTCTCATGGGTACAAGGCGACATGAAAAGACTCATCGCTTATTCCTCCGTAAGCCACCTGGGCTTCTGCGTCCTGGGCATGTTCGCCCTCACACCCGAAGGCCTCACCGGCTCCGTGCTCTACATGCTCAACCACGGCCTCTCCACCGGCGCACTCTTCCTCGTCGTCGGCATGATCTACGAACGCTATCACTCTCGCGACATGAACCTCATCGGCGGCATCGCTCGCCGCGCGCCGGCACTCGCATTCTTCGCCGTCTTCTTCGTCCTCTCCAGCGTCGCACTCCCCGGTCTCAACGGCTTCGTCAGCGAATTCCTCGTCCTCATGGGCACCTTCGTCTCCGGCAAATCGCATGGCAACCTCGGTCCCGCCTTCGCCATCCCCGCCGCTCTCGGCATGATCCTCGCCGCCGTTTACCTGCTCTACTGGGCCGGTCGCGTCATCTTCGGACCACTCAAGGAACCTCAATCCCATCATGATCACGACGAAAACAATGAACACCAAAGCCCCGCCCCCGTTCGCGATCTATCCCTCCGCGAATGGATCGTGCTCGCTCCCCTCGCCGCACTCGTGCTTTTCATGGGCATTTATCCCAAACCGGTCATCAACTCTCTCGCTTCGCCGGTGCAAAGCGTCGCAGAGAGTCTACGCATTCCCGACCCCACTTGGAGTTCGGAAGGGATGGCCCCGGTAGGGACCGCAGCTTGCCACCCACGGCGGCGCGGCTATCGCCGCTTGCCGTGGGCTAAAAGCTCCGGCCTCTACCGGGGCCAACCGACTCAGTAAATAAGGACCACCCGTGGATGTACAACTCCAACATCTGATCCCCGAAGCCATCCTCCTGGCGATGGCCTGTATCGTCACGCTGCTGGGACTCTCGCCGAAAGATTCGATGCGAAAGCTCACCCAACTCCTCGCCGCCCTCGCTCTGCTCGCAAGCCTCATCCTCTCCATCGGTCACCTTGTCACCCTGTCACCCTGCCACCTTGTCACCCCCTCCCCATTTTTCAATCCCGACTACATCACCCTGCTTGCCTGCGGCATCGGTTTGCTCACCGTGTTCGCCGCATGGGACATGCCCTCCAAGTCCGACCCTTCCGTCGCAGACTCCCACTACCGCGGCGAATTCTTCGGCATGATGCTCTTCTCGCTCGCCGGCGTCGCCATGATCGGAAAGGTCAACGACTTGGTCTGGCTCTTCATCGCGCTCGAACTGGTCTCGATCCCGACGTACATCCTCGTTGCTACCGGCCGATCGCAGGCCGTCGCCCAGGAGGCCGGCGTCAAATACTTTTTCCTCGGGGCGCTTGCCGCCGCCATCTTCGTCTTCGGTTTCTCCTACCTCTACGGCGCCACAGGCTCGACCCGCTTCGTCGACATCGCCGTCTGGTTCAAAGCCAATTCCACCATGACGCCGTTGGCCATGATCGGGTTGATCATGGCGATCGTCGGCGTGAGCTACAAAATCGCCGCCGTTCCGCTGCACTTTTATACGCCCGATGTCTACCAGGGGGCCGCGACTCCCGTCACGGCACTGCTCGCTTTCGCCCCCAAGACCGCCGGCTTCGTCGCGATCATCTCGCTCCTCTCGCTCTTCCATTTCAACTTCTCCGGCCCTAGCGGTTCCTCCATTCTTTCGCTCCTCACCGTCATGTCCGTCGTGACCATGTCCGTCGGCAACGTGCTGGCTCTCCTCCAACGCAACATCAAACGCATCCTCGCTTACTCCTCCATCGCCCACTCCGGCTACATGCTCGTCGGCTTGGTCGCCGGACCAAACGCCGGCGTCGACGCCACGCTCTTTTATCTCGCCAGTTATGCCATCATGAACCTCGGCGTCTTTGCCGTTCTGATCTACCTGCAAGGCAAAGCCGACACCGCCGAGGACCTCGACGACCTCTCCGGCGTCGCCCGCGAACATCCCCTCGCCGCCCTGCTCATGGCCGTGTGTCTCTTTTCCCTCATCGGCATGCCCCTGACCGTCGGCTTCCTCGGCAAGCTCTACCTCCTCGTCGCCGCCCTCTCCACCGGCCACACCATCCTAGCCGTGATTCTCGTGATCAACGCCGCCGTCGCCGCCGCTTACTACCTTCGCATTATCGCCGCCATGTACCTGCGTGAACCCTTATACCCCTTCGCCACCCGCAGCAGCGTTCCGATCAAGGCTGCCGCGATCATCTGCTCCCTCGCCGTAGTCGTTTTCTTCTTTGTCCCCGGCCCTCTTTCCCAAGCCAACGCCCGCTCGCTCGACACGACGACGATGACTCCGCCCCCGATGCGGACCATTCTTCCCGCGCCCACCCAGCCTGCTTCCTCCCTCGAATAATCGCAAGGCAGGGCCGGGCGGTGCGGGCTTCTGGTTTTTCGTCAGATTGGCGACAGAATTTCTCTTAAATGCGAATTAATACGATTTTTATTTGCATTTGCCAAAAGTGGTGTTAGGTTATCAGATGAGGTCAGTTCGATTGGCCCAAGCGCCTCATCCGCCCTCCTTGCAGGATGAGCTGGGTTTGGGACATTGATAAAAAAACGAGGGAACGAGAGCAAAGCTTGAAGTCGCGCTCAAGTAGCGCGGTTTTGGGTTGTTGTCGTTCCCTTTGCGTTTTTTGCTTCTCGGTCGGGAAGCTGAGGGTCAAGTAAAAGTATTTTTCAGGGAGTTATGAGCATGGCCAGTCACAAAATCATCGGCGGGCGGTTGGTTCGCGAAGTTCGTGCAGCTCAGGAAGCGAATGTTAAGATGGGGGGGGGGGGCAAGCCAGGTAATTTCAGAAGGGTTGG
>WQYP01000253.1 GCA_009781185.1 Phycisphaerales bacterium | reverse complement strand
GGGGGCGATAAGAAACTTTTGGAAAGCCCCCCCCCCCGAAAGGGGGGGGAGGGGGGGGGGGCCCGGGGGGGGCGCAAGTTTTTTGCCCCCGGGCGGGGGGGGGGGGGGGGGGGGCCGCGCCGCCGGGGGACACCATCACCCCCCAAAACGCTGGCGCCCCGGTAGGGGCGAAAGCTCACGCAATTGCTCATCAATCCCCGAAATTGGGAAATGAACCAAAAAAGAGCCGAAAGGTGGTGATTCTCGCGGACATGCTGGAACTTGGACCGCAAAGCGAGGCGTTTCATCGTGAGGTGGGCAAGCAGGTCGCCGCATGCCGGTTCGATCTGATGATCGCGATCGGCAAACAAATGTCATTCGCCGCGGATGCGGCGGAAGTGGGGGGGGGGGGCGTACGCGTGGTGCGATTCACCGATACGGTACAGGCGAAAGCGACAGCAAAACAGTTGCTGGAGGATGGCGATCAGATTCTGCTCAAAGGCTCGCATGGCATGGCCCTTGAGACTTTGCTGGAGACTTTCAAGTGATACTGACTATTTATCGCTGGATGGTGAATCATGGCTGGGCATCGAACGATTTGATGTTCGGAGCCATTATTTTTCGCTCCGCCATGGCAATCTTGTTCTCGTTTCTGACGGTCCTCCTCTGCGGTGGGCGGGTCATCCGCTGGCTCATTCGTCAAAAAGTCGGCGATTCGCCCGAGTTCTACAATAAAACCCTCAACGAGTTGACCAAGCACAAGGGCAATACGCCCACGATGGGCGGGGTCATGATCGTCGGGGCGATCCTCATCAACACGCTGTTGTTCGGGGACATCATGAATTTTTATGTCCGTATGGCAATGTTATGTCTGGTCTACCTGGCCGGTCTGGGCGCTGTCGATGATTGGTTGAAGTTAACGCAGGGACGCCGGACGCCGGGCAGTCGGGAGGGATTATATGCCTGGGAGAAAATGTTGTTTCAGGTCGGGCTGGGGGTGCTCCTGGCGTTTTTCATTTATTATCATGGCGGCTCGGGCAGGTTGGTGGAAGTGCAGGCGCACAAATTAAATTGGCCTTTTTTCAGGGACTTGACGCTCGTGCCCTGGTTGTTTGCCGTGGTGACCGTCGTGGTGATCACAGGAACATCCAACGCGGTGAACCTGACAGACGGCATGGACGGTTTGGCCGCGGGCTGCATGGTTGTCGTCTCACTTTCCTTCATGATGCTCTCCTATGCGACCGGCAAGGAGGATGTGGCAAAACAATTGCACTTCAACTGGATTTCTCACACCGGCGAATTGGCCGTCGTCTGCGGTGCCATCGCCGGAGCCTCTCTTGGCTTCCTCTGGTACAACTGCAATCCGGCTCAGGTCTTCATGGGCGACACAGGCTCCCTGGCGCTTGGCGGCGTGATCGGATACGTCGCAATCGTGATTCGACAGGAGCCCATGCTCCTCCTGGTTGGCGGCATCTTCGTCCTCGAAGCCGTCTCCGTCATGATGCAGGTCAGCTACTTCCGCATGACCGGCGGAAAACGCATCTTCCTCTGCAGCCCCATCCACCACCACTTCCACCTCAAAGGCTGGAGCGAACAGCAAGTCGTGGTACGATTCTGGTTGATCTCCGCTCTCTGCGCAGCATTCGGCCTGGCAACGGTAAAGCTGCGGTGATTTTCGATCTGGCGATTTGGTGATCGGGTGACCTGGTGATTTTGACTTTGGCAATCAAATGGTATTCTCGCATACGCGACAGCGCCAATTACCAGATCACCAGATCGCCAAATCACCAGATACCAAATGTGCTGAAATGGCACAGAAATAGCCGATTGAAAGAAAGCAGTGGGTTTGGAAGACGGGCATGTCTGTAGTCGTGGATAATCAGGATTTTTCGCGGCAAACGCCCACCTTGGTGGCGGCGGTGCCGGTACGACAAGGGGGGCGCTCGCGTTTCGTGCTTGCGCCCCTCTCGCTCACGCTGGACCAGTTCTTGCTCTTGATCACCGCCGCGCTGCTCTGCATGGGGCTGCTCATGGTGCTCAGTGCCGATGCGCGGGTACGGACGGGGGCGGGGGGGGACGGCGAGAGTTGGCTGCTGAAAGTTTTTCAAAATAAAAATGCGATTCATGCCCTCGCAGCAATGGCCGTGCTCACGCTGATCTGGCGGCTGGATTATCGCTGGCTCATTGGACGCTCCTTTTGGACCTCGCCGGCGCTCTGGCTGGTCGCGATCACGATTCTTGCGCTGTTGGCGGTCTTCGCCCCGGGACTGGGAAAACAGGTCAATGGCGCCCGCCGGTGGATTGTAGTAGGGGGGGGAGCTTTTCAATTTCAACCGTCGGAACTCGCGAAATTGGCCCTGGTGGCCTTTATCGCAATGTATGGCGTGCATTGCCAGCGGGATATTCGAAAATTCGCAAAAGGCTTCTTGCCGTTAATGCTGATTTTTGGCGCAACACTCGCCCTGGTGCTGGTCGAAGATTTCGGCACCACCGCGTTAGTGGCGGTCGTGAGCTTCGTGCTGCTGTTAATGGTCGGCTGCCGATGGTGGCACGTCGGTCTGCTGATACCGCCGGGCGTGCTTGCAGTCTGGGCAATGATCTTCCGCGATCCCACATCCTGGCGGTATCGGCGATTCATGGCCTTTCTAGACCCCGCCGCCGACGCACAAGGCGCAGGTTATCACCTCATTCAATCCCTTGGCACCATTTGCCACGGCGGCTTTTGGGGACGAGGACTGGGCAATGGCCTGATGAAAATGGGATACCTCCCGGAGGACAGCACCGACTTTATCTTCGCCGTGATCTGCGAAGAGCTTGGCATTGTCGGGGCGGCAATGGTAGTCGCACTGTTCGTCACCTTCGTGTTCATCGGATGGCGGATCGCCACCCGATGTCAGCACCCCTTCGGCAAAATGCTCGCCTTTGGCGTCACTGCGATCATCGGCTTGCAGGCCGCTATCAACATCGCGGTGGTCACCGTCACGATTCCGACCAAGGGCATCGCCCTCCCGTTAATCAGCTCCGGCGGCACCGGCTGGATCATGAACGCGGTAGCAATCGGCGTCCTGATGAGCGTTGAACGGATCAATCGCCGTGAAAAATTAGAGGCCGATCGCGCAGACCGCGGCGCCGAGCCGGCGTTTGGGTTCCCGGTGCAGGTGCAAGCAGTGCCGGAGGCACAATAGCCTTGCGTGGCAACGCCAGTCTATTGTGCCCAGCAAAGGAGGTCCCGAATTGAGGAATGAGTCTCTGCGAATCATAATGGCCGGCGGCGGAACAGGCGGCCATTTGTACCCCGGCCTTGCGGTAGCGGAGGCGCTGGCTGTCCGGACGGTGGCCGCAGGGATGCATTTGGATCTCGTCTGGGCAGCCACGCCCAGGGCCGTCGATCAGCGATTGCTCACCCAGTTTGGCGATCGCTACGTCCGCCAGACCGTCCAGCCCTTGACAAAGTCGCTGAGAAAATTGTGGGCGTTCTGGCGAGGATGGCGGCAGACCGTCAAGTACTGGGAAAAAGAATTCGCAACGAATCACGCAAATTGCGTCGTAGCACTGGGTGGATATGCGGCAGGTCCCGCCGCGTTTGTCGCGGCAAAACGCCGTATCCCCGTCATTCTGTTGAATCCCGACGCACTCCCCGGATTGGCGAATCGCTTCTTGCTCCAACACGCGGATGTCATCGTCACGCAATGGCCGTTGGAGGAGCGCTTCACGCGCGGATTGAAAAAGGGGGGGGGAGAAGTGAAGGCCTTAGGCTGTCCGATTCGCGCAGAGTTGCTGAAAAAAGACCGGGCTCGCGGAGCGATGCGGTTCAATCTCGATCCGGCAAAACGTACCTTGGTCATTACCGGCGCGAGTCTTGGAGCACGAACGATCAACGACGCATTTTTGAGAATGCTCTGGAGCCCTAAAATTCGCGCAGCGTTTGAGGGCCGACGGGAAGGAAGAGGCGTCGGAGTGGGCGGCGAGTCGGCGTGGCAGATACTTCACCTGACCGGCCTGGACCAGGAGGCGGCGGTTCGCGAAGTGTACAAACACTGGCCGGAGATGGGCGTGGAAAAGGGCGGCGGAGTACGCGTGATTGGCTATTGTGACGATATGGCCAGCGTCTGGTCTGTCGCGGATTTGGCCATCGCACGGGCCGGAGCGAGCACATGCGCCGAGTTAACCGCCTGTGGCGTGCCGTCGGTCCTGCTCCCCTATCCGTATCATAAAGATATGCACCAACGTGCAAATGCTCAGGAGTTGGCGAAAGTGGGCGCGGCCGTGATCGTGGAAGACAAAAAACGCCCCGAATGGAACGCCGTCGCTATCCAAAAAGTGCTCGAGTCGCTACTTTACCACGATGATCGCCGCTTAAAAATGATGGACGCCGCCAGGGCCGCAGGAAAACCAAAGGCCGCGGACGACATTGCAGCCGAAATTTTGGCCCGTGTGGGCGCATCTGTGCGATAATGGAGATGAAGAAGCTAGAAGCCAGAAGCCAGAAGGTTTCAGTGTTGTGGCTTGTTCCAAACTTCTGGCTACTGGCTTCTAGCTTCTGGCTTCTTCATCAGTGCCGCAAGGAGGCGGACGTCATGCCCTCGATCATTCAGCCAGAGCCGGTGATGCATACGGTCAAAGAGTTGCTGCACGTGCTCGAGACTCCGACGAACCAGACGCCTTTCACGGGCCGGCATGTGCATTTTGTCGGCATCGGCGGTTGCGGCATGAGCGGCCTGGCTCAAATGCTC
>WQYP01000252.1 GCA_009781185.1 Phycisphaerales bacterium | reverse complement strand
GTGGGGGGGGGGGGGGGGGGGGGGGGGGGGGGGGGGGGGGGGGGGGCGGGGGGGGGGGGGGGGGGGGGGGGGGGGGGGGGGGGGGGGGGATGGCCAAGGCTGCCGAGTCGCTGTTGCAGCCGCTGATTCATCCGCGGTATACGCTTGACGAGTTCGTGGTCGGCCCGTCAAATCAGATGGCTTACCATGCGGCACTGCGGGTGGCCCAATCGCCGGGACAGCAGTTCAATCCACTCTTCATCCACGGCGCCTGCGGCATGGGCAAAACGCACCTGCTCCAGGGAATCTGCCTGAAGTTCGCGAAATTGCATCCAAACAAAAAATGGCTCTACGTCACAGGCGAGCAGTTCACCAATGAATTCCTCGAAGCGATTCGGCAGCACAGGACGGACGCGTTTCGCCGACGCATCCGCTCGGCGGACCTCCTGGTGATCGACGACGTGCACTTCCTGGCGAACAAAAAAGCGACACAGGAAGAATTCCTGCACACATTTAATCAGGTAGACGCCTGCGGCAAACAGATCGTGCTGGCCAGCGACTGTGCTCCCCGGCAGATCCAGTCGCTGAGCGATCAACTCTCAAGCCGATTTGTTTCTGGAATGGTACTGCGCGTCGATTCGCCGGACATACCCACGCGTCTGGAGATTCTGCGACGGCGGGCGGCGCGGAACGGCTGGAACGTCTCCGACGCCGTGCTGATGCACATCGCACAGAACTCCGCCAGCAGCGTACGGGAACTGGAAGGTCTGCTCCTGCAAGTGGTGGCCGGCATCAAGCTCATCAACGTGGGCGCACCGGAAGCAACAACGGTCATCGCGTCGATCAAGGATCGCACGGCCACACGCGGGCCGATCGCGGTGGAACGGATCATCGCCGCCGTGGCTGAACATTTCGCCGTGCCGCCCTCGGCGATCCTTGGCTCTGGCCGCGAAAAAATGGTTTCGCTGGCACGATCTATCTGCATGTATCTGGCAAGACGGCACACGGGTATGAGTTTCCCGGAGATCGGCCGGGCGCTTGGCAATAAGAATCACTCGACCGTTATCGCGGCATGCCAGCGGGTGGAAACACAGATGCAAACAGGCCACTTGATGTGCTGGAACACGCCGGAAGGAGGGGAGAGGATGGGTGAGGGGGGGAGGGGGGGGCCGCGGCACCAATCCATGCCCGACGCCCTGCACGAACTCGAAACAACGATTCGCGGCGGAAGGTGCATGACACGAAATGCAAGTAGCGACCCCGCTTTGCGGGGTGGAGCCCCGCATGGTAATGCGGGGCTTTTTGGGAAGGACCGGTTTCGCCGTTGATCGAAGATCAACGCTCACCGGGTTATTCGGATAGACCCTTAGCTCACCAACTCTTCCAATTGCTCCACCAACTCGCCGAAGCGTTTGAGAGCCGTCTCCACAGGTTGCGGTTTTTCCATGTCCACGCCGGCGCCACGGAGCAAATCCAACGGCCATTTGCTGCAACCGCCCTTCAAAAAGCCCATGTAATCCGCCAACTCCTTCGCGCCGCCGTTGAGCACCCGTTGGCTCAGCGCAATCGCTGCACTCAAACCAGTCGCATACTTATACACGTAAAATGCTCGATAAAAATGCGGGATCCGCAAACATTCCAGATCCAATTCCGGATCGATCACAAATTGGCTCACCGCTCCGCGTTCCTCGCTAGCTTTCACACCAAAGTATAACTCCAGCAGCTTCCGATACTCCCCGCGAAGCAGATCCACCGTCAACGGCTCGCCCTTTTCCACCAGCGCATGCGTGATCTTCTCGAACTCCGCGAACATCGTCTGCCGAATGATCGTTCCGCGAATCTCATCAATGGCGTGATTGATGAAGTATGCTTTTTCTTTCCGATCGCTTGCCCGATCCATCAGGTGTTTAAGTAGAAGCTGTTCGTTGAACGTGCTGGCTACTTCGGCCACGAAGATCGTGTAGCCGTAATACTGGTACGGCTGATGCCTCGCCGAATACCACGTATGCATCGAGTGTCCCGCCTCGTGCGCCAGCGTGAAAACGTGATCCAGCACCTCCGGCTGATAGTTCATCAAAATATACGGCGGCCCATCAAACCCCCCGCTCGAAAACGCCCCGGAAGTCTTCCCCGCATTCGGATAACGATCCGCCCACCTCGCCGTCGACAGTCCCTCCAACAGTGCCCCACAATACTCCGTCCCCAACGGCGAGAGCGCTTCCGTCACCACCTTCACCGCCTCCTCCCACGTGTGATGCTTCTCAATCCCCGAAACGATCGGCACATACGTATCATACATATGCACCCCCCCCCCCCTATCCCCCAACCCCAACGCCTTTCCACGCAACGCCAAGTACCGATGATTCGTCGGCAAATGCTTGTGCACCGCCGCAATCAACGCGTCATACACCTTCACCGGCACATTGTCCTGGAACAGCGATCCTTCCCGCGCACTGGTATAATGCCGCGACTTGGAATAAAACACATCTCGCTGCACCGACGCGTTATACGCCGCCGCGATCGTATGCTTATGCGCCTCGAACTGTCCATAATATGTATGAAACGCCTCTTTCCGCACCGCCCGCTTCGGCGAATGCAAAAACTTCGAAAACGACGAATGCCCCAGCTCAATCCTTACCCCCTTCTCATCCTCCATCGCCGGCCATTTCAAATCCGTGTCATTCAACTGCCGAAATATCTGATTCGCTCCCTCCGCCATCTGCCCCGACATCGCCAGCAACTGCTCCTCGCTGTTCGACAACGTATGCGGCCGATACCGTACCACCCGATCCAGCGCCAACTTCCACTCCGCCAACACCGGCGACTTCATGAACTTGCTCATCCTCCCCGCCGGAATCGCCAACAACTCCGGCCGAATATAACTCGCGGCCTCCGCCGCCTTCACCGCCACATGTTGAAACCGGCCCTTCATCCGCTGATAGAGCGAATCCCCCTGATCCCCCGCCGCCTTGAGCGCCGCATAGTTTCCCAACCGTTCCCCCAACCGATCAAAATCCGCATCGAACCGCAGCAGTTCCGCAATCACCTTCGCCGACTTGGCCAGCTTCCCCTTAAACTTTCCATACGTCTTAATCTGTCCTTCCCACTTCTTAAAATCTTTCTCCCACGCCGCCTCCGACGCCGCCAGCGGCGTCAAATCCCACTGATCCCCCACCGGCACCTCACTACGCTTGGGCAAAACAAACGTTTTCGATTGCGATTCCGCAGTAACAGTCATGGCAGCTCCTTTAAAATAAGCGAGTGAATTGTACCCGACGCAAAGGAGCACCGCCTTACGCCGCCCGGACCAGCGAGTCAACATCGGTGACTTGTTCGGCGCGTTCAAACGATTCTGGACGATGCTGGTGCTGATGATCATCACAGTCCCGGCAGTCCTGTTGGGGTTGGTATTCCTGATCGTTCCCGGACTGTTGCTGATGACGATCTGGCTGTACGCGTTCCTGCTGGTAGTCGATCGCGGCATGGGAGTGTTCGATTCGCTCAATGCCAGCCAGACCTACACCTGTCTACGGTTCGGTACACATTTCCTCATTTCCACGGTGACATTTGGGCTGGTGGCCGGCGCGAGCTTCATTCCGTATGTGGGCTGGGCGGTCAGTTGTCTGATCTCGCCGTTGTGCTGGCTTGTGGTGGTAATCGCGTACCGCCGGCAGACGCAATTTGAATGACGAAATTCGTCATTCGTCATTCGAATTTCGAATTTCTTCCGGCTTCCGACTTCTCCGGAGTAACTGATCGATCTGTCGGAGGGATAAGTCGAGGCCATCCAGGCCTGGGTGGATGGCCAGCGCGAGGCGGTAGCAGCGGCGGACCTTGGGCCATTGTCCCAGATGAGCGCGACAGTGTCCCATGGCGGCCATGGCGCCGAAGTGCTGCGGCATCCGGGCAAGCGCCGCCTTGCAGTCGGTGATCGACTGGGTAAATTGCTCGATAAGATAATATGAAATCGCCCGCTGATGATAGGCTTCAGCGAAGTCCGGGTCTTCGTCAATGGCCTGGGAAAATTTTTCGATGGCACAGTCGTAATTGTTGTGGTGCATGTGGCTGTTGCCGCACTTGACCAGATGAATCGCTCGCTGCTTGCCGAGTCGGAACCAGAGGGTCCACATCGCGTACTCAGCCATTTGCCAGACCATCGCATCGCGATCGTGCAGCGCCACCGCCAACGGCTCGACCGCCGAACGATCACCCACCAGCGCCAACGCCAACGCCGCCACTTTGCGAACGTCCGGCGAACGGTTCCGCAGCAATTCCACGATCTGTGGAGCGGTCCAGCGTTTGCGAACAAAGTCCAACGCCTCCTCAAGCTTTCCCTCGACAAGCGAAGGTTGCAGGGTAGTCAGAAATTCATGGGTATTGAGGGAGGTCGCTTTGGCTGAAAGTTTTTGCCCGCGCATAACTGGGACGCCTTTTACGACTGGAAATCCTGGCACGGTTCATTGCTCTGCAAGCGGGAGTCGTCGATACAAGACATGCGATGTCGATTGTTTACGACGTGCGGCGCCCGCGGATGCTGATAATCAGATCAATCAGAGCGTTATGATCTGATAATGTATGTTACCATCGTAGGCGCGTGTTCGTGCCACTTCAACCCAGAAGCCGGAAGGCTTGGGTGTGCCAATTTTTCTGTCGTGCCCCTCCACTTGGTACCGCGATCGTTAGGGAGCGTGCCCGAAACCACGGGAGCTACAACTGTTTTGGTCATTCGGATTTCGGATTTGATTCGTCATTCG
>WQYP01000251.1 GCA_009781185.1 Phycisphaerales bacterium | reverse complement strand
GGAGGCGAGTCCAGCCAGCTGCCAGGGCCGCTTCTGTTGAGTTGAGGCCGACTTTACGCTGATCGTTGGCGAAGGTGATCATGAGGATGGAGTTGGCGGTAGCGACGCCGATGCTCATGATCGCGCCCATGAGCGCGGGGACGCTGATGGGGGTGTTGGTGGCCCAGAGCATCCACAGGATGCCGGCGATGGCGCCGGGCAGGGCCATCAGAATGATCAGCGGGTCGAGCCAGGATTGGAAGTTAATGACCATCAGAAGGTAGACGAGGATCACGGCTCCGACCAGACCCCAGCTCAGGCCCTGATAAGAGGCGCTCATGCTTTCGACCTGTCCACGAAGGATGATCCGTGAGCCACGAGGCAGCTTTCCGGGCTCATTGTAGGGTTTGAGAATCTCCGAGATGGTCCGCGAGACGGAGCCGAGGTCGGTACCTTGGACGCTCAACAGGACGTCAAAGGTGGGCATGACGTCGGTGTGCGTCATGTTGGTGGCGGAATTTCCGCGAGAAACGACGGCCAGATTGGAGAGGACCTGAGTGTTGTCCGGCGTCGCGGGGACGCTGCTGGGAGGAATGGGCGTGTTCTCGAGGGCGTTCAACGAGCTTACGAGATATTGTGGGGTCTGGACGTAGATGTTGTAATTCACGCCACTGCGGGGATCAAGCCAGAAATTGGGGGCGGTTTGGTTCGAGGAACTCAGCGAAATGAGCAGGGCGTTGGCGACATCGCGTTGCGCCACGCCGAGAAGGCTGGCCAGTCCGCGGTCGACGGTGACACGGAAATCGGGCGTGTGAGGCACCTGCTGCAATCGCACGTCCACCACGCCGGGGACGGTGATCACCTTCCGCTGGATTTCCCTAGCGACGAGTTCGTTTTGGGACCAATTGGCCAGCGGCCCTGCGACTTGGATATCGATGGGGGCGGCGAGGCCGAAGTTGAGGACCTGTGTGACGATGTCGGCGGCGGCGAAGTTGAAGGTGGAGTCAGGGAAAGCGGAGGGGAGTCGTTTGCGCAGTTGCCGCATGTACTGGGCGGTCGGACGATGGGTTTCCTTGAGTTTGATGATGATTTCGCCGTCGGCGGGTGAAATCATGGAGCCGTCGCTGAGGGACAAGTTGATGCCGCTGTAGGGGATGCCGATGTTGTCGATCAGGGTGTCGAGTTCGTTGTTGGGGATGGCGCGTCGAATTTCGTCTTCGATGCGAGCGAATCGCTCGGCGGTTTCCTCGATACGCGTGCCCGCGGGACAACGTACGTGCAGTCGCATCTGTCCGGCGTCGACGCTGGGGAAGAAATCTTGTCCAACGAGCGGGAACAAGCAGCAGGAGAGCACGACGACGAGCACGAAAGCCGTCACGACGATGAGGCGATGCGACAGACACCAGGCGAGGATTCCGCCGTAGAGGCGTCGGAACCACTCGAAGATGCGGTTGAATAAATCGTGCAGAGCAACCATTAAGCGGATCACGGTGACGATCGCGGCGAGAGCCAAAACAATTTGCGCCAGCGTTCGCCAATGTTCCCATGCCCAGTGATGCGGGGCTTTGAGGAACGAAATTTCGGCGGACATGGGCAAATAAATCAGGACCACGCAGGCGGCCAGAATCGCTAGAAGCGACATGAGCGCGACTTTTCCCGCAGTGCTCTTGAACCAGCGGCTGACGCGTTCGCCAAACTCCAAATCTTCTTTGGGCGTGGGCAGACCGTGAGCGGCGGCTTCTCGTGCGTGGATGGCGTGGGCCGCATGCGGGTCGCTTGCATCGAGCACGCCACCGTAACGTTCCACTTCGCCGGCCAACAGGTAATGCACCATCGTGGGCACCAGCGTTCGGCTGAGGACGTAACTGGTGAGCATGGCGAAGACCACGGCCATGGAGAGCGGCGTGAACAGATATTTCGCGGCCCCTTCGATGAACACCACCGGGACGAAGACGATGCAGATGCAGAGAGTCGAGACGAAGGCGGGAACGGCGATTTGCTCCGAGCCGTCCAGGATGGCCGTTACCAGGCGCTTGCGTTGATGCAAATTGCGGTGGATGTTTTCGATCGCCACGGTTGCGTCGTCGACGAGGATACCGACCGCCAGAGCCATGCCGCCGAGGGTCATCACATTGAGCGTTTCGCCCAGGAAGTAAAGCACAATGATGGACATGAAAATCGAGAGCGGAATGGAGATCACGACGATGAGCGTGCTCCGCCAGGAACCGAGGAAGAGCAGGATCATGAGTCCGGTGAGCCCCGCGGCCAGACCCGCTTCCTTCAGCACGCCTTCGACGGATGCTCGCACGAAGACGGATTGATCCAAGAGGAGATCGATTTTGAGTTCCGGCGGCAGCATTTGTTTGATTCGCGGCAAGGCCGCCTTCACGCGATCAACGACTTCGACCGTCGATGCGCCGCCAGCCTTGTAAATGGTCATCAGGACGCCGCGTTTGCCGTTGGCGTGTACCATGTTGGTCTGGACGGAAAAGCCGTCGCGGACTCTGGCCACGTCACGGATGAAGACGGTTTTGCCATTGACGGACTTGATGGGCAAATCGTTCATCGCGTCGATATTGGTCGGACTGCTGTTGAGATAAACCTGGTATTCCTGGGAGCCGATTTTTGTGGAGCCGCCGGGGAGGATCAGGTTTTGAGCGTTGACGGCGTTGGAGACGTCGGTGGCGGAGAGGCCGTAGGAATAAAGCTTTTCGGGGTCGAGGTCGACCATGATCTGGCGTTGCTTGCCGCCGTAGGGGTAGGGCGTTTGCAGGCCTGGAATGGTGATTAATTGGAGTCTCAGGACGTTGACGGCCTGGTCGAAGACTTTTTGCTCGTCGAGCACGTCGCTGCCGAGGGAGAGCTGCAAGATCGGGACGTCTGAGGCGCTGTACTGAATGACCAGAGGCGGCTGAGTGCCTGGCGGCATGGCGCGGATGGCGGTCTGGGAAACGGCGGTGACCTGGGCGATGCCCATTTCGATTTTGGCGGTGGGCTGGAAGTAGATTTTGACGATCGCCAGGCCGTTGAGGGACTGGCTTTCGATCCGCTGGATGTCGTTGACGGTGGTGCCGACGAAGCGTTCAAAGGGGGTGGCGATGCGGCCATCCATATCGGCCGCGGACATGCCTGTATAATTGAAAATGACCGACGCGACGGGGATGTCGATGTTGGGGAAGATGTCGGTGGACATTTTGAAGAAAAAGACGTATCCCCAGAGGAGGGTAACGAGCATTGCCGCCACCAGGAACGTGTACGGCCTGCGTAAAGCCAATCGAACAATCCACATGGACTACACCTCAGAGAACTTGTTAACTGATATTGCCGCCGTTCGGGGCCGCCAGCGTCGGCGTCCGCGAGTGCTGCCTTGCTTGCCGCCCCCAGCACTGGTCATCCGGCGTCCCCCTGCCACCACGCCCGCCCTTCGCCATTCTCCGGACATTTCCGGAAGACCGGCGGAACCGAATAATCCACTTAGAATTTTCATGGCCGCGGAAACCGTTTCACGCTCCGCCGCCGATATCCCGATCAACAGTTTTCCCATCTCCGCGTGGGTGTGACGCCATGCGGTCAGCAGCACGGCTTTGCCCGAAGCCGTGATTCCCAAGGCACACTGCCGCCGGTCCTGATCGCAGCCCTTCCGCGTCAAGAGGCCTTTTTTGACCAAGCCTTCGACAATGCGAGAGGCGGTCGGCAGCGAGGAGCCCAGGTGATCCGCCAGCACGGATAAGCTCACCGCTGGCTGCTGATCCACCGTTGCGAGTGTCCGAAACTGCGGCAACGAAAGGCCCCGGCGACGCTCCCGCATCTGTTTGCGTATGAACCAAATCACCGGCGGAACCGTGTCGAGCACCTCATGGGCACACGCCGCCAGTACCCCTCCCCCCCTGGCTCTGCTTGTCGAAAGCAATAATTGCATGCAACAACTATATGCGAATCGCCGCCTGGGTCAATAGCGTGAAGGAAACCTGAGGAGGGGAGAGTTTATGCTTTCTTGATAAATTGGCTTATTTCCCTACAATGCGCTCATGGACCCGATCACGAATCCATTTTCGCCGGGAGCTGGTGCCCCTCCTCCAGAGCTTGCGGGCCGAGACGAGCTTCGCGAGAAAGTGCGCGTGGTTCTGGAACGCATACGCCGGGGATTGTCCAGCAAGAGCATGCTCATGATTGGCCTTCGAGGAGTCGGCAAAACCGTTCTCCTGGATCGCATGCGAAATGACGCGGAAAAGACGGGAATCCACACGTTGCGAATCGAAGCTCCCGAGAAGCGGTCTCTGCCGGCGATGCTTGCTCCTGAGTTAAGACAGGCCCTGCTAAGACTCTCACGAATTGAACAGGTCAAAAATTTTGCCTAACGAGGGCTCCGAGCCTTGGCGGGATTTGTCAAACTCAAGGTGACCTATCAGGATATTGAGGTGGGGATTGATGTTGCCCCCGAGCCTGGCCTCGCTGACAGTGGCGATTTGGAGCACGACCTGTAGGCACTTCTGGCGACAGCGGGAGAGGCCGCGAAAGAAGCGGGAACCGCACTTGCCATCTTTGTCGATGAATTACAATATGTTAAAGAAAAAGAACTCGCGGCCCTCATCACCGCGCTGCACCGCACGGCGCAACAGCAACTGCCAGTGGTTGTCCTGACTTCTACAATGGGCCCCCCGGATTTTTATTGATACAACAATTTGTGGAGTAGCCTTGTGGAGTAGCCTTGTGGAGTAGCCGGTGTTGATCATCCATTTGTAGTAAAACGTGCTGCGGGGTCGGGTCGT
>WQYP01000250.1 GCA_009781185.1 Phycisphaerales bacterium | reverse complement strand
TGTCATGACGAAGCTTACGCTGCCTTTACCCAGAAGTATCGGCACACCACCGCCGCGCGGCGATACACCGTAACTTCAATGTGCCACGAATTTCAGAAAAAGCAAGTGTTTTTTATTTTTTTCGACATTGGGCCTACCCATTTTCCCGGGAGATGTATAATCACGTTTTGTTGTGATGTTCAGGGTTTGGGCGATGCCGATCGTCGTGGTCGATTACGACAGCCAATGGCCAAAGGTGTATGAGCAATTGCGCTCGCAGATTTGGCCGGCCATTGAGGACATCGCGGAGACCATGGAGCATGTCGGCAGCACTTCCGTGCCGGGATTGGCGGCGAAACCGATTATCGATGTGACCATCATTGCCGCGGATCCGGATCGGCTCGGGTTGGTCATTCAACGTCTGGGAGCAAACGGGTATCATCATCGAGGCGATCTCGGTGTGCCGGGACGGGAAGTTTTTTCACTACCTGTTGGTCGGCCGTACTGCCATCTTTACGCAGGTGTTCGCTCGGCTGTTGCTATTCAGAATCATCTCGTGCTGCGGGATCGTTTGAGAGCGAATCGGGACCTTGCCGCGGCCTACGGCCGGTTAAAGAAAGAACTCGCCTTACGTTTTTCCAACGACATCGACGGCTATATTGCCGGGAAGACGGAGTTTATTCTCTCGGTTTTACGGGATGCCGGCTTTGCATCGAGCGATCTGGAAGCCATCGCAGATGTCAATACGGTCGCGGCCTTACGCCGGCCACGCGACAAAAACATATCAACCCAGAATTAAATTAGGAACGTTCAAGCGCGGGGCAAGCCCACGCGGCTAACTACAGGGCGAAGTACATTCGACAGCCTCGCGGCAGAATGGCGTGGAGCGTTGCTTGAGACCGCTCCCCACCGCGGTATGATGAATCATCTCGGGCCGTGTCGGAAAATGCGGAGCTGTCAATGGCTTACTCAATGGAAAAAGGAGGGGGAGGGATGAAGCAGTCTCTTTGGGACGACCCGTTAGCGACGCCCAACTTGTCGAGCGATCCAAGCAAAAATCTCTGGACGCTCAACTTCGGCCCCCAGCATCCCGCCACCCACACCACCATCCGACTCGTGCTCGAACTCGACGGCGAACGCGTCGTGCGCTGCGTCCCCATCATCGGCTACCTGCACTCGGGCTTCGAAAAAAATGCGGAGGTCCTGAACTACAACCAGTATGCGACCATTGTGGATCGCATGGATTACATTTCGCCGATCGCCAATGAGATCGCGTGGTTTCGTGCGGCTGAGACTCTTTTCGGCGTCGAGATTACGCCGCGATGCAAAGTTCTGCGGACCATCCTCGGCGAACTGGGACGCATTCAAAATCACCTCCTGTGCGTCGGGGCCGCCGCGATGGACCTCGGAGCACTCTCCGCTTTCCTCTTCGGCTTCAACGAACGCGAAGCCATCAATGACATCACCGAGTACGTCTCCGGCTCACGCTACCACCCCTCCTACTTCCGCCTCGGCGGCGTCATGAAGGAGATCGACGATCAGATCTTCAAAACGCTGGTCAAAACCTTCATCAACGACAATTTGCCCAGAGCGATTGAAGATTTGGAAATCCTGTTGAATCGCAATCGCATTTTCATCGATCGCACGAAAGGCATTGGTGCCATCACCGCTGAAGAAGCGATCAACTGGAGCATTTCCGGCCCGGTCGCTCGCGCTGCTGGCGTTCTACGTGATATCCGCAAGGACGATCCTTACCTCTGTTTCCAGGACAACTGGGACGATAAGGGCGCCAAGGCCATCGACTTCAAAGTGCCCATCATGAAAACCGGCGACTGCTACGCCCGCTACCTCGTCCGTCTCGAAGAAATGAAGCAGTCTATATTCATCATCAAACAACTCATCGACAACATCCCTGCCGGGCCGATTAACGCTGACGATCAGAGCCGCGACCGTGAGGGAGCGACAGGCGCCGTACCTGTCTTGCCGCACGGTCGCTCCCTTACGGTCGCGGCTCAGATTTCCAAAAACATTCTCCCGCCGAAGTCCCAGACCTACGGCTCCATCGAAGGCCTCATCCAACACTTCGAACTGATCATGACCAACCGCGGCTTCCAACCGCCCCGCGGCGAAGTCTACGGCTGCTGCGAAACCGCCAACGGCGAACTCGGCTACTACCTCGTCAGCGACGGCAGCCCTGTCCCCTGGCGAGCCCGCACCCGTCCGCCGTCATTCATTCATATGAGCATTCTTCCCAAGATGGTCGAAGGCCACATGATCTCCGACGTCGTCGCGGTGCTCGGCTCGCTCAACATCATCGCGGCAGAATTAGACCGTTAACCCGGAGTTCACGCTCGGAGTTCACGCTTTGGCGTGCAAAACATAAGGATCAACAATGGCATGGATCGCTCAAAATCGCCAACAACCGTTAGCCCCCGGCTCTGCCGGGGGGTCGTCCCGCGGTCAATCTCTGGCTCCATCGGGCGAACCCCCGGCAGAGCCGGGGGCTAACATCACCGAAGCGATTCGCAAAGAAATCATCGAAAAATATTTTCCGCGTTATCCCAGTAAGCGTGCCGCTCTTCTGCCGCTCTTCCATCTCGTGATGCATGAGTACGGTTACATTGCTCCTGAGGTCATCGGCGAAGCCGCGAAACTGCTCGAAATGACTCACGCCGAAGTCTTGGACGCCGCCACTTTTTACGAAGAGTTCCGTTTCGAGCTTTCCGGCAAATACGTCGTCAACGTCTGTCGTTCCATCGCCTGCGAACTCCGCGGCCACGACAAGATCCTCGCCAAAATCAAAGAAATCTTCGGCATCGACCCTGCCGAAACCACCGACGACGGCCTGATCTCCCTATACGAAATCGAATGTCTCGGCCTTTGCGAACAAGCCCCCGCCGCCCTCATCAACGGCCAACCCCACGGCAACCTCACCCCCGAATCCTTCTGCGAAACGCTCAAAAAGCTAACTACGGAGTAACCCATGCCTGACCACGACCCCGCCGGCAGAATACTCTCCTACGCAACACCCGAGCGGCGAAAAAATGCGATTCTCCCCTTCTTACTCGGCACCGTATTCGGCATCATTTTGGTGTTTACCCTCTTGTTCTCGCTCGCCATGCTTAGGCAGGTGGGACGGACGACGATGTACGTCAAAATGGCGACTCCCGCCGGTACTCCCGCTCTCAACCCCTCTCCAACCGTCTCCACGAGTCCCACTGTCTGGGATGAGGAGAGCATGAACAGGGTGGAATTGAGCGGCCAGCCGAGTCCTGCTGCAACCACCGCCACAAGTCCCAGCGTTCCGACAACCGCCCCAAGCGAGTGAATCGAGGTATCCATGGCGTTCAACGCCCCTGTTCTTCTCAAACGAATCCCCGACGATGCTTCTCAACGGAAGCTCTACAAGTACGATGACTACGTCGCCACCGGCGGATACGCGGCTTACAGAAAAGCCCTCACCATGCCGCCCGTCGGCATCGTGAATCTTGTCAAAGACTCCGGGCTTCGTGGACGCGGTGGTGCAGGATTCCCCTGCGGTGTTAAGTGGACATTTCTTCCAAAAGACATACATCCCCGCTATCTTGCCGTTAATTTCGACGAATCTGAACCGGCTACTTTCAAAGACCGCTACCTCTGCGACTACGATCCTCACGTCATTCTCGAAGGCATCGCTATTGCTGCCTTCGCTAACGCTATTACCACCTCTTATATCTTCATCCGAGGCGAATACCATTACGAAACCAAAATCCTCGAAGAGGCCGTCAAGGAAGCCTACGACCACGGCATCTTCGGCGTGAAGCACCCGGGCGCCGACATTGTTCACCACTGCTATATCCATCGCGGCGCCGGCGCTTACATCTGCGGCGAAGAGACCGGCCTGCTCGAATCGCTCGAAGGCAAACGCGGCTGGCCACGCATCAAGCCGCCGTTCCCCGCCGTTGCCGGCGCTTTCGCAAAACCCACCATCATTAACAACGTTGAGACGCTTGCCTGTCTTCCTTATATCATTGAGAACGGTGCGCAGGCCTTCAAAGCGATGGGCACCGCTACCAGTTCCGGGCCCAAGCTCATGGGCCTCTCCGGCCACGTCAACAAACCCGGCTGTTACGAAGACGAACTCGGCATCCCCATGAGCAAACTCATCGAAAAATACGGCCGCGGTGTCCAAGGTAGATATAAATCCGCCTTCCATGGTGGCATTTCGATGGGTGTGCTGGGCCCCGATCAATACGACGCCCCGCTCGATTTCGACATCGGCAAAACCCACAACGTCCTGGGCCTGGGCACCGCCTGCGTCACCGTCATGAACGACACCACCGACATGGTCAGGGTCGCTCGCAACTGCATTCGTTTTTTCTCTCACGAATCCTGCGGGCAATGCACGCCCTGCCGCGAAGGGGCTGCATGGATGTACAAAATGCTCACCCGCATTCTCGACGGCCGCGGCCGCCCAAGCGACCTCGACATGCTCATGGAACTCGCCCTCGCCCAGGGCGCCATGCCCGGTACCACCATCTGCGGCCTCGCCGACGGCACCAACTGGGTCATCAAAACCATCCTGCAAAAATTCCCCGACGACTTCAAAAAATACATCAAAAGCGACATGGTGCAAGGCGTCGCCGTCGCCGCCGACGGCGTCAAAGTATAACGGATCGCTACGGTCGAACAGGGTGTGGCCATTTTTTATGGCCAATCAGACGATTGCCCCGGAAAATCAGAGCCGCGACCGTCAGGGAGCGACAGGCGTTATTTCCGCATTGTCGCACGGATCGCTCCCTGACGGTCGCGGC
>WQYP01000249.1 GCA_009781185.1 Phycisphaerales bacterium | reverse complement strand
TGCGTGAAGTTCTGGTCGGGACATCGTGATCCCAAGGCGCGGGAGGCAACCATGTACCAGAACTTCGACCAACTCTTGTGGCTGAAGAAGCAGGGCGTGCAGCCGGACTTTTACTCGATTCACGGCCATGCGCCGTCGGGACTCTGGGCGGACCCGCGAACCATGTACGAAGTCTTCGATCGGTACGCAAAAGAGGGCGTAAAGGTGCACGTATCGGAAGTGCTTGTGCCGTTGGGGTCGGATGTGGTCGGCAATGTGCGGAAGGGCAAGTGGACGCCGGAGTTGCAGGCGGAATATTTTGAGCGGTTCTTGACGGTCTGCTTTTCGCATCCGGATGTGGAGATGGTGAACCTCTGGGGCATCGGCCCGGAAGGCTGGGGAGCGTCGGGCGGGTTGGTGGACAAGCAGGACAATCCGCGTCCCGCGTGGCTTCGCCTCGAAGAACTCCTGCATCGCAAATGGCACACGCACGTAGAGACGCAGTTACCGCTGGACGGCATGATCGCAACACGAGCATTCCACGGAACCTATCGCCTGACAGTAAAACTGCCGGACGGACGCGAAGTGGTCACGGAGTTGACGGTGCCGGAGGGGAAAGAGGTTTCGTTCAAGTATTGCCTGGACGAGAAGGCAGGGACGTTGAGGCCGTTGGCGAATGAGGCGACAAGGTGACAAGGTGAAGGGGTGACGAGGTGACAGGGAGCACCGCGTGGTAACGCTCACCCTTATACACATCTCCGTTTGCGAAGGTACTGTTCTTCTCCCACCCCTATTTCTGCCATAATAACGCCATATCCATTTTTAATTGATATATGTACATATATCAATTAAGAATGGATATAGAGGTTATTTTGCAGGAAAAGAGGGGGAAAGGAGTGGAAAAGCGGGTGGGCTTTCGCAAACGGAGATGTGTATAAGGATGAGCGCGTGGTAACGCGGTGGTTTGGCACGGTCCACGCAAACCACCGCATTCCCATGCGGTGCTCCCCACAGTTGCGTTTCGGATTGCCCTGGCAACGGACTATTTTGCTCCATTAGCGCGTAGCCATTCCTTCGCTTTGTCAGAGTATGCGACAGATAATGGCGTCTTGCCATCCTTGTCTTTGGCGTTGATATCCGCACCTTGTTCTTTCAACCACTTCATGGCATCGACGTAACCTCCCGCAGCCGCCAAATGCATAGGCGTCCAGCCATTCTTGGCCTTGGCTTTTACATTCGCGCCTTGTTCTTTCAAGTATTTCATGGCTTCGAGGCGACCTTCCCCAGCCGCCGCATGCATGGGCGTCCAGCCATTCTCGGTCTTGACGTTGATATCCGCGCCTTGTTCTCTCAACCATTTCATGGCATCGAGGTGCCCTTTCCCAGCCGCCGAATACATGGGCGTCAAGCCAAACATGCTCTTGGCGTTGACATCTGCGCCTTGTTCTTTCAGCCACTTCATGTCATCAACTCGCCCCGTTCCAGCCGCCGAATACAGGAGGTCGTCAAGCCTGCTCTTGTCGTTTACTGCCACGCCTTGTTCCTTCAGCCATCTCATGGCAGCAATATGACCTCCCCAAGCCGCCCGCTGCATAGGCGTTTCGCCACCATCGTCCTTGGTGTTCACATCCGCGCCTTGTTCTTTTAGCCATTCCATGACATCGACATGACCTCCTTCAGCCGCAAAATGCATGGGCGTCTGGCCACCATAATGCTGGGAGGTTGCCTCCGCCATCGTGTTGGACATTCTCCTCGCTATGTCCCTCGTACATCGGGCGTTGACATCCGCGCCTTGTTCTTTCAAGTACTTCATGGCATCGAGGTGGCCTCCAGAAGCCGCCAGATGCATGGGCGTAAAGCCATCCCTGGTGGTTTTGGCGTTGACATCCTCGCCTTGTTCTCTCAACCATTTCAGGGTATCCACGCGACCATACTTGGCCGCCGAATGCATGGGCGTCCAGTCATTCCTGTCCCTGGCGTTGATATTCGCGCCCTGCTCCTTCAGCACGGCAAGCACATCCACGCGTCCTTCCTGGGCGGCAAGATGCATTAAAGTTTCACCGTCTTGGTCTATTTTCGCATTGACATTCTTGACATTCTCACCATGTGCCTTCACCCAGGCTGCGGGGGTGTCACTGGAGGAAGTGGAGGGGACGTCTCCTCGGGACGAGCCTACCACGATGGTCAGCAACAACGCGATCACGACACTCATGATTTTTTTCTGAGGGACGAGCATGGTTTTCTCCTCAAATCTCCCCCCTCTCCTCCTCCCATCGTAATCTCTGTGCGTCTCTGTGTCCTCCGTACCTCTGTGGTTGATTCCCCCGAAAACGTGATGCACCTCACCTTGTCCCCTCACCGCTCAGGCCGTATCCTGCTTGATCTGACTTTCTCACACAGGAGCTTTTCATGAAGAAAGAAATCGCACTTCAACGTCTCAGTGACTGCGGCGTCGTCGCCGTCATTCGCGCCCAGTCGGCCAGTCAACTCCAGGACATCGCCAGGAGCCTGCTGGAAGGCGGCGTCATCGGCATCGAAGTCACCATGTCCACACCCAAAGCCATCAGCGGCATCGAGAAACTCGTCGACGCCTTCGGCGATAAAGTCGTCGTCGGCGTAGGCACCGTCCTCGACGCCGGCACTGCCGCCGACGCCATCCATGCAGGCGCCGAGTTCGTCTTCTCGCCGACCACCGATACCCGCGTGATCGAAGTCACCAAGCGCCTCGGCAAAGTCTGCGTCCCCGGCGCCTACACCCCGACCGAGATTCTCAACGCCTGGGCCGCCGGCGCCGATATCGTCAAAGTCTTTCCCGCCACCACCCTCGGCCCCGGCTACTTCAAGGATATCCTCGCCCCCATGCCCTTCCTGAAACTCACCCCCACCGGCGGCGTCGACCTCAAAACCACCGCCGACTGGATTAAAGCCGGCGCCGTTTGCGTCGGCGCGGGCTCCGCCCTCGTCGGCAAGGAAGCTCTCGCCAAAGCCGACTGGTCCGCCATCACCGCCACCGCCAAACAGTTCACCGACATCGTCAAAGCCGCCCGCGCAAAATAAGCCGAGCGTGCCTTGGTCTATTTAGCCGGCATGCTTGCATGCCGCTGGTCGTTCCGGAAGACCCGACGTTGATTTCGTGGAAGGTCATCAAAACCGCTCGCGGCGTCGCGAATCGTTCCTTGAAGAAAATACCTATGCGGAGGCGATGGTGGATTTCCACAGTTTGTGCCGCAGTGCTGTTGCTCACGGCCCCCCTCATTACCGCCTGCGGCATCATCACCGCCCCCATCTCCGGCCCAGCCGCCGTCGCTTCGAACATGAACTTCTCGCTGCAAGGGCCCGTGGTCGATCAGGACGGCAACCCGCTCAACGGCGTGCTGCTGACGCAAACCCTGCGGCACCGTTTCTGGACACCCATCCAAGACGGAGCGGATACCGACGAACGCAAGCTCCGCGTCATTGACCGCGAATACCGGGGCAGCGAACGTGGCGCCACACTGGACCTGACCTTCACCCGCGACGGCTACTACGACGCCTCCTATTTGATGAGCGCCGCCGACGGCCCAATCGTGACCACCCCCTATGGCGCATGGGTCGTCAAAGGCAACACGTCCTTGCCCGTGGTAATGTACGCTAGGGAGCCGCGAGATTCGCATCTGGCGAGGCGAAGCGACACACTCAACTGCGAGCGCTATCCCAAAATGAAGGCTGTGTGTCTGAATCGGATGACCGAGTGGGGAATTCAACTCGATGTCTCGATATGGTGGGGATTGTCGAAAAATGGGCGTTGGGCGAGTTCGCGGAAGGGTGATCTCATTTCGAGACAAAGACTTACGTCGTTTAATTGCTTGTTCACACAAAGCGTATCAAGGATTTCGCGTCGGGTTGATTTATTTGAACAGAGCCAATTCTCGGCGACGTTTTGAGACCAATCGAAGATGGCGAGGGCGGCGGCTCCGCGTGAGGGGTCGATCAGATGGACCTGGGCGAGGTGGCGATCAACTTGAGTTTGTTCGGTTTTGAGGTTTTCGGATTTGGTGGCGAAGATGGACTCGTCGATGGTGTTGGCGAGGTAGGCGTTGAGGAGGCGGTCTTGCATGCCCTTGAGTTCGGATTGGCGTTTGGTGAGGGATTGGGATTGTTTGCGTTGTTGGGTGCCGATGTCGGCGAAGGCGTCCGCCATTGTGCTGCGGACGAGGGTACGCATGTCGTCGGATTTGATGCGGAGCTTGGCGAGTTCGGCGGCGATGGCTTGTTCAAGTTCGGCTTTGCGCCAGCGGACTTTGGGGTGGTCAGGGCTGGGGTAGTTGTTGGCACAGCGGTAGTAGATGTGGTGGACGGTGCTGCCATCGGAGCGAGTTTGTGTGTGTTTTTCGCCGCTGATGGATTGGCCGCAGTGGGAGCAGCGGATGAGACCACCGGCGAGTTCGAGGTCGGATTTTCCGATGCGGCGGTTGCGGCCTTTGATGATGTCTTGGCATTGCTGGAAGAGTTCGGGGTCGATCAGGGGTTGGTGTTTGCCGGGGTAGGTTTTGTTGCGCCAGACGACGTTGCCGAGGTAGACGGGGTTGTTGAGGATGTAAGAGATTGTTTTGAGTGGGAACTTTGGCTCGCTGGGGCGGTAGATGTGGCCTTCTGCGGCAAGACGGTCGGCGATGGTTTTGAAGGCCATGTCGCCTTGTGCTTATTACGACAGCGCTGGAATTGCACAAGCTCGTGATTCCGGTTTGTCGATAGGGGGAAGGTCGTGTCACGGATGTTGTCGCATGGAGCGGCAAGCACGACGAAAAACGTCACTGGGAGGTCATGGA
>WQYP01000248.1 GCA_009781185.1 Phycisphaerales bacterium | reverse complement strand
ATCGCGGCAAAAATACTGGGACGCGAAAATCCAGCGCAACCAACAGCGTGACCGCCAAGTGACACGGACATTGCGCGCCAAAGGCTGGCGGGTCGTGCGCATTTGGGAACACGCGCTTGCGCGCCGCGCCAAGGCCGCGACGGTCGCGAGATTGGCGCGCATCATACAACGCCGAAACCATCACTCATGGCACCTTGACAGCCGAAGCTGAGCGAGCAATCTCCTTCCTGCAAGAACATCGCACCGCCCTAATCTCCGATACTGTTACAGGAAACATTCAGCTAGCTTCAGGCCAATAGAATATTAAAGTTTATCACAGTGAGAAACATTCGCCCAATTCACCCTTTTCCCGCCCGCATGGCACCGGAGGTAGTCTGGAATGAACTACCTCACAGGTCTTCACCATTACGGATACTAGACCCTATGGCTGGCTCAGGAACGACTTTGGTTACTGCAAGGATGAAGGGGCATAACGCCATTGGTTTTGATAGTGATCCGATGGCCGTTTTACTTTCCAGCGTTTGGACAACCACCGTTGAACCGGAAAAACTGGAGGCAAAAGCTGCTGAGATACTGACGCAGGCTCGCCGAGTCGTTGGTAGTCATTATCCCGAAACAGCGGATAATGAGACGCGTGACTTTATTCGATATTGGTTTGACCAGACGAATCGTGTGCAACTCACCGCGCTCTCGATATCCATTTCACGGATCCGAGAGAAAGCTGTCCGAAACATTATGTGGTGTGCGTTTTCTCGCATGATAATCACCAAGAAGTTGGGGGTTTCGCTGGCAATGGATGTTTCACATAGCAGACCTCACAAGAAATATGAGAAAGCGCCGATTCAAGCATTCGACCATTTTCCGCGAGCAGTGACCCAATTGCTCAAGTCTGCGCCATTCTTGAAAGGAATGTCGAATCAGCCACCAGCTATTATCCAGAAGGCAGATGCACGGGATTTACCGCTAAGAAGAGACACTGTGGATGTAGTCATAACCTCACCGCCCTATCTAAATGCGATTGATTATCTACGAGGGCACAAACTGTCCCTTGTTTGGATGGGTTATAGCGTTTCTGAACTTCGCAACCTCCGGTCAAAGAACATTGGGAGTGCAGTTGGCACGAAGGCGGATGACGACTCGATCGAAAAAGTCATGAAGAAGATGTGTGACATTCCTTCGCTATCCGCTTCAAACGCAGGTATGCTTCGTCGCTATGTCAAAGATACGCGAGCGATTCTCACGGAGATACACCGTGTCCTCAAACCGAGAGGGAAGGCAGTTATTGTCGTTGGCGATTGCAACATTCGGGACGTGTTCGTAAAGAATTCCCAAGGCATAAAGCTACTTGGGGAAGAAACCGGACTGAAGCTCCAAAACACACGCCGGCGTCCGATACCGGAAAATCGGCGCTATTTGCCTCCACCCACCGCTTCAAGCGCAGGCAAACGCCTTCAAAAGCGCATGCGTGAGGAGGTTATTTTGACATTCATAAAATCTCGTAATAAACAATAACAACTATCTTTATGTTTAATCTATCCGAACTCAAAAAGGAAACTGGTAACAATAACCGATACGAACGGCGACTAGTGGAGCTTGTCTCTGGCAGCCGAGAAGTGACACATATTAAAAGCGTGGTAAGCGGTGCCATCGCCAACATAAACGAAAGCCGAAAGTCATTTGTAATTTATGGTGAGCCACAGAGCGGAAAAACGGAGATGATGATTGCACTTACCGCCAAGCTCCTAGACGAAGGAACGCACATAGTTATCGTGCTCCTCAATGACAGCGTCCAATTGCTTGGCCAGAATCTTGAGCGCTTTCAACGATCCGGTTTATCGCCAACGCCAAAAAAGTTCAGCGAAATTCTGTCACCCGACGTGACAATAGGTAATTTTCAATGGGTGATCTTTTGCAAGAAAAACACGAAGGATTTGCGAAAGCTCATCGATAAAATAAAGGGGCACTCTCCAAAGCGTGTGGTGATTGATGACGAGGCAGACTACGCGACTCCGAACTCCAAGATCAACCGGAAGGAAAAGAGCAAAATTAACGATCTCACCTGCGAGCTTATCGGGAAAGAGGGCACATACATTGGTGTTACGGCGACACCAGCGCGACTAGACCTCAACCGGACACATGATACTTTGAACGAGCATTGGATCGACTTCCCTCCACACTCCAACTACACAGGGCAGGATATATTTTTTCCGATTCAGACTGAAACCGCACAATACCGGCTCACCTTCCTGCCAGACCATGGCGACGATCCGAAATATCTTCGAGAGGCTATTTTTAGATTTGCTGTGACTGTTGGCTACCTCAATACCCAAGTTAATGGGAAAGAAAAAAACTATTCGATTCTCGTTCATACCAGTGGTAAAAAAGCTGACCATTCGGTGGATCGTTCTGCTGCCATCAAGACTTTCGAAGCTCTTCGAGACGAAAATAATAAATATCACGAAAATTACATAAAGCAGATTTGGGAGATTGCTAATAAGCACTACCCAGGTTGTGCCGAGGCCATCACACGCTATGTAATGTCAAATTGCGCTAGAAACAACATCGTTGTAATGAATAGCGATAAGGAAGCAAACGCTGCGGACAACAGGACAGCAACAGAGCCAGCCGCACCGTTCACCATCATCATTGGGGGTAATATCGTTTCGCGCGGCGTGACATTCAATAATCTACTTTCGATGTTTTTTACGCGGGATGTTAAACAAAAATTGCAACAGGATACGTATATTCAACGTGCTCGGATGTTTGGTTCGAGAGGTGACTATCTAAAGCATTTCGATCTCACGATACCAAAGACACTATACCTTGATTGGCAGAAGTGTTTTATTTTCCATCGTCTTTCTTTGGAATCGCGCAAGCAAAACATGCAGTCCCCTGTATGGCTCGACGGAGAGCGTATTGCGGCTGTTTCCGCATCAAGCATCGATAAGGCGACAGTAATTATAGACAGAGGAGAAATGAGTTTTGAAATATTCAATTACTATAACAACAAAACCGTCATCGACGATTTGCTTAAAAAATCAGTTCCACCCTTACAACAGCTCAAGGCTATCGCCGAGCTTATCGGGAACGCGGCGCTTCCCAATTATCTTTTGAGCTACATTGAGAGTTTCTGCCCATCGGGAGATGGGTCGATAGCTGTCCATGCTGCGCGTTCCATAGACGGCTACGAAGAGAAGGCCGGTGAGATGAACAAAGCTACTATCACCCGCGTGAAGGGATTTATTGGTGTGCCGCAGTTGGAGGCAGCAAGGTTTCCTGACGCAATCCATCACCTCTTTATTCTCCATAATGCGCAAGGAGATGCTCGCATATTTTATAAATATGAGGGTAACATCAGATTTTTAAAAACCCCAAAAAAGAATGCTTAGGGAATTTGAGTTTTTTCATGGCGTCGTCCTTGCGGAAATACTGCACTCGACTAACAAGGCGGTCAGCTTGGAACGCTTTTCTGGTGATTTTAATGCAGGCTACATTTTGAATCATTCAATTGGTCTCTATGTGAAACATTGTAATAAGCGTCTGACACCTTGGCGCTTTTCTTTTCAGCCAGATCATTTACAACAGATGCTGACGATGAGAAGGTCATTGGATAAGTTATTCGCGATGCTTGTATGTAACGATGACGGCATCGTTTGCCTAAGCCACGAAGAAGTTGCTCGGATTCTTAATCCTCAACAAGAGACTACCAAATGGATACGAGCCGATAGGCGCCCTCGGCATATGTATTCGGTGACTGGTTCGGATGGAAATCTTGAGTTCAAAGTTGGGGTCAGCGATTATCAAGTGAAGCTGTTCGATGCGATTGGCACAATTTCTCCAGGAACTCCACAGACATTGAACGATTTGACTCACGCTACGCAACCAGAGAACACAGCCTCATGAAATTTGAAAACTTCAACGCCGGAAACTGGCTTCAACGCTACTAATACAAGAAGCTCTGAACCTGTCTCTATCAACCAAGAGTGGACTTGGGAAGACCCCGCTATCAACACGCTTCTGGAATCGGCCAACCGTGCGCTGGGCGAATTGAACGCGTTTTCTCTGATTGTTCCCGACGTTGACCTGTTCATCCACATGCACGTTGTCAAGGAGGCGCAAACTTCGAGCCGGATCGAGGGCACGCAAACCGGCATGGACGAGGCGTTAATGCCCATTGAGCAGATCAAGCCGGAGAAGCGCGATGACTGGCGCGAGGTGCGCAACTACGTCGATGCGGTGAATACGGCCATCAAGGAACTGGAAAGTTTGCCTTTGTCGAATCGCTTGCTGAGGCGCACTCATGCCATCCTCCTCCAAGGCGTGCGCGGCGAGCACAAGCAGCCGGGCGAATTTCGCACGAGCCAGAATTGGATTGGCGGGGCGAGTCTGGCCGATGCCGTTTTCATCCCGCCGCATCCCGACGGCGTGCCGGAATTGATGGGCGACTTGGAGCGGTTCTGGCACAACGGCGACATTCAGGTGCCGCATCTGGTCAGGCTGGCCATCAGTCACTACCAATTCGAAACCGTCCATCCGTTTCTGGACGGCAATGGGCGCATCGGCCGCCTGCTGATGCCGCTGTATCTGGTTAGCAACGGATTGCTCGCCAAGCCCTCGCTGTATTTGTCGGACTTTTTCGAGCGCAACCGCGCCAGCTACTACGATGCGTTGATGCGCGTGAGAGTTTCAAACGACCTCATCCATTGGATTCGCTTTTTTCTCAACGGCGTGGCCGAAACCGCCGTGAAAGGGCGTGATACTTTCAAAAGCATCCTTGCCTTGCGAACAGAGGTTGAGGCCGCAATCCTCGGACTGGGCAAGCGGGTGCCAAATGCCAGGAAATT
>WQYP01000247.1 GCA_009781185.1 Phycisphaerales bacterium | reverse complement strand
GGGGGGGGGGGAGGGGGGGGGGGGGGGGGGGGGGGGGTGGGGGGGGGGGGGGGGGGGGGGGAGGAGAGGGGGGGAGGGCGGCCGACGTTTTATGTGGATATGGAAAAAACCGACGAAATCGATCGGCAAATGCTCGTCGAACGGCACTTGATCTCGAAACAGCATGCGGCGGGAGAAGGTTCCCGCGGCGTGGCGATCAGCAACGATGAGGCTGTGAGCGTCATGGTCAACGAAGAGGACCATCTGCGGCTGCAGGTGCTGCGGTCGGGATTGCAGCTCAAAGAAGCTTGGGGCGAAGCCGATCACCTCGACGATACGCTCCAGGAGCATCTGGAGTACGCCTATTCGCAGCGCTTCGGTTTTCTGACGGCCTGTCCGACAAACCTGGGCACAGGACTGCGAGTAAGCGTGATGCTGCACTTACCGGCCCTGAAGCTCACAGGCGAAATCGAAAAAGTCTTCCGTGCGGCAAAAGAAATGCGACTGGCCATCCGCGGCTTGTACGGCGAAGGAACCGAAGCGATCGGCGATTTCTATCAGATCAGCAACCAGACGACGTTAGGTCGAAGCGAGGAGGAGATTCTCAACGAGTTCAACGACGTGATTATTCCGCAGATGATCAAGGCGGAAGTGTCGGCGAGGCAGATGTTGGAGAACGAACGGCCGTTGGCGCTGGACGACAAAATCGGCCGAGCCATCGGCGTGCTGCAACATGCCCGATTGCTCTCAACCGAGGAAACCCTTTTTTTCCTGAGTCACCTGCGGCTCGGCGTGGTGATGAATCGCGTCACGGGCCTGGATTTGCCCGCGATCAATTCTCTGTTCTTAAACACGCAGCCGGCACATCTGCAGCGAGTCGTCGGCAAATCGCTGGAAGGCGATGCCCGAAAGGCCGCGAGAGCGGAGTACGTGCGGGCAAGGATCGGGAAGCATCAGCTTTAACATGAGTTCGACGTAAGAGGAGCACCGTGCGGTAGCACGGTGGTTTGCGTGCCTATTTTGATATGCGTGTGAATCGCATTGGCTCGCCAACCACCGCGTTACCACGCGGTGCTCCTTACATCGAACTGACGTTTTGTTAAATGGAAATGAAGCGCTGAGACGTCTGATAGGGAGGTGACATTGCTGGTCGACGGCGGGGCTCTGAACATGCAACGAGCAACGGATGAGGCAAATCGAAAAAAGCAGATGGAGGGGGAAAGTCCGGAGGGAGCAGAGGGGGTGGAAGCGTAGGGGGAGGCACTCGTGCGGCATACGTTTGGGCACTTGGGGAATCTGGCCGACGCACATGGATGGCGAAGATACTGCTGCAAAGCTCGCTGCATCACCTGAAAGACGCCCCGGGCAAGGATCTGACCGGCTACTTCATGGAAACGTCTGAGGGAAATAGTTGTTTTCATCCTATTTTCCACGTCGTGCCGTCGTGTCGTCGTGGTTCATCTGGGTTAATCAGAGGTCCCATTCGTCATTCGTCATTCGAATTTCGTCATTTAGAGCATTTTTCATGTGGTCTTGGCGTGATGACATGCGCAGGAAGCGAGAGCCAAAGCCCCGCATTGCCATGCGGGGCTCCAAAACGCTACGGGCGAGTGAAAAAAGCTCTAACATCCGTGTCTGCCCGTGTCTGTCTGTGGCGAATTCCCGTTATTTTTCTTCAAAACGCTCCCGAATCCCTTAAAAATCCGTTTTTTCCGCCAAAATCTCCCAAAATCGCGTCAAAATCGCGATTTTTTGCTATTTTTCGCTTGCAACCCGCGAAAAACGGCGTATTTTATGACTGCATCAGGGATGGATGCACATTTCTCGGCGATGGATTGCCGGGACGCCACCCCTCAATCTCAGACCTTTGGTGTTGCCAACCGGGGTCGTCGCACTCTTTTAGAAGGAGTCTATTATGGCAGGTAAAGCCGCAACCAAGAGCGAAATTCTTTCCAACATTGCCAGTTGCACCGAGCTGTCACGCAAGCAGGTCGCGTCGGTCTTCATGTGCCTGTCCGAACAGGTCAAGAAGAACGTCGGCAAAAAAGGTCCCGGCGTTTTCGTCGTCCCCGGCCTCATGAAGATCATCGTGGTCCAGAAACCCGCCGTCCCGGCTCGCAAGGGCATCAATCCCTTCACCAAGCAGGAACAGATGTTCAAGGCCAAACCCGCTCGCCGCGTCGTGAAGATTCGCGCCCTCAAGGCCCTCAAAGACATGGCCAAGTAAATCCCCCCCCCAATTCGGAGTTCACGCTTCCGCGTGTTTCTTCCCAAAATCCCACCGCGGCGTCCCTTACCGGACGCCGCGGTCTTTTTTTGCGAACTCATCCGGCCCTTCATCGTACATCCAATATCAGAGCCGCGACCGTCAGGGAGCGACTGGATGGCGTGAACTCCGACGTGTCGCTCCCTTACGGTCGCGGCTCAGATTGCCATCTCCTCCAGGAGGTTCCCTCATGACCGACCGACCGCCACCACCCGACAACATTCTCGACTACGCTCCTCCCGCCGCCCGCATCAGCCGCCTCGCACGCATCGCTTTCTACCTCTCCCTCGTCAGCGTCTTCACGTTCGTCTTCATCCTCCCCGGCCTGATCGCCCTCATCCTCGCCATCATCGCCGATGACCGTATCAAGAAACACTCCACTCGACTCACCGGGCGCAACTACACTTACGCTGCTGGCATTCTGGGAGCCTGCACTTGCCTCTTCGGTTTCCTCATGCTGTGCATGCCCTCCATCGGCTCTCCCAGAGACCTCGCCGACCGTTCTTCTTGCGCCGCCAATCTCCGCGGCATCCTCAGCTCCATGACCATCTATGCCGCCCAAAACAGCGACCAATTCCCCGTCGTTACCTACGCACCTTACTCCCCCGCCCTGAACTCCCCCACCGCCGCCGCCACTGCTACCACCGCCAACGACGTCATCCATTCCTACTACACCGCCCCCTATCCCCAGGCCGGCAGCGTTACCGCAAACATCTGGATTCTCGTCCCCCAAGGCATCAGCCCAAAACTCCTCATCTGCAAATCCGACCCTTACATCACCGGCCCTGCCCAGATTCTCGATCCCACCGGCCGCTACTACGATAACTTCCAAAACGACAAGCAACTCTCCTACTCCTTTGCCTACCCCTGGAAAGCCGACGGTTCTGTGGGCAAATGGTGGGCCGACACCTCCGACGCCTCCGTCCCCGTCGCCTCCGACATGGCCCCCCAGCAAGGCACCGGCAAACCTGCCCGCATCCTCAACCCCGCCTCCACGCCACGCAATCCCCAAACCTGGAACTCCGGCAATCACGGCGGCGATGGCCAAAACGTCGCCTTCGGAGACGTTCATGTGGATTACGTCAAAACCCCCACCGTCGGCCACATGAACGACAACATCTGGACCACCTCTGGCTACACCTCCACCGGCCCCGCTGAATTTGACGGCCTACCCGCCATCAAAGCCTCTCCCAACCTCACCGCCGATAAAGCCCCTTACGACATCATCATGTTCCCCATCCGCAACCTTGATACAGGGCACCTCTAGCCTTGCGAGGAATCGCAAGGCTATTTATATTTTCCTGACAGGAGCGCATCAATTCGCGTTCTGAGTGTCCCTACGCTAGCGACCTCCGCCTTGTAATAATCGGCTTCCATGCCCAGCGTCAATGCCAGCGGTTTCGCGTCCGTCTGAATCTTCTGCAAGTCCGTCACCATCTCCTGCAACTTCTGCTTATCCTGCTCGGTGAGTCCCTTGGCCACCTGCGGACCTACCACCATCCTCTGTCCTCTCTGGCCCACCCCATTGCCTCCCGACTGTACTCCACTCATTCTCGCGGGCGCCAGCGTGGCCGCACTCCTGGCGATGTTGTCCACACTCTTGCTTGAATTCGAAATATACGCATCCATCCCATTTTTCATTTTCAGGGCCAGGTCTTTTTGCATCGTCATCGTCTGTTTGTCGTCCCCCGTTACCGCCATCTCCACTTTTCCCAGTTCGATCAGTTTGGGCGCGAAATCCAGCACGGCCTGCATCGACATGTTCGATCCCAACGCCTTGATGCCATCCTGCGCCGCCACCTGTTGATCCGTGAAATACGCTTTCATCGCTGTCTGACGTGCCGCGGGGTCCACGATCGACAGAGCGGTGCGATCCTTCCCAATCTTTGGCACATAGACCAAGTCCCCGCTGGCCATCTGTGAGACCCGGATCAGTTCGCTGGTGGCTTTGGCGGTTGCCGCGGCCTTGACATCCTTGGCGGTTTTGCTCATGTGCATCGTCGCCAGCGCCGCGAAATTGTCCGCCGCCAGAGACCCAGACTTCTGCCCCAGCAAACATTCCGCCTTCAGCGAGAGCAGCGTGATCTTGTCCTGCGGCGACGCCTGCGGCATCATCGTCGAAATCTTCTTCAAACACTCCGCCCACTGCTTGGCGTCATAAGCCGCCTGCACGTCCTGCATCGTGATGATTGACGAGACGGTGACCTCCGCGATCGCTGCGCCCGCTGTGAGCATGATCACCACCGTCGCCGCCCTTGCCGTTGTCATTATCCGCATAAGCCGCTCCTGACAGGACCATCAATACTATAAGATAAACGCCGCTCCACAGAAAACGTTACGCCCAGCCGCCCCGGAATGGGGGTGGCCATTTTTCTACCGCCGGAGGGAACGGGAACGGGGTGACAAGGAAACAGGGAGAGGGGGAGATTGTGATCTTGTGCTCCCCCTCTCCCCGTCTCCCTATCTTCCCCCCCCCCCCCCCCCCCCCTCCCCCCCCAACTTTTCTCACCCCGGCGCCAAAAAAAGGCCACACAAAACAAAAAAAGAAAGTTATTTCTCACCCTTTTTTTTTATACTCCCACACACCCCCAAACAAAAATT
>WQYP01000246.1 GCA_009781185.1 Phycisphaerales bacterium | reverse complement strand
TAGGCGTCATCCAAGCCTCCGTTGCGATAGGTTTGTCGTCACAAACGATCTATCGACAATGAGAGGCTTGCTTTATTTAACTTAACTGAACTGTATTGGGCTTAACGCCTCCTACGCGTCTCATGAAAAAAAATAAGAAAATATCCGACACGAAAAGGTTCACTGGTGCTAGAATAGATCAGGTTGCACAGCGGATCGCAGGTTGCAGCAAATCGAAGTTACGTGCTTATTTGTTCTGGAGCAGTAAATGAAGATTACCGACGTAGCCATTCAGTTAGCCCCCAGTGGACAGGATCGCCTTCGCGGTTTCTGCTGCATTACGATGGACGGATGTTTTGTCATCCGTGACATCAAGATCATCAACGGCCCAAGCGGGCTGTTCGTGGCGATGCCGTCGCGGAAGATCATGGCGTCCTGCCCGCAGTGCCGGAGCAAAAACCATCTCCATGCCAGGTACTGTAATCAGTGCGGATCACAGTTGCCGGGGATGGCGTCGACGAGTGGTGGCGATCGCGTGAAGATGCATTGCGATGTGGCGCATCCGATCAACGCGGAATGCCGGCAGATGATCGAGAAGGAAATTCTCAATGCGTTCCAGGCAGAAGCGCAGCGGGCACAACAGCCCGGTTACGTGAGTCGGCAGATTGGGGACGGCGGGGAGACCTTGGCGCCGACGGAAATGGAACCGCAGGGCTGAGGATTTGGTGATCTGGTAAGTTGGTGATCTGGTGATTGGCGCTGGCGCGTAGGCGGATACGCCATTCATCAATCACCCAATCTCAAATCACCCGATCTCCAGATGAACCAATTACCAAATTACAGTTTGAGTTTCGCGATTCGTCCGACGGCATCCTGGATGCGACCGACGTCGACGGTGAGAGCCATGCGGAGGTATCCTTCGCCGGCAGGTCCGAAACCGCCGCCAGGGACGGTCACGACGTAGGCATCCTCGATGAGTCGTGAGCAGAGGTCCATGGAGTTGGCGTGGTTGGGTGTATTGACCCAGCAGAAGAAACCGGCTTTGGGGTTGCGGTACTTCCAGCCGATGCCGGTGAGGCCTTGATAGAGGGCGTCACGGCGTTGGCGGTAGATGGCCATCTGCTTTTTCACGTCGGGATGGTCGTGGTTTTCGAGGGCGATTTTGCCGGCGACCTGGATGGCGTTGAATTGCCCCGAGTCAACATTGCCTTTGACCTGTCCGAGCGCGGCGACGACGGCGGGGTTGCCGGTGGCCCAGCCGATACGCCATCCGGTCATGTTGAAACTCTTGGAAAGCGAGTGGAACTCGATGGCGACATCCATGGCGCCGTGGACTTCGAGAATGCTCTTGGGCGATTCTTCGAAGTAGACTTCGCCGTAGGCGAGGTCGTTGGCGATGACCCAGCCGTACTTGTGTGCCAAAGCGATGGCCTTCTGGTAAAAGGCAAGCGGAGCAGTAGCGGCAGTGGGATTATTGGGATAGTTCAGCCAGACAAGCTTGGTTTTTTGCTTGATATTTTCAGGAATGGCGTCGAAGTCGGGGAGGAAGTCGTTTTTTTCGAGCAGAGGCATGATGTAGGGCTGGCCGCCGGAGAAAATAGTGCCTGTATTGTAAACGGGGTAGGCGGGTTGTGGGACGAGCACGACGTCGCCGTGGTTGACGATGGCGAGCGGGAGGTGGGCGAGGCCGTCCTTGGAGCCGATGGTCGTGAGAATCTGCGTGTCCGCGTTGACATCGACATGGAATCGTTTCTTCATGAAAGCCGCCGCCGCCTGACGGAAAGCGGGAACGCCTTCATCGAAGGGATAGCGATGATTTTTGGGATCGTAGATAGCCTTGGCCATCTCATCAATGATGAACTTGTGCGTAGGCAGGTCGGGATCGCCGACGCCGAGGTTGATGACGTCCTTGCCGGCAGCCAGAAGCGAGCGTTTTTTCTTATCGATCTCAATGAAAAGGTAAGGCGGAAGAGCCTGGAGACGCTGAGACTTGGTGAAAGGCATTGTGGGGTCCTTGTGAAACAAAACAAAACAACATCAGATCCGCAATCGTAAGATTGCCGCTACGATAAAGCAATCTCTCCACGACTTTTACGAATTGAACGAATTTTACGAGTGAGATATCCGCCTGAAGTGTCATACACCCGGGGGGTCGCGAAAATGGATTTTCTGCATTTCAGTTGAATAAAACGGCGATTCAGGTACGTTAATCCCTTGTGGATATGAAGTTGTATTCTGTGAGGTTGTTCGTATGACGGCCTCGTGGTTTGCCAGGCTGATACCGGTGACAGTGGCGGTCGGAGGTGTTGCGCTGGCGGCGATGTGGTTGCTTTCCGAGCCGGCGGTACCGAAAATTGTCGAACGGGTACCGGGGATGGATGGGACGCCGCCAGCGGTGAAGCACATTTCGGTGGATTTGCGCGGGGAGATAGAACACGGGACAGGGACGGTTCCGGAGGAGTTATCGAAAGGGGGGGGGGCATCGTGGCCGTGGTTTCGAGGGGTGAATTTTAACAATATCGCGCCGGAGGCGGAAGCTGTGCGAAGCTGGTCAGCGGCCGGTCCCGCAGAGGTCTGGGAAATCAAGGTGGGCGACGGGTATGCGGGGGCGGCGATTCATCAGGGACGTGTCTATCTGCTGGATTATGACATGGAAAAGAAGGCGGATGTACTGCGGTGCATGTCGTTGGCGGATGGAAAAGCGATTTGGACTCGGTCGTATCCGGTGGAGGTGAAGTGGAATCACGGGATGTCACGGACGGTGCCGGCGGTGACGGATAAGTATGTCGTGACGATCGGTCCGAAGTGTCACGTGTCGTGCGTGGATGCTTTGACGGGCGAATATCAGTGGGGGATTGATCAGGTGGCGGCCTATCAGACGAAGGTGCCGGAGTGGTATGCGGGTCAGTGTCCGCTGATAGATGGAGACTTGCTGATTCTGGCGCCTGGGGGTAAGGAAGTGTTGATGATGGCGGTGGAACTGGCGACGGGGAAGGTCGTGTGGCAGGTGGCGAATCCGCACAAGTGGGAGATGACGCACGTGTCGGTTGTGCCGATGACGCTTTTGGGGCAGAAGATGTACGTGTATTGTGGGAGCAACGGCGTAGTAGCGGTCGATGAGGCGGGTGGTGTGGTTTGGGAAACGCAGGAGTGGAAGGTAAAATATGCGGTGGCATCGCCGGTGGCGATTGGGGAGGATCGGATATTCTTTAGCGGGGGGTATAAAGCGGGGGCGATGATGATGCGATTGAAAAAGAGTAAGGAAGGGGAGGGAAAAAAAGTTGAATCGGAGGTGCTGTATCGGTTGACGGAGGAGGAATTTGGTGTGGAGCAGCAGACGCCGATATTCTATAAGGGGTATTTGTATGGTGTGACAATGGCGAAGAAAGGGCCATTGGTGTGCCTGGATGTGGAGACGGGCAAGCCAGTGTGGAATAGTGGGAGTGAGGGGTTCGGGAGTGGGCCGTTCATGATTTGTGGGGGACAGATTTGGGTGGTGAATGATACGGGGGTGCTGACGGTGGTGGAGGCATCGCCGGGTGGGTATCGGAAATTGGGGCAATGGGCGATGTTTGAGGAGGGTAATGATGCGTGGGGCCCGCTGGCAGTGGCGGAGGGCAGGTTGTTGATGCGGGATTTTAAGAGAATGATCTGTTTGAATCTGCGGGAAATGCGATAATAGGATGAAACGATTGGAATGAGGTGACGCATGAGTCGAACGAAAAAAAGTGAAATTGGAAAGAAAGTAGGCATTGGCGCGGCGCTGGTGGCAGTGCCGCTGGGGTCGGCAATGGTATTTATGCATCTGAAAGATGCGAGCGAGCAGAAGAATCCTTCGCCGAGACAGGATGATCGCGACACGGGCCGGATTGATCCGGCGATGATGAAGTACGCGCAGTCGGGAACGATTGCGACGGGATTTAAGCACGCCAAGGCGGTGGCGGTGGACGAGGCGGGGCGGCTGCTCATTGCGGGGGATCGGAAAGTGCGGATTTTCGGAGCGGATGGCGGGAAAGGGGTGGTGGTGGTTTCGGAAATCGAGTTTTCGGAATATCCGACATGCGTAGCAGGCGGAGCGGATGGAACAGTGATTGTTGGGTTCCGTAAACATGTGGAGATCTTCGGGGCGGATGGCAAGCTTGTGAAAAAGTGGGCGACGTTCGGGCCTAAATCGCAGGTGACGGGTCTCGCGGTGCGGGGACAGAATGTTTTCATCGCCGATGCGGGGCGGCGGATGGTGATCAAGTGCGATCTGGATGGGAAAGTGCAGGGGGAACTGGGGCAGCGGGACAAGGCACGCGGACAGGATGGTCTGGTGCTGCCAAGCGCGTTTTTGAATGTTTCTCTGACGGCGGATGGGCAAGTGCTGGTGAACAATCCGGGAATGCATCGTGTCGAAACGTGGAACAGCGATGGCGAAGTGCAGAAGTTCTGGGGCAACGCCGGGGCGGGATTGTCGAGTTTCATCGGATGCTGCAATCCGAGTCACCTGGCGGTAATGGCGGATGGCCGAATCATCACGGCAGAAAAAGGTACGGCACGGGTAAAGATATATAAGCCCAATGGCGAGCTGGACGCGGTGGTGGCCGGGCCGAAGGAACTGGGTGGTGGTGGGGGCGGATTGAATGGGTTTGAAGTGGCGGCAGATAAGGAAAATCGGATCCTGGTGCTCGAGCCGGGCGGGACGGAGATTCGAGTCTTCACGTTGAAGGAACAGAGTGGGGGGAGTGGTCCGCAGGTGGCGCGGCTGAATTAGCCACAGACAGACACGGCGAGGCAGAGCCGCAACCAAATCATGAAACGACTTAAGCACGAAGACACGAAGAAACGAAGGAGACGAAGAAAAAATAAATAAAAAAACTTCGTCTCCTTCGTTTCTTCGTGTTTTCGTGCTAAAT
>WQYP01000245.1 GCA_009781185.1 Phycisphaerales bacterium | reverse complement strand
GCGCCTTTTTAACCACAACGCTCAGCCTTGCACCCCTGTCACCCTACCTATCCAATCTCCGACCACGATCAAATAAAAAATACCGGACAGTATTGGTCGCTCCCTGACGGTCGCGGCTCTGATTTTCCGGGGCAATCGTCTGATTGGCCATAAAAAATGGCCACACCCATTCCCCATTCCCCATGACTCGCAACTCGCAACTTGAAACTTGATACAATTCCGTTCATGTCCAAACTTACTCTCCGCCAATTCCGCCACTACGCTCTTCTGCTGTTGCTGCTGGCCGTCCTCACTCTGCTCATGGTCTACCCACTCATCCAGCAAATCGCCGCCGCCTTCCTCGACAAAGGCCGCCCCTCTCTCTACTGGCTCAGCAGCGTCCTCTCCGACGCTACCTTCCGTTCCCAACTCCTCACCTCCCTCGCCCTCGGCCTGACCGTCACCCTCCTCTGCAACCTCATCGCCTTCCCTCTCGCCCTGATCTCCGCCCGCTACGACTTCACCGGCAAAACCCTCCTCGCCGCCCTCGTCCTCACACCCATGGTCCTCCCCCCCTTCGTCGGCGCCATCGGCATGAAGCAACTCCTCGGCTCCTTCGGCTCCCTCACCATCGCCCTCCAACACCTCCACCTCCTCGCCCCCGACCAAGGCATCAACTGGCTCGCCCGCGGCGGCTTCTGGGCTCTCGCCACCCTCATCTCCTTCGGCCTCTACCCCATCGCCTACCTCAACCTCCAAGCCGCCCTCGCCAACATCGCCCCCGCTTGCAGCGTCGCGAACCTCACCCAATTTTGTGCCATTGGCCAACCCCTTGAGGGCAACCTCTTCGACAAGTCCGGCCGAGCGACGATCCAGATTGACCCGAAGGGGTTGCTCCCAAGGCGACCATGACCTCCAACGCCCCGACGAATCCCATCGCGGCGTAGGCTCGGCGGCATGCAGAACGGAGAAATTCTATCCCTCAAGGAATCGCCGAAGTCTGATAGTCAGTTTATTCACATTCCGTATTTGGCATTCCCATACCACCAGTACCTTCCACCCTTGCCGCCGTAGGGCGCGGAGATTTCGGCGGTCACGGATTTGGTTTCCTTCCAATTTCTTCCGCCAAAAATGTACCCGCGACTTGGGCATTCGCCGCCCATTGGGACAGGCGTGGCGATGCCAGAAACAACCGCTTACGAAAATGGATTTACGACGAACTGGGAACACCAAGTCTGGGCACCCCGGCAGCTCTCGAACATGAAGGCGGTAGCGGTAGCCGAGTCGGTGGACCAGTCGTCGCACGATTAGTTCCGGCACGGTGTCCTTGCACTTTACTAAAGCCATGATGCGGCTGCGTTCTTGGAGCGTGAGAGTGTCCATATTTGCTTATCCGTCAAACTTCCACGATCATACGGTTATGACGAACCAACTCAACATCGAAAAGATAGGTAAACTCCTGCAATTACTCCTTGAGGCGATACCGGATAAACTACCAGCCAAGGAAGACCTCACCACTTCACGAGCCAAACGATTGCGGGGTGAAGTTGAAACGCTGATCGCCAAGTTACAACAATTTGCGGAGCGATTAGACCCGATTCGTCGTCCCGACTTCGTTTTCGATCCGTCCAATCCCGAGTTCGTGGGGCAGCTCATCGGTCGCACTCTCATTGAACAGCCTCGCCATTCACTTGACGAACTTCCGAAGTTCTATGGTTCCGGCGTTTACGCCATCTACTATCGTGGCGCCTTTGCGGCCTATAAACCCATCAAGGCCACAGAAACTCCGATCTATGTCGGTAAGGCTGACCCACCGACTCCAGATGCGAAAACCGTCATGGATCAAGGGCCAAAACTCTGCACCCGTCTCAAGGAACATGCCAAAAGTATCCGGGCAGCCACCAGTACGTTACGTATCGAAGATTTTTATTGCAGGTATCTTGTGGTACAGAGCGGCTGGCAAAAATCCGCAGAGGATTACCTAATTCACCGCTTTCATCCGATCTGGAACCAGAGTATTTGTTACGGTTTCGGTAAACACGGTGATGCCCCCGGCACCCGCGCCAACACCCGCTCCCCGTGGGACACACTCCATCCCGGTCGGGATTGGGCAACACGCACAGGAAATAAACCCAACCCATGTTCACCCAAGGAGATTATGGATTTGGTCGCCGAGCATTACCGAAAGCACTCGCGCCGAGTTTAACCTTGGCGGCTGCGACCCACCGGTCAGACAACGTGGCGGCGGGTCGCAGGACTTCCGCCAACCGTTTCGCGACAGTTTCCCCCAATAGCACCGGCACGGCATTTCCCAACTGCCTCATGCTCTCTGTCCATGACCCCTCAAAACTCCAATCATCGGGAAATGTCTGAATGCGGGCACATTCCCGCACGGAAAAATATCGCACTGATCCATCAGCGAATCGCAAAGTGTTTTCGCCACCGGGCACGCCGTGGTCCCCGGCCTTCAACGCCTTGGCGGGCTCATGTAGTGGACTTCCGTTATGGCCGTGGTAGGATCGCGCGCCGGGGTTCAAGAAATGATTGGTGAACTTCGTGCAAGTTTCACCAAGGGCTAATTTCGGAAGATCGGCAATGGCATCCTGCACCGTTCGCCATGGCTGACCGAGCATGACAGGTAATTGACTCTTCAATTCCGCCACCCGCCGCGACAAGGCTGGAGGCATGGTGGGCCGGTGTTTCTTGCTGATTCGGTGTCGCTCCCAGTATTCCCCTGTTACCCACTGCTGATATAACAGGGCGTCTTCCGTATGCGTGGGCTGAGGAAAACTAAACTCAATGCCAAGGTCCGAGCGGATGCCGACGATGATGACTCGATGCCGATGCTGGGGTACTCCGTAGTCGGCGGCGTTGAGAAGCTGGTAAATGACGTTGTACTTCAAGCCACCGAACCGTCCACCTGTGATCCGTTTCTCCAAGCGATCAAGATGATGCGTCCATTCCTCATCGCCTTTCGGCGTGAGAGTCGGGTAGGTCAGTTGTTTAATGATGTAGCCATAGTAGTTGGCAAAGGTCTTGCGGAGGAGTCCCTTAACGTTCTCGAACATAAAGGCTTTGGGCGCGATTTCCCGGACGGCGCGGACGGCTTCGGGAAACATGTTGCGATGGTCGTCACATCCGAGATGTTTACCGCCGAGGGAAAAGGGTTGACAGGGAGGCCCACCAATAACCACGTCAGCTTCACCCCGATGTTGGGCGAAATCGTAATCCCGCACGTCTCCTTCAACGATGGTCCAATCTCGGACATGCGCCACGCCGTTCGCCTTATTTCGTCGAAGGGTGTCGCAAGCGTTCCGATTCCACTCAACAACGGCTTGGTGCTCAAAGCCAGCGCGGGCCGTGCCAATCGCCAAGCCTCCCGCGCCAACAAATAGTTCAACCGACTTCATTTCGCCTCGCTTCCATGCGTATCGTTTGTTCATGCTACATCAGTCTTAATAGAGTGACAAGATTAGTAATTCGAATAGCTCAGGCGGAAGTGAAGGAGACTTTTGCTCCATTCTCATGCCATCGCCACCGGATGGTCGATGAAAAAGAGGATGCGTGGGGTTAAGCCACGCATCCCCAGTGATCACACATCAGCGTGAGCGGACATGGATCGGCCACGGTTTACCATTTGGGCGGTACACCCGTCGGCCATTCCGCGTGATCCACATCCGGAAAATCACTCCGGAGCGTGGGCGCGGAGCCCTCAAAGGGATGGTCATGATGACCTCCTTTTTTGGCGGAACCCATTGACGCCGTGGATTGCGAATAGGTAGGATGTAAACGGTTGGTTTTCCTACCGCCGCAATCCTTGCGGCCTCTCGTTGGGCGGTTCCAAGCCCGTGAGAGAAAATTGGAGAGGCGAGCACGCAAGCAGTGCGTGCGCCGCCGGACTCGGGAGCGTCGATCTGATACATCGATGCTCCTTTTTAATTTAATGCCCCATCGCCTTCATCCGGTCGCCGACGACGAGTTCGACTCTTCTGAGCATGCCGACTCCTTTCAGCGTTGCACTCAAGATTCTTCCATAGGTTTCAGTACCTGAATGTATTTTTCCAACTTTTTCCATACATCCATTGTGAGGGTATGGCTGGTTTCAACTCGTACACTCGCCCCAGGCGGCCCAAAAACCCACACGTTAACATCGTTGCCGCGCCCCATTTGACCAGACGCATTAGACACGCCAGTTTGATGATTATTTGGTGGTGACGGTGGCGGCGGTGGTGGAGGATCATCGCCATCGCCGCCAGTTCCAGTCGCTATGCCATTTAATGCGACTGCATAACGAAGGATTCCAGTGCCATCGATTACGCCTGATTCTTTCAAGCAATTGACAAACATGGAAGCGATACGCGCCATCCAGCTCTGCGGAACATCCATTTCGCGATGCATGAGGTTTGCTAGCATTTCAATAGTCGGCAGTTTCGCACCATCGAAACGTTCGATCAGTTTTTTGAATGTGGCGGGGTTGGCAATCAGCAACAGCATAGCGCGTCGTTTCTGATTATCATCTGTCGGATAATAATATTCGCGCGAGATGTCGGTGAGTGTGTATTCACTTCGTCCATCGATCAGGCCAAAGCACTTGGCCGCGCCTATCATCTGCGAAAGCCCCGCGGATTTCTCCTCCTGCCCCAAATGGGAAGACAAGGTGTTACGTTTAACGGGCTGTTTATTCCCACCAAGATCGCGGATGGCGTCCGCAATTTCGAGCGACTTGGCAAAACTGTAGTAAGGATACGATCCTCGCCCACTCTTCTCGGAACCATTATTTTCAGGTACATTTGTCATGTGAGGGAGCTTAACACATCAACAGTAACCGCGTCAAGAAAAGATGGAGAGAATTATGGAATCAATCTTGGATTCGGCAGATGCCCGGTGTGCCCGCTGAGTTCTCAGTGATCTGCGTTTCCCCCCCCCCCCCCCCGACCTCCCTCCCCACCGTTTCCCCCCCCCTTCCGCTCCCGCTCCCTCTCTTCTATATCTACCCCCGCCCACCGACCCCCCT
>WQYP01000244.1 GCA_009781185.1 Phycisphaerales bacterium | reverse complement strand
GGCACCACCACCGTGATGCGTGTCTATCACATCGACCGCGGCTACGAAAAAATCGAGCAACGCTTGAACGCCTGCGGGGCCAACATCAAACGCGTTGACCAAAAAGAACTCGATCTCTAACGCTGGGTGTGGCCATCTTTTGTGGCAAATTGTTACACCAAAGGCGAGGTCCGCGACGCCGCAAGCGTTTTCGGTACCCTTTGGCGAGATCAACGCAAAGCCTCGCATTACCATGCGTGGCTCCCCTTGACGCCTATGCCACAAAAATGGCCACACCCTGTGGCTCCACCCCAGCCACCCGCCCTATGACCGAGATCGTTCCAGACCTGTGTCCCACCTTACACCTCGGCCACTCGCCCTATTGAAGGCGTTCTCGTCTTGACTCCTCCGGGAGTCTACCGCCTTGAGTGATTTCGATCTGTATGGTATGTGGCGGCAAGAATCGAAACTCGGAGTTCTGCTTATTGTCTCTCAACCGCATCAAGACGTCTTTTATTATGTCCTGATTACCCGATACAATACCTTACTGGTTAAATAATGCTGCGTTTACTCCTCCAATTTCCGTTGTGATGCTTCGGCGTGTGCGGAGCCCAGTTCGGTTTGCAGTTTTATCATTTCGTGGCGGACTTGGGTTGCGAGTTCTTCGGCGGACCATTGGCGCCAGGTGGTGGCGAGGATGGGGTGGCCGTAGATGATGCGGATGGCGTGAGGGCGTGGGAATTTGGCGGTGCGGGGCCAGGATTCGAAGGCGCCGTCGATGACTACTGGGACGATCGGGATGTCGGCTTTGCAGCGATTGAGGATCAGGACCATGCCGGGGGCGATTGGGCCGATGATGCCGTCGGGGGAGCGGGTGCCTTCGGGGAAGATGTTGACCATGTAGCCTTTGTTCAGGCGTTCGACGGCGGTGCGGATGGCCCACAGGTCGGCTTTGCCGCGTTTGACGGGGAAGGCGTTGAGGAGTTCGCCGAGGTATTGGAGGAACCCGCCGCGGAAGAGGGTGTCGCGGGCCATGTAGTGGACTTGGCGGTTGGAGGCGAGGCCGATGAGCCAGGGGTCGAGGAAGGATTGGTGATTGGTGACCAGCAGGACGCCGCCAGTGCTGGGCAAGCCGGTTTGGCCACGGACGTGCAAGCGGAAGAGCAACATCGATAAGAGACGCGAGATCAGGCGACCGGCCGTCCATGCGAATGCCTGCCAGCGACCGGTTCCTTCGCCACGAAACAGGTATGCGCGTCCACTAGCCCCCGGCTCTGCCGGGGGTTTGCTCGATGGTGGTGGGGAGGATTCCGGAGAAACAGGCAAGGTCACAGGATCACCGATTGTTCTGAATATGTTGAATCATTGCGTCTACGGTCTGCTCGATCGTCAGGTGCGTGGTGTCGAGTTCGATGGCGTCGTGTGGGCGAGCTAATGGGCCAACTGCGCGAGCTTGATCTCGCTGGTCACGCTGTAGGATTTGTTGCAGGACATTCTGCAATTCGGCCCCCCCCCCTTCTCTTTCTCCTCCCCCCCCCTTTTGGGGCGTCAGTTGCGCGATTCGGCGGCGGGCACGCTCTTCGGGATTCGCGGTCAGGTAAAATTTGAAATTCGCATGAGGGAAAACGACTGTTCCCTGATCGCGGCCTTCGGTGACGAGGGAGCCGGCCTTCTGGGCGATGAGCCGTTGAAGAGTCGCTAACTCTTGACGTACCAATGGATTATCGGCAGCAACGTAGGTCATTTCAGTTACTTGTGGCTGGCGGATGGCGGCGGCTACGTTCCGGCCGTTGAGGAGGATATCAGCTGGGGTTTTGGTCCAATCGAAGTCCAAAACGAGCTGACGGCACCTTTGGGCGATGCGGGTTGGGTCGTCTTGGATGCCTTGTTCCAAGGCGTCCAAGGCAACGGCTCGGTACATGGCACCGGTGTCCAAGTGGGGGATGCCGAGGCGTTCGGCGAGGAGGAGGGCGGCGGTCGATTTGCCGGAACCGGCAGGACCGTCAATCGTTACGATCAATTTTTCCTTGTTTTTGTCCATTTTGGTCCGTTTTCGTCTGTTTTTGTCTCGTTTTAATTACCGAAATACCCCATTTTTGTCACTTTGGGTAATTTTGGGAAGATTTTTCTGGCAAACCGGGCGAATTGGCAGTAAATTATAGCAACTTGGCGAGGAAGACAACGTTTCTTGTTGGACTGCTCTCCAAAGCTACCTTTCGGTTGAACTTCATCGTGCTATTTTCTCCCCTCCGGTAGGCGAAGCTCCTCCCTGGCCTTCGCCTACTTTTTTTGTCCGGCCCATTTTACAATCGCAGAGATCCATGACCACACTCAGCAGCCAGGAACGCGTCAACCGCATGCTCGGCCATCAGGATCATGACCGCATTCCGCGGCGTGATGCGATCTGGCCAGAGACCATCAGACGGTGGCAATCCGAAGGCCTCCATGGCGATGAAGATACCGTGATGGAGATGCTTGGATGCGATCTTCATGAGCTCGCGCAGGCCATTCGGCCGGCGCCGTTCCCAGGCCAGGAAGTCATCGTCGCACAGGATGAACTCACCAAGACTGTCCGCGACGAACGTGGGACAGTGTGCCGCTACTGGAAACACAAGAGCGGCACACCGGAGCACCTGAGCTTCGGCTGCGACACGCGTGAAGCGTGGGAAAAGGTTTACAAACCGGCGCTTCTTGCCAATCCCATACAGCTCAAGCTGCCGGCGATTTGCCGCGAAGATGCACTCTGTCGCTCGCGCCGGAAATGGGGTATCGTCAAGATTCTCGAGACATTCGAGCACACCCGCGGCCTCATGGGCGACGAAATCACGATGATCGCCATGGCTGACGAGCCGGACTGGATACTCGATGTTTCTCATACTTTCACCGATCTGACGTTGCGGAATCTTAGCGCGATCCTTGCCGCCGGCGTCCAGCCTGACGGACTTTGGATTTTCAGCGATATGGCGTTCAAGACGATGACCTTCTGTTCACCGGCGATGTACAAGGAGCTCATCTGGCCGGACCACAAACGGCTTATCGATTGGGCGTGCGCTCACCACATGAAGACCGTTCTCCATACCGACGGCAACGTCAACGCCGTTATCGACCTCTACATCGAAGCGGGCTTGGACTGCCTCCAACCGCTGGAAGCCAAGGCAGGCATGGACGTCCGCGTTCTGAGCCCGAAATATGGGGAGAAGCTTGCTTTCATGGGCAACATCGACGCGATGGTCCTGAAGGAAAACGATCTCAATCTCCTTGAGCACGAGGTTAAGACCAAGTTCGCTGCGGGCATGAAAACCAAGTCCTACGCCTATCACAGCGATCACTCCGTTCCGCCCCAGGTCTCCTGGAGCACCTACCAAGCCCTCATCCAACTCATCAACAAATACGGCAACTACGAATAGCTACACGTTCTTGCATGGCGATCCGACTTAGAGCCTAACGTTTGAGGAGTCGAGCATGGCAGGCTGGTTATAACGCAACCTTGCGGAATTTGCCGACGAGATCGTTGTGTGCGATCCACGTCGCAGCGCGCACATCGCCAAGCGATCACTTGGGAACGACGATCGCCTCCACCTGCACCGGGCGATCGATCACGTACGGCAACTGCAGCAAAAAGCTCCCGTCCGGAAATTGCGGCGGGTCCGCGAATTGTTTGCCATCAATATTCACCAGCAGCCGCGAATTTTTCAATTGCAACGTTTCTCGCTCCGACGCGGGCACCGTGAAGAGATAAACGGGATAAAACAGAGGCCGCTCCTGCGGATAGACCGTGAACGTCGCTCGGCCGTTCGTCAGACGAATCACCTGGAATCCGTACGACTCGACCAGGCCATCGTTGTCCACGTCGCCTGGGAAATTGCGGTCCAGTTCGCCTTCACGCACCCGCACCTTCGGCGGCGCGAGGTACTGCGAAAATGAGCCAGCCTGCATCAATGCCGTTGGCTTGTTCACCAGCAACATGCAATCCGCACTATGCACTTCCGTGGAGCCAAGCCCTACGCCAAATATCCGTTTCCCCTCCATTCCCACCACCCCTCTGGCCCACCACCACACATTTTTTTCTTTCGCCTCTGCCGACGCCGCCACGGATTTCGCGATCATCGCCACAGATGCACCGCGTTGCATCTGGTGCGGCAGAGCGGTCTCCAGGCCATCCTTGAGCGACTCGGGATAAATCGCGTTCAAGAGCCGATCTGCGTCCTCCGGCGTTTTGGCATGCGCAAGCGACGCATCCTGAAAGAGATTCTCCCGCTCTTCCTGCACCAGCGCCCAAGTCATCGGCCGTCCCCCCACTCCGCCACCAGCCGCCGAAGGCTCCCACTGCGCATGCACGAACACCTGACCCCACTGATAGATCATGAACCGCCACATCACCCGCACCGACGGTTCACCCAACTGATCATACGGCCCCACCTCCTGCTTCACCTCCACGATCGCCGCTACCGGACTTGTCCACAGACACTCCCACCGCCACCGCGTCTCCTCCGAAGTCGTCGGCCAACCAGGCGCAAGTTCCATAACAACGCGTGGCACTGCCGTGAGTGATACACCCACCCTACCCATTCCCTGGGCATTCTGCCGCACCGCACAACACGCATTATTCAACCAGCCATAACGATTTTGATCCAGCAGCATTAATCCCGTCCCTGCGGGTCCAATCACGGGCTTCTCCCTCCCCCCACCCGCCTGCTTCACCTCCAACCACGGCCGACCATCCCCCCCTCGTCCACTCCGCTGATAAAATGTCACTTCATACTGTCCCGCCACTCCCACATGTAACGCCGTCCCCTCTTGCTCCACAAACCACCCTTTCCCTCCGCGTTGGCCCCGATATCCACGGTACTCCCGCCCCACCGCCCATGTATCGGTCTGCACCTCAAGCCCCCCCCCATCTCCTACCCCTTCCCGCGTCGCCTTCCACTCAATTCCCATCTCCACGATCTGCGACAGATTCACCCCTCCCCCCCCCCCCCCCCCCCCCCCCCCCCCCCCTTTCCACCCCACCCCCCCCTCCCCCACCCTTCCCCTCC
>WQYP01000243.1 GCA_009781185.1 Phycisphaerales bacterium | reverse complement strand
GGAGAAGTCAAGGCCGGCGCATTTGAGTACACGCTCTATCGCGGCGGCGTCGGAAAGGATGCTGCCAGTAACGACTGGTATCTCCGATCAGGAAGTGGCGTTCGCGTCGAAGTACCGGCGGACATGGCTGTGTCGGCGCTGGCGCCTCGGATTGGGCGCTCGATGGTGGGAACGTTTTTCGGCCGCGTTGGCAGCTACTACGGGCCGGATATGGTCCGCGATTATGAGAATGCCCCACAGCCCGATGCGCAGCCTGATACGCAACCCAGCACGCAGCCGGGCGATCAGGCGAGTGGTTCGCAATATGCCGGTCTGCTTTGGGGTCGCGTGTTCGGCGAGACGAGTTGCGGCGGTGGTGGTGGCGGGGGAGGGAGCAACTTTGGTTTTGGCCGCAATGGGCCGGCGTACTCGTTTAATTACGGCGGGACGCAAATTGGTTGTGACCTTTTCCGCAGCGAGCGAGAGACGCTGGGACTCTACCTCGGCGGCTCCACGCTGCAAAGTCGCGTGAAGGATTCTGGCGGCAGTTTCGCGGGGCGGGTGACCATGGATGCGCTGAGCCTCGGCGGATACTGGACCCACTACGATCCGTGCGGCTGGTACACCGACCTGGTGCTGCAAGGGGATTGGTATGAGAGCATCCGGTCGCGGTCGTCGAGCGGGGAGGATTTTTCCACGAATGGATTGAGCCTGACGATGTCTGTGGAAACGGGCTATGCGATCAAGCTTGGGAAAGATTGGGGAGGGAGTGATGAAAGGGTGGAGGGGGGATTGAGTGTGATTCCGCAGGTGCAGTTTGTCTATCAATATACGAACATTCAAGATGGGGCCGACCATTTCGGGCGGATTCATTACGGCGAGACGAGCGCGTTTTACGGTCGCCTGGGGAATCGGCTCTCGAAGACCTGGTCGATGACGGGCTTGACGGCGTGGGCGGAAACGAACCTCTGGCATCAGTTCGACAGCACCGCCAAGACAACCTTCAGCGCGCTCGACGGATCGAATCCAACGACTATCTCCTCTCGTCTCGGCGGCACATGGGCGCAGGCGGTCCTGGGCATCTCGGTTCCGCTCACGCGGAACGTGTGCGTCTTCGGGACCGCGGATTACAACATCGGACTGGATCAGTCCAGCCACAGCTTCGGCGGACAGCTCGGTATTCGTGTCGGCTGGTAATCCTGTCATCTGCCCTTTATCATTCACTTCATGAACAGAAGTACGATTGGTATTTTTCTTTTCGGTCTCCTGGCGCTGCCTGTGCTTGCCGTCATCGATGTCAAGCTGCCTCTGGGCAAGATGTACGTTGACAGCAAAGCGATCACCGCCGGCGAGATTACCAAAATGGACGACAAGATTCTCGAGATTAAGCCCGCGACGCAATTCAAAGGTAAATCGCCTGCTGATTTGATTAAGATTCAGGTCAAAGCGCCGGCTTCTCTTCTCGGCGATCTTGCCGGCAAGGAGGCCAGCAAGCGTGTTGTGATATTCGATGGCGATAAGACGGCTGCGGTCCACATCGGCGATCACTGGTACTCGGCGATGCTCGCTACTCGGCCCGGCCTTTATATTATCTACGCGCGTAAACCCGACTACGATGCCGCCTTCGCCGGCAATACCGCTGACCTGCTCAAAGAGCTCGCCAAGCTCCAAGCCCAGGATGTTCATTCCTCCACCACCGCTCCTGCTTCCCCCTCCACCACGGCCCCTGCCACCGCTCCCGCCAAATAACCCATGGAGACATTTTTAGATAATCGCCACAAAAAAACGCGGCAAAGCTTTGCCGCGTCTCTTTCTTTAGAAGTGATAAGGGAGGGGAGCTTAGGCGTCTTCGACCGTGACCGCGAAGGGCTGGACGTAGAGCTTGAGTTTGTCTTTCGTGGATTTGCCGCTGGCGGGATCCAGGGCGTAGATGACCTGCTTGCCGTGGCGCTTGTTGATGATCACGCGATTCATACGGAGCAGGCCCAGGTGATGGCTGACGGTGGGCTGGGGCAGCTTGAGCTCTTCGCACAGGCTCGTCACATTGCGTTCGCCCTCGGCAAGGAGCTTGACGATCTGCAGACGGGTGCGATCTGAGAGCAGCCGGAAGAGCTGACAGAGGTTGTTAAGAGTTTGGATGTCCGAAGATGATTTCGCCATGTTTCCTCCACAAAAAAAATCTCACCAGCATGGGCAGCACCTGGCATCATGTACATGTGACACCGAAAAACAAAAAAATGCTACACTTATTGACATGCATTGGCGAGTCAGTGTTGAGAAGTGAGAATAACTTGCTTTTTCGGATATGTCAACCCGGCGAACGTTATTTTTCATCTTAATCTGGTGATCTGGCGATTTGATGATAGGATGGTCTGATAATCTAATGATCTTCCTCTTGTCAAATGAGCTTCAAGCGTGTACAACGTTTCGCTTTGATGGACGCTGTGGAAGTGTTTGGACGAGCACTCGTTTTCTTGCTGTAAGAGGCCGCGGTGAAATTTATTTTGGTGGACCAACTCGTTTCGCTGGAGCCTGGTAGGAAGATAGTCATGGCCAAAAACGTGACGATGGCGGAAGAATACCTTGCGGATCACTTTCCGGGATTTCCGGTGTTGCCGGGCGTGATGATGCTGGAGGCCGCGATTCAAACGGCGGCATGGCTGGTGCGGGCAAGTGAGGCGGGGGGGGGGGCGCATTCGCTGATCGTGCTCAAGGAAGCCCGCGGCGTTCGCTATGGGACCTTTGTTTCGCCCGGACAAACCCTTACAATCACCGCCGACGCGGTGGAGATCGCACAGGCCCGTTCCGACTTCAAGATCAAGGGCACGGTCAACGGGAACACCGCCATCCAGGCCCGCCTGGAGCTTTCGCATGTGAACCTCGCGGAGACTGATGTGAGTTTCGTGGCCAACGACAGGATCGTGTTGGCGGCACAGCGGGAACGATGGCAGACTTTAACGCAACGGAGCGGCGCGTTGCCGACGGGTTCGACTACGGTTTCGACGAATTGATTGGACAAGACTTAAACCTATCATGAAGGATCAGTGCTATGGCGATGACGCAGGAAGAAGTTTTTAACAAGGTGAAGGAAGTTTTGACCGCGGCGCTGGCCGTCGACGATGACGAAGTCACGCGGGAGGCCAAGCTCCGCGAGGACCTGGGCGCGGAATCGATCGATTTCCTCGATATTTCGTTTCAACTGGAAAAAACGTTTGGCATCAAGATTCCCAAGGGCGATCTCATGCCGGAGAACGTTTTTTCCAATCCTGAATTTGTGCAAAATGGCAAGCTGACGCCAAAGGGGCTCGCCGAGATGAAGAGCAGGATGACGTTCGCCGATTTCACGGAGTTCGAAAAAGACCCGGATATCAACAAGATATGGGATTTGTTCACGGTGGACGCGCTGGTGCGGTACGTAATGACAAAGGTCAATGTGTAACATATGCGATGGATCTGGATCGATCGGTTTGAGAAGTTCGAAGTGAACGTCGCGGCGACGGCGATCAAGAACGTGTCGCTCGCGGAAGAACACCTGCACGATCATTTCCCGGGGTTTCCGGTGATGCCCGCGTCGCTGATGATCGAAGGCATGGCCCAGACGGCGGGAATCCTCGTCGGAGCGGCGCGGAAGTTCCAGGAAAAAGTGATCCTGGCGAAGATCGGCAAAGCCTCATTTTTGCGGCTGGTGCGCCCCGGCGAACAACTCGTCTACGCGGCGAAAATCGTCAACGTCACCGAGCAGGGGGCGGCGATCGAAGGCTCAATTACCAGCCGAACGACTGACAACGGCAAACCCGTGGAACTGCATGTAGGAACCGTCGAGATGATGTTCTCGCACATCGATAACAACATGAGCGGCATGAAGTTCCCGGAGTTCAACTTCGTCTTCAATTCGCAGTTCATGGAACTGTTTGAGACGTATCGGCGGGAGTTGGAAGTGAAACTGTCGGGGGCGTGAGCAATTGGTACTGCGACTGTAAGGGTGTGTGAGGGGCCATTCCTTTGGTGCTCCAACGAACACTCTTGCCACTAAAGCACAACCATAATCCACATCCCCACAAGTCGAACATGTGATCCGGCGCTCCCTTATGGTCGCGGTACCAAATGGGGGGCGAAGGTCTGTACGATGGGCATTCGTCGTCCGGAGCCGAAGGCGCGGCTGGTGATCTTGAGACCGGGAGCCATCTGCTTTCGTTTGTACTCGGAAAGGTCGATCAGGCGGATGATCCGGGCGACGGTGGCTGAATCGAAGCCCGCGGCGATGATCTCGGCGACGTTCTTCTCCTGCTCCACGTACTTTTCAATGATCGCGTCGAGAATTTCGTAGGGAGGCAGGGAATCCTGGTCCTTTTGATCGGGCTTGAGCTCGGCGCTGGGGGGTTTGGTCAGAGTGCCTTCAGGGATCAGCCCCCCCCCTCTCCCCCTCTCACCTTCTCCCTTTCTCCCCTTCTCTTTTTCCCACTGAGCGTTAATGTGGTGTGCGAGTTGGTAGACCATGGTTTTGGGGATGTCGGAGATGACAGCGAGTCCGCCGCAGGTGTCGCCGTAGAGGGTGCAGTAGCCGACGGCGGTTTCGCTTTTGTTGCCGGTGCTCAGGAGCATATGGCCGAACTTATTGGATAGAGCCATGAGGATATTACCGCGTAGACGAGCCTGGATGTTTTCCTCGGCGATGCCTTCTTTGGTGCCGGCGAAGAGCGGGGCGAGGGCGGCTTCCATGCCGCGGTGAGGGGCTTCGAGGGGGATGGTTTCGAAACGGATGCCGAGGTTCTGTGCCAGGGTCGCGGCGTCAGATTTGGAGTGGTCGGAACTGTAGCGGGAGGGGAGGCTCACGCCCATGACGTTTTCGGCGCCAAGAGCTTCGACGGCGAGCACGGCGACGACAGCGGAATCGAGTCCGCCGGAGAGACCCAGCAGGGCGGAGTGGAAGCCGCACTTGCGGACGTAATCGCGCAGGCCCAGGACCAGGGCGGCGTGGACGGAGGCGATGCCGGTGCGAGGAAGGGGGGGGGGGGGCCAAGGGGACAAGGGGACGGGGGGCAAGGGGAGCGG
>WQYP01000242.1 GCA_009781185.1 Phycisphaerales bacterium | reverse complement strand
CCGCCACCGCCAATGCCGCCGGTGCCGCCTTTGCACTCTCCGCAATCATCACGCCCGTCAACGCCACCGCCGGCACCACCACGCCGCGCCTCGCCAAAATCTTCCGCAACTTCTCCAGCGCCCGTCCGATCCGTTGGCTCGCGGCGTTTTCCGTCATCCGTACCGCCGCCGCCACAGACCCCACCGTTTCGCCATGCAGATACCGCCGCACCACCACCTCGCGATCAATCGCTCCGAGTTTCAGCAGTGCTCCGTCGAGTGCTTTCGCCACTGCGTCTGTCGATAATTCCTGCTGCATCACTTCGCTCCGCATTGCCCTCCGTTCGTGGAAACGCCGCTGCATGGCCGCCCATCTCGCCTTTTTCACGCAAAACGCCGTCACTTTGAGCAGCCATCCCGCCAATCGCTCATCCTCCGGTAGTTTGCCCGCCCGTCGTTTCTCCATCGCCACAATGAAGACCGCCTGCGTTACATCCGCCGCGGCGTGCGTATCCCCATTCATCTGCCGCAGTGCCGATGCGTACACCAAATCCGCAAACCGCCCCAGTAACGCTTCCCTCTCCTGTGGGCATGCCCCACCGCCACCCCGCAAAGCGGGGTCGCTACTTTGGTCTGCATGCCGTATCACGTCCCCCTCCTTCTCCTGCCCGATCATCGTGCGTTCATTCATCGTCGCTCATCACCCTTAATATCCCGCAGGCATCATGAATCTGACAGTCATTTTCAGAATATTCTCCATTTCCGGCCTCGACGACCTCTTCTGCCAACCGTAGAATCTCTCGTGCAATTCCATTACTATCAACCGTTTAGAATCATTCAGACTGGCGGCAATATCATGCCCCAAACGGCGTTTCTCTGAGGGTGACATGGACGCACGGGCCATCGCGGAGTTGCTTTCCCGATGCCAGGCCGGTGATCAAACCGCCTGGGACGCCCTCGTCGATGCGTACTGGCAGCGTCTGTTTGGTTATGCGCTGCGTGTCACCGGAAATGCTGAACTGGCCCAGGACCTGGTGCAGGAAACGTTCCTGCGAATCGTCCAGCGCCTAGGCAAGTACGACGACCAGGGGAAGTTCGAAGCCTGGCTGTTTCGCATTCTGGTGAACCTGGTCCGCGACCACGGCCGCAGCCGGCTCAGGCATCCGACGCAATCGACCGTCATCGAATCGGACGGCGAGCGGATCGAGATGACCGACGAATTGGCCGCCAAGGTCCCGGCGCCCCATGAGCCGCTCCACCACCGCGAGGATGTGGATGCCCTCCAAGTCGCCCTGCGAAAGCTCCCCGAAGGGGATCGGCAGATTTTGATGCTCAGGCATTTTGCCGATATGCCTTTCAAGGACATCGCACGAACGTTGAATTGTCCTATCGGCACGGTCCTTGCAAGAGCACATCGCGCTCTGGGCAAACTCCGAAGCATGATGGAGGTGAGTCATGACAAGACTGAATCTCAGTGAAGCCTGCCTGCTCGAGGCGTCTGGTGAATTGGGCTCGGCCACCCGCCAGCGGCTGTATGCCCATATGGAAAAACATCCCGAAGCACAACGCCAGTTTGAGCAGATCAAGCGGGATTTGTCCTTGCTGCGTTCGATTCCCAAGCGGCAGATGACCGAAGAAACGCGCCAGAAGCTCGCCACGAGCATCAAGGCGGGCATCCGGAAAAAACTGCGGCAGATCGAGCGCGAGGAACTCTCCTGCCGCCGATGGAGAATGATTTACAACTCTCTGGCGGGCGTTTCCGCGGTTGCGGCGGCTTTGATCATCGTCGCGGGGTTGTGGGTGATCAATCGCTCCGCGTCGCAGAACCGCGAACGGGACAGGGTCCTCGCCGTCCGCAAGGCAATCGACGGCATGATCTCCGCCGATCGCCCCAGCAGCGTCGATGAAGCCCTCCAAGATGTCAACGATTCCATCGACGACTACCAGAACCAAACCTCGACCGTGGCGCTGCAGGACAAAGATATGCATCAACTGCTCTCGGTACTGGCGACCTTGAGGAGCGAACGTGACGAAATCATGCCACCGCCGGAACCGGGTTCTCTTTAATTTTCAATTTTCGATTTTCAATTTTTAATTTTGTTAGGACACAGAGGTCTCGAAACTTGAAACTCGGAACTCGAAACTTCCAAGCGGTTCTGGCCGCCGGCGCTTTGGCAATGCTGCTGCCTTCCGCCGTTGCGCTTCTGGCGGCAGACAAAGTCTCGGCCAAGCCCGCGACGACCGCCCCGGCGGCAGCCGCAAAGTCACCACCCGCCTCCGCGCCGGCCAAAACCAAGGAACAGAAAGAAGCGGAAGAAATCGCTCGGGTAATGGATTTTTTCAAGCGAACTCAGCCGGACGTTTACGAGCAGGCCCTCCAACTGCGGGCAACCGATCCGGACAAATTCAAAAGCCTGGTTCAGTCTCAGTCGGTGGTCTGCAGGGTTAACTCGCTGGAAGACATCAAGAAAAACGATCCTGAGTATTACGATCTCAAGATCAAGGACTATCAGTTCATCTTTCTTTCCAAGCGATTAGCCGAGCAGTTGCATCGTTCCGACCTGACGCCTGCCGATCGGGCAAAGATCATGGCCGATCTGAACGATCTCATCTCCCGAGAGTTCGACAACGCCCAGCAGATGCATCGGAAGGAAATCGCCAACATCGAGGAACGCGTCAAAAAGCTCCAGGCGACACTGGAAGAGCGTGAGCAAAACAAGGACAAGTACTTAAAGCGTCGTCTCAACGAGCTTGCCCCCCCTCCCCCCGCAACCGCACCAGCCGCGGGCCAGAAAAATCCATAACAACAGCTTAGGGATTGCAATCCATGGGCTTCGTTCAAATTTTCAATTTAAGTTGTCGCGGGAACTTTAGGAAGTGTGGACATTTGGATCACCACCGGAGTTCACGCTCTAGCGTGTTTTGGGAACTCCGCATGATAATGCTCACCCTTCCCCGAATGGCACTGTCGAGCATATCTGAGCGCATAAATGGAAGCCACCAGCAAGAATAGGAATGACTTTCCTTTCGCCTTCATACCTTGTCCCTCGCCCCTGTTCCTATTATCGACGGTCCCTACGGGACCGACGAAATTTGGCACGTCTTACATTGGCGTGCCGTTGGAGAAATCGTAGGTCCAGACGCGATTGGCCAAATCGTAACTGTGGAGTTCTTCCGGTTTGAACCAGAGGGCGAGTTCGACTTGGGCGGATTCGGGGGAGTCGGAGCCGTGGATGAGGTTGAAGGAGGAGGAGACGGCAAAATCGCCGCGGATGGTGCCGGGGTCGGCTTTGAAGCCGAAGGTCGCGCCCATCATTTTGCGGGCGATCTCGATGACGCCGTTGCCTTGCAGGGCCAGGACGATGACCGGGGAGGAGGTCATGAAGCGAACGAGGCGGTCGTAGAAGGGTTTGCCTTTGTGTGGAGCGTAGTGCTGGGCAGCGAGTTCCTCGGTGATCAGGACCTGCTTGAGACCGACGATCTGGAGACCTTTCTCCTCGAAACGCGTGATGATCTTTCCGACCAGCCCACGCTGCAGACTGTCGGGTTTGAGGATGATGAGGGTGCGTTCCATATGTGTACTCCTGTGGTAAGTGGAAGAAGCCAGAAGCCAGAAGCCAGAAGAAATTGTGTTATTCCTCATCCCTCTGGCTTCTTGAGCGTTTGTCGATCGATTCGAGCATGGGGAGTTCCTTGTCGGATTTGACGCCCAGTTCGCCCATTTTGCGGGCGGAGACCAGGACGCGGGACTCCAGTGTGCCGACGGTTTTGTTGTAGTGATCCACTGCGGTGTCCAGGGATTTGCCCAGTTTTGCCAGGTGCTCTGTCAGCCCGGCGAGGCGTTCGAAAATTTCTGTGCCCAGGGTGCGAATCGCTTCGGCGTTCTCGGAGATCGACTGCTGCCGCCAACCGTGCTCGATCGTCTGGAGCAATCCGATCAACGTCGTAGGCGTAGCCACCAACACGCGCTTGCTGATCGCGTATTGAATCAGGTCCGGATCACAGTCGCAGGCAGCATACAAAAACGATTCGCCAGGTAGAAACAGCACCACGAGTTCCGGTGCCGGATCGAACTGTGCCCAGTAGGCCTTGCTCGAAAGATCGTCGATTCGGGAACGGATGTTTTTGGCGTGCGTTTGCATGAAGCCAAGGCGTGCCGCATCGTCTGCGGCCGACATGGCGTCAAGGAATGCATTCATGACCGCCTTGGCGTCCACCGGCACGCGCCTGTCACCGGGCAGGCGAACGATCATATCCGGGCGGAGCAGTCGGCCGTCGTCGGTGCGGAGCGATTCCTGCTGCTCGAAATCGACATGCTCGGTCATTCCTGCCATTTCCGCCAGGCGCTGGAGCGAGATTTCGCCCCAGCGACCGCGAACGGTGGAATTCTTCAAGGCGGAAACGAGCTGCGAAGTCTGCGCCGAGAGCGTTTGTTGCATCGTTGTCATGGAGCCGAGGTGTTTGAGCAGTTCGCCGTAGGCGTTCGTGCGGGATGTCTCGATTTCCGTCAGGCGGTTCTGGTAGGTGGCGAGCAGCCCTTCCAGCGGCTTGAGCAAGGTGCCGATCTGTGCCTTTCGCTCATCAAGCGAACCGGCGGACTGTGCGGAAAGCGTTTTGAACCTCGCCTCGGCCATCTGAAGGAAAACCTCGTTGGAACGAGCCAAAGCGTTCTGCGAAACCGCGGCAAAAGCGCCCGTCAATTTCTGCTGGGCTTCGTCGAGAAGAGCTTTCTGCTGAGCAACGTTTTTTTCCGAAGAGGCGAGATTGGCAGCAAGGGTCGCGGACCGGATCCTTTCGGTAGCGAGTTGCTCGCGGAGTTCGTCGGCAGCGGCACGGGACTTTCGCTCCGCAATCACCCAGGCAATCGAAGCCCCGACGATGGCGGCTAACGCTGCGCTGATGGTAATAGGTAAAACGCTCATGATGGAAAGATATCGCTTTTAAGCGAGCAAGAAAAGAAGTCAGTAGCTGCTCTGTCTCAATCCTCCACCATTTGGCCATCAGAGCCGCGACTGTAAGGGAGCGACAGGCTTTATCTCCGCATTGTCGCACGGGTCGCTCCCTTACGGTCGCGGCTCTGATAGAGGATTG
>WQYP01000241.1 GCA_009781185.1 Phycisphaerales bacterium | reverse complement strand
CTCCGGCGCAGAGTAGCATGAGGGTCGACAAGCCGCGCCTCATAATAATGTTCCCTGGCGGCCGGTCGCCAGCCCGCGCAAGATACCCACCAAGTATTGCGATCTTCAGGATATAATCCGACAACGTCTTCAGTGAGGGGCGTCCACTCTTGTCAGGAACTTGAATATCCAGCATTTCAATTTCTTCCTCAGTCAACACCTCCTCCGGCCGAGCATTCGGTCGAGTGCGATACAACATCGTCATCTGGCACACCCGCCACGCCACGACGCAATTCAAAGCGATCAAATTCGTGAGACGCTGTGCGGTCCGCAACTGCGAATCCTCGGTTTTGCACCCTGACTTCGCCGCCTTGTGGAAGACCTCGATCTTCCACCGAAGAGCATAGGCATTCAATTTATCAATGGCATCATTGCGCGACGCGACAGGCAGATTCGTCAGAAGTTTCCAGACAATCCGATCCCTATTCTTGGGCTCTCCCCTCTCTTCCGCAAAGATTACGGTGGCGGTCACTGGCTCTAATTGATTGCGTTTTCGTTTGGGCGGATTGATGGTAAGTCTACGAGCTCGAATTTCAAGTTTTGCAACATCGTCGTTTCCTTTTTTGTCCTTCACGTCGATGGTGTGAACGCCACGAACTGCGGACAATTCCATAATGTCGGAAATTCTGAGATCTCCATCACCTACCGAACGATCATTGCGAATTCTGATCAGAAAGTTCGTCTTCAATGCTACCGCCGCACATATGAATTCGTAATCGTCAGACTCTCTGTCTGCGATATGGACGAAGCGAGACGGATCGCCACTTCTAGCCGTAGCTTGGCGCAGAACATCAATCCACCGGACGCTTTCCAGTGTGTTTGGCTTCAGCCGTGTAGGGCTGTCATTGCGAGGAAGAGCAGCGTCTCCCTGAAACTTGTCCCGGGTCCAGAACTGCGCTGCAGTCATGCCGAGATACTGCCCGTCGGGAGTCAACGCACAGGCGGAATGCATCAAGATAGCGAACGCCGTATACGTTTGAAGTTTTCCATCCACCTTCACCTTTTGAACCGGTTTGCCCTCGTCAGAGGCAGTCCAGTTTCTGTCGAAGTCGAACTCCGTCGTATCGTGTAAGATATACACGAATCCGCCCACGTCTGCGATCCTGGCGGCGGTCGACATTAAGTGGCCTGAAAGGATATTGTGTTCCGTGACGCCCGTTTTGTCTCCGTCCAAAAATCTGTAAGCTGCCTTCACCTCCGCCCAGGTCTTGAACGCTGTAGGAATTGTTTCCCCGATGCGATTACCCAGAGCGCCCAACACTATCATATACCTGCGGCGTTGCCGCTTGTCACGAAACAGACAGTGCTCGGCTTCAACTTCCTGCCACGACTTGACAGCATTCTCTTCCGACTTCTGGTTCGATTTGACGTTGCCGGCTCGACACGACACCATAGGACACCTCTGCGCTCCGAATCAGTTGCTCCATAGAATCACCGGCGGCGCCAAAAGGCGATAGAAATGTGGCGATGCCCGAAAAATAGTTCGATAAAGATGGTATTATGGTAGCGACAAGTACGTAGTTAGAATGGTTAGTTTTCCATTAAGTGACTCAACTGACTCATGAAAATGTGGGTAATCGTAAGATCCCCCATGCGTCTCCCACCTCAAAGGCGACCACGCCAAAGCCGGAGGACCCAAGCATGATCGCCCGGATCGTCAACTCCAGAGGCTCATGGTAGATCAGCACCGCCACGACAGATGGCAGCACAGCAGACAAATATACAATGGCCAGCAGGGTGAGCGCCCTCCTCCACATACCCAGCGCGACGAAATAGATTGGCCCCAGGAAAAGCCCGAGCCAATTCAAACGGATCAAAAAGCCTCCCTCCCACGGCGCGCGCTTTAATACCTCGCCTACCTCCGAAGAATAGGGGGCTCCATGCGCATCATAAAACTTGAACCGCCTGCGCCACTTCGGCTCCAGGATGACGGAGTAACGCTTGCTTTCAATGCCTGAAGAGGCCATCTCATGAAATCCGTCTGAACAGAGGAAAACCAAAGGCCATCACCGGATGACCGAAAAATCGATGTCGGCTCAAATCGCCCGGTGACCTTCTCGCATTCGGTGTCACGCCCGGCAATGGGCCGCGAAACGGCATCCTGCTCAACTTTCCGTGCACGCAGGGAAATTTCGCGGCACCAGCCTGCGGATACGCCGTTGTCCTCCAAAAGGGCGCGAAAATGTGCGCCCCATTTGAGAGACGCGCCGCCATTCTCCTCCCCGGCACTTGTGCCAGCGCGCCCGGCAACGTTTCGCGGGAACCCGCCGCCCCCCGGTTGGCACGCGACATCCGGCGGGCACCGACGGTGTGTTGACACCGGATCTGCGGGTCGCGGGATAGGGTTCACGGTTCATGCGCCCCCCCCGCCACAAAGATCCGCTCCCATTGGCTGCTTCACTTCCCCAACCTGCTCTGCTGCCTCGACTTGCGGCCTTCCGATTCCAGCGGGTGGTACCCATTCACCGGCACCAGGAACCGCCGCCACACCTCTCCTGCGGCCCTGGCTGATCAGCACCCCGATTGTCGATTGTCTTTCACTTGTCAATTCGCTGACGTGGGAAAATCGCGCCTCGCTTCCATTGACGCCAGATAAGCACCGGTGTCGCGGCTAATACCACACCAAGTGTCAGCAAGAGAAACTGCTTAGCGGTAAGAATTAGTTGCATGATCCCAAACCCAATGATCATGAACGTGGAAAACAGCCCCCACCACCATCCTCCAGACATCCCTTTGTACGGGTTCCAGCCATTGTCACCCTTGAAAAAAGTCAGGTAATAGGAATGGTTCACCGTCATTGATGTCATTATCGAGCCCATCGAAAGGACGAACGGAAAGACGTCGATCAAGCGCCGGACGTCTTCAAAAGCCGGACTCAGCACGATGAAGCCGACGACGCCGAGCCAACCGAAGCCCAAAGGCGCAAGCATCGCCAGCCATTTCGTCAGATCCACGTGCGCATTTTCGATAACCACGTCAGTGAGAAGCAGGAATAGACCAGCCACCACGATCATGCCGCCCAGGGTCAGTGCTCTCCTCCACATTCCCAGCACGAGGAAATAGACCGGACCGAAAAGGAATCCAAACCAGTTGATTTCAATCCGGGCTCTCTTCCGGCGGCCCTGGATCATCCGAATTGCGGCGCGGGCTTCAGCTGAATTCGGCGCTCCGAAAGCATCATAGAAGTCGAAACGCGCTCTCCACTTCGGTTTCAACGACGAGGCGTAGCGATCGCTTTCCTGGTGTTGAGAATTCATCGCGGGTACCCCGAACAACCGGTCACTGCCAATTTCAGGCACATTGATGGCGGATCGCGTCGGTCCCCTTGCCACGCGACAGTAACGTTGTACGTTGTAAAGCTCGGGCCACAGCGTTGTGACCACGCATTCAGCTCCTGGACCAGGCACGATGAAAATCTGCAGCATCGCGACCACTCCCACAAAGACCCTTTCTGGCGATGACGCACCAGAGTCGACGCCTGGCGCGGTAGCGAAGCAGCAGTCGGGGATACAACAACTGCGCCCCGCCTCGATCTGCAGCCGCCGTCAACCGCGTCCCACCGCGCAGGCAAATCCGTCACCCGATGCTCTGCCCATCCTGTCACGCGAAAGAAGTGCCCCTTCTCCGACATCAACGCCCGAGAAACCAGTGCGTTAGAAGGAGTACCGGCATGATGAACGCCCACTCCCAGAGCACAGGATTTCCCTTCCAGGGATTCCAGCCATTATCGCCTTTGACCTGCGAAAGATAGAGGGAATAGTTCACCGTCTCTTTGGTCGTGGATGAACCAATTCCGACGGCGACGATGATGAGCAAGAGAAGCGTGTTCGGGGAGACTATGGAAAGTAGGAAGTCTATGGAATGTGGACTCAGCCACAACACCACCAGGAGGAGGCAGGGGTAGCCGAGAATGCCGAAGAGCATTGGCACCAGCATCATCCCCCGGTGCACCAGATCCAGCGGAGCATTGAAAAACACGACGTCAATGACCATCGGCAGAATGCCAGCCAGGAAAATGATGCCACTGAGCGTCAGCGCTCTCCTCCACATCCCCAGCGCCAGGAAATAGATCGGGCCCAGAAGATATCCAGTCCAATTTCGGGTGATCAGGGATCTCTTCCCGGAATCCGCCACCGCCTCCAGTGCAGCGCGGGCCTCAACTGAGTTCGGCGCTCCGAACGCGTCAAAAAACGCAAAACGCGTGCGCCACTTCGGCTTTACGGACGCGTAGCGCTCGCATTCCTGTGGGGGAGAATTCATCGTGGGTACCCCGAACAACGCAAAGCCGACCCATTTTCGAGAAAATCTGTGGCGGATCAAAACGCTCCCATTGCTCTGCGCGCGGCAACGCTGTCAAGCCTCGGTCACGGCTTTGTGACCACCGCATCCAGCTTCTGGTGCTGGCGGCGATGACAATGTCTCACGGCAGCCGCCCCTCCTGCAAAGCCCGCTTTTTTCGGACGAGGCGCGACAGGGACGACGCGTGTTGCGGCCCTTGAAGCGGCGATTGCGGGATGGCGCAACATCGGCAGCCCTCCCTCGGGCAACCAATCCGCACATCGCCTCTTGCAGGATCAATGTCGCAGGGCTTAAGCCGATCCTACGAATTTCATCTTCGCGGCCGATGATGCCCGAGCAGATTGCAGAGGCGGAAATGCCGATGCGGTCTCCCGCCGCCGCGAGGGAAACTGCAAGGGCGCTCACCATAATCGCCGCATGCCCTCTCAACGGCCGACAACCCGAGGTCGCAATCCCCCGACGCCCTTCAGCCCTCGCGCAGGCGGAAGCGCTGGATCTTGCCGGTGGCGGTTTTTGGCAGTTCGGCGACGAAATGGATCCAGCGCGGATACTGGTAGGGGGCGAGCCGGGTCTTGCACAGGGTCAGCAGTGCCTCGCTCACGCCGTCCTCTTCCACGCCCTCCTTGAGCACGACAAAGGCCTCCGGCTTGACCAGGCCTGCGGCATCGTTCCTGCCGATGACGGCGGCCTCCAGCACGGCAGGGTGTTCGACGAGCTTCGACTCGATATCAAAAGCCGAGCACCAGATACCGCCCACCTTCATCATGTCGTCGG
>WQYP01000240.1 GCA_009781185.1 Phycisphaerales bacterium | reverse complement strand
TCTCGTGGCGTGGCATCGGCTTCCAGCCGATGATCCTTCCCGAGAGTCGATCACGGTAACGTGATGCTGATGGCGTCCAAAGTCCAGTTCACCGGAGAAATCCTGTTCGCAGGAGAGATTCGGCTGATGCTGGATGTTGAAACAAACCATGTTCTCGTCAAAACGAACGGTCTGATTCGAAAGAATCAGACCGTTCTTGTTTTTGCCGGTCCCGGTGGTAAAATGTAATGACCTGAGTGTTGCGATTTGTGAACGAGGAACTTTTATGAACGCCGTTGTGGAAGCCCCTCGCAAGATGGTGGAAAACGTTGCCGAGTTACATTTGCCGCCGAGTTCAGATCGGCGACTGCAACTGCTCATGGATCGCAACAACGATGGGCAGTTGACTTTCGAAGAGCGTCAGGAACTGGAATCGCTCGTTGAGCTCAGTGAGGCCATTTCGCTGGTTCGTGCCGATGCTTTGCAGTTATTGGGACGCGAACCCACATGAGTCCCGCTCCGATTTCCCCGCAACGCCTGGTGGAACAGCGAGCAGGAGGCCGCTGTGAATATTGCCGCATGCATCAGTCGCTCCAAGGCGCGACGTTTCACGTCGAGCATATTCACCCCAGAACCCACGGCGGCTCTTCCGATCTCGACAACCTCGCTTGGTGTTGCCCTTCCTGTAACCTGCACAAGGCTGACCGCATTGCCGCGATTGATCCACACACCCATCTTTCCACGCCGTTGTTTCATCCTCGACGCGATATCTGGTCGGAGCATTTTCAATGGGAGGGATTCGAACTTGTTGGTCTGACACCGGCAGGCCGCGCAACGGTCGCTCTGCTTGATCTCAATCATCCTCGCAAGCTTTTCATCCGTCAGGCCGAGACACGATTCAATCTGTTTCCACCGCCTTAAAGTTGGATGCGAAAACAAACCATGTTCAAGTCAAACAAACGGCCTGATTCGAAAGAACCAGGCCGTTTTTGTTTTTGCCTGTGGCATCCCACATTCCGGCACCCGCGAGATCAGGAATGTTGTGCCGCCTTGGAAATTACCGCGTGAAGAGGCGATCCGCCTTGATCGAGCAGAAAACGGTTCCATTGCGGCCAACTGAAATATTTCCCGGCATGTTGCATGAAAATGAGGCCAATCCGGTGGTCGTCTATCGTGATACTGGCGGTTCGTCCAAAGACGTGACCGATCTCATGTTTCTCCACCGGCTCGTGTGGGATTGCAAGTTGATTCATGGCGAAGTCAAAACTGTCTGCCGCAAATACCCCGATGAAAATGCAGAGGTGCGGCTTCAATATTCGGATGACTCGCTCAAAGACAGCCCACGCTTTGACACCATCATCCCACGACGGACGTTCAACGGGTGCGACGTATCGCATGAGGCGTTGCACAAAATTGTAATACGCAACCGAAGACCAGAATGTTGTACGTACGAGGTCGGACGGTGAAGCACCGAAAAGAGCCTTGTGCAGGTTGTCGAAGGTCGGATTCCTCTTCTCCCATTCAACGCCATCGCAGATCGGATATTCAAAAATGACCTCTTGGGTATATGATTCGCTGGAAATCCGCTGCGCCTCCTCCTCATCATTCTTCGCATAGTGCGACTCCCCCACGATGAGTATCCGGTGCTCTGATTCGGACGTGTAATCTTTTCCGACCCACGGGAGCCAGGTCAATCCTTCGGCTTTCAGTTGTGTCAATGGCACATCAAATTGGCTGTTAATAAATCGCTTCATTGTAGATATCCTCCGAATAAACTTGCTGGTGCGGAAAATCAACCCCCGGCAGAGCCGGGGGCTGATGGTTATGACTCCGGATCATTAAAAGGCAATGGTCCACTCCACGCCGCCGATCTCGTTGGTCACGTTGGCGATGAACTCGATGGCTCCTGCCAGGTCGCCGCTGTCTAACTTTTCTTGAACGATTGCCAGACGAGCTTTGCCCCAGCCATCCGTGAATTTGAATTGAGCCAAGGTTTTGTGAGCTTCAGCAATGTCCCCCGCCTTCGCTTGAATGGCGGCAATCGTCACATAGGCCCGCACTTTATCATCGTGACTGAGACCTTCCGTTGTTTCGTCAGCGATTTCACAGAGTTTGCGAGCTTCAGCCAAGTCTCCCGCTTCCGCTTGAGCTGCGGCAATAGTCACGTAGGCCCCCGTTTTCGCATTGTTCACGCGAATTTGTTCCGCCGCGTCTTTTGCCAGAGCAAAGGTTTTGCGAGCCGCAGCCATGTCGCCTGCTTTCGCTTGAGCCGCAGCAATCACCGCATAGGCCGACGCTTTCGCACCACTACTGCTTTCATTGCCGATCTGCTCCGCTGTGTCTTTAGCCATATTTAAGGTTTTGAGAGCCTCAGCCTTGTTCCCCGCTTTCGTTTGAGTTGCGGCGATAATCAGATACGTCTGCGTTTTCGCATAGTCACCGCTGATCTGTTCCACCGTTGCTTTAGCGCCGGTTACGTCACCGGCCTTTATTTGAGTGTCAATAATCTTCCGGTAGATATCCATTTTTCTATAGTCATCACTATCGATTTGTTTCGCCGTTTCTATAGCACCGGTCATGTCTCCTGCATTCATTTGAGCCTCGGCAATAGCTATGTAGGCCCACACTTTATCACTATCCCTGCTGATCTTTTCCGCCGTTTTTTTAGCTCCGGCCATGTCACCCGCCTTCACTTGAGCCATGGCAGTCTCCCATTGAATGCTGACAATGGCCGCCGCTTTACGAGAGTCATTGCTGATTTTTTCAGCCGTTTCTTTAGCCCCGGTCATGTCCCCCGTCTTCGCTTGAGCCAAGGCAATATCCTTGTAGATATCTTCAACGCCCTTGAGGGACAAGGGGTTGTTTTTCACGACGTTCTCCATTAGCGATGCAATTTCCCTGGCTTTCCCGAAGGTTTTACGTGCCTCATCCATGTCACCCGCATTCGCTTGAGTCGTGGCAATAGCCAGGTAGACAGATATCGCGTTCTCGCGGTTTGTGAAGCTCTCCCCGAATTGCGATACGATTTCCTTGGCTTTATCGAAAGTTTTACGAGCCTCCGCCATGTCACCCGCATTCACTTGAGCTGTGGCAACCGCCCGGTAGATATTCGCCGCCTCTTGGAGATCCTCGATGTTCTTGCCATACTGGTTACCTTTGCGGGCCTCGATTAACGATGCGATTTTCTTGGCCATATCGAAGGTTTTGCGAGCTTCATCCATGTCCCCCGCCTTCGCTTGAACCGCAGCAATAATCCCGTAGGCCGACGCTTTACCACTGTCATCGCGGAGTTGTTCCACCATTTCTTTAGCACCGGTGATGTCTCCCGCCTTCGCTTGAGCCTCGGCAATCATTCCGTAGGCCGACGCTTTCTCTGTGCCTTGAAGGTCTTTGTCGAATTGTTCCGCCGTTGCTTTGGCACCGGTGATGTCACCCGCTTTCAGTTGAGTTTCGATAATAGCCCGGCTGATTATCTCGTCGCCATAGTCACTGTTGATCCGTTTTGCCATTTTTTTAGCGCCGGCGAAGTCCCCTACTTTGACTTGAGCCAAGGCAACAGACCGATAGATAGGTGTCGCGTCCAGACGGCCATCGTCGTTGAGCAATGCGACTTCGCTGGCCTTATCGTAAGTTTTGCGAGCACCGGCCATGTCTTCCGCTTTAATTTGAGCTTCGGCGATAGCGAGGCAAGCCGTCACTGCGGCTTTGATGTTAGTGATTCGCCCTGCCGCATTCCTGGCTTTCTCCAAGGCTTGACGAGCAGCGGGCATATCCTGTGCTTTCGCTTTTGACTCGGCAATCGCCCAATAAGCCACCATACGGGCAGAAGCGTCTTTGATTTGCTCGGCGGTCTCCATGACATCAATGGGCGGTTTTGCCGCTTGTTGGACAGGCTTTTCGCTCGGTTGAACTTTCTCCGTCGCAGCAACTTGTGCAGCGGGTTCTTTGCTTGGTTTGGTTTCCCCTGTCGCGGCAGGTTGTTCATCACGTTTGCACGCTGGAATCGCAAAGATTGCCGCAGTCAAAAATGTGGTCGTTAAGATGTTCCAATGTGGACGGGGGTTCGACATAGTTTGTACTCCTGAAAGAGCCATGCGGGTAAAAAAAAAGCCCGAATCCACAGTTGGATTCGGGCTATCCGTATCGTTGTTGACGGGCGGGCATAAAAAGGGACGCTGTCCGCCGCGTCAGATTGAGGCTCCTGCAAGAGGCCCATGTTGGAACGCAACAGTACAGCGCCCGAAGGCGCTTCTGCGAACCAACATGGGGGAATATGGAATCTTGCAGGATTTCAATCTTTCCCAGATTACGACGCCAGCCTATGCGGCGGCGTCTTTAATTTATTTCATCTACTACGGCGGCGATTTCCTCCATAAGGTACAACCGGGGGGGCGGGCTCGCCCGGAGCGTCTTCTCCCCACGCTCCACGACACGAATTTCATTTTACCCCCCATTCGCTCCACGGTGCAACCAACGGTGTCACAACGGAGTCGCTTCCTTACGGGCGCGGCTCTGATGATTTCGCTCCAAAACACTCTCTGACGGTCGCGTCTCGGATTATTTTTTCTTTATTCGTAAACGTCCCTGCGGTGGGCGATGTCTATCACCAGCACTCGCTTCGCATCGTCATCAATTCGGTAAACAATGCGATAATCGCCCGCTCGAAACCGCAAGTAGCCCGAGAGCCTTCCCTTTAATGGTTTGATGTTGTTGTGTTGGCGTGGCGTGTGGGCGAGCACGGCGAAGCCACGGTCCAGTTTCTTTTGAAGAGATGCTTCCGCGTCCTCGAATGCTAACCGTGCTGATTTTGCCAGGAGCACTTCGTACATGGTTAGTATTTCCGCTTGAGGTTAGCGACGGAGGTGACCTGACCGCGAGCGACTTCCTGTTCTCCCTTGCGAATCCGTTCAAGCGTCGCTTGGGCGATCGGATCGGAGGCTTCATCGAGATAGATGAGATAGTCCGCTGCCGAGTGCAACTGCCGTTCCGGAAGGTGATCGATACGTTTTTTGAGTTCCCGGCGAATTTGCATAGTGGTCATGTGTGCTCCTTTGAATACCAAGCAATAGATAATATACCGTCGTCTCGTTTGCTAATCGACAGGCTACGGAGGGATGCTCAAACAAAACGAGACTGCCGGTGTTAAACCGGAGGAAGGCGGGGATGACGTCAAGTCCTTGTGGCCT
>WQYP01000239.1 GCA_009781185.1 Phycisphaerales bacterium | reverse complement strand
TCGATTCTCTTGTTGAAGTTGTTGGGACTCTGTCGCATCCATGCTCGCTGTATCTTGCCATAAAAATTCGCCTGGCGCAAATTTCATGGGCGCGAATATCCGTGGACGCTAAACACGTACGGTAGCTTCGGCTCGCCCGTGACGGCATTGGTCCCGCGCCCCTTCTTCGGCAGATCGTCACGGATGCGGTACCACAGTTCGCGATACGTCGGCATCTCGCCTTGCATGGAATCGTCAGCGACCGGCACGCGCGGAACCTTCACGATGCCGCACTCAATAGCATCAATCAATGAAAAGTCTGACACCACCCACGGAAAAAGTGTGCCCTCTGAATAGCCCGACCCGCGCAGGAAGAAAGGCGTCGCCGACAGATCGTATACCGTCTTCACACCTATTTTGCGTTTCACCGCTTCGATCCCGCTGATCCAGATGCGGGCTTCTTCCTCACGTTTTTCCGATTCGCGTTTTTCATCGCCGGACAGTGCAACCTCTTCACCGCCGATACGACGGCGGTAGCAGTGATGCGCCTCGTCGTTGATGACGATCAGGTTTTTCTTATTCCCCAAACCGCGACACACTCGCCGGACCATTTCGCCTTCAGACTCAATAAAAGCGGAGCCGTCGCCGTCGCCAAGGATGCTCTTTGTGACCTTCCCCGCTCCGAGCTTCTCGCGGCGTTTGAAGGCGTGGTAGTTCGTGATGACGATCTTGATTTTCCCCATCTCGCTCTTCAAGTCGGCGGGGATGATCTCCATCGCCTCGTAGTAGTTTTGAGGATCGCTGGGCAATAGCACACGCAGGCGGTCGCGGATGGTGATGCCGGGCGTGACGACCAGAAAAGTATCGGAGAAGCGAGCATCCTGAGGGTTGGCGAGTTTGTTGAGGGCCTGCCACGCGATCATCATCGCCATGACCACGGTCTTGCCGGAGCCGGTGGCCATCTTGCAGGCGATGCGGAACAGGTCGGGGTTGGCATCCTCATTGAACCGTCGCAGATCGTTTTCGATAACGGTATCACCGTACTTTTTGGCGACTTCCGTGATGTAGATGACTGTTTCCAGAGCTTCGATCTGGCAGAAGAAAAGACGGCGATTGCGATCCGCGTTTTTCCAGTGTTGCAAAAGGCGAGCGGTAACGCGAGTAACATCCGGATAGCCGCCTTCTCGCCAGAGGTTCACCCGTTGGCGGATATAGTTGACCGTCCTGTTCTCTTCGATCCGGTCGGCAGTCCAAGCTTCAAACGATTGTTGGGCGCTACCCTTCTTCTTCGGCTGCGCGATGGGAATGAAATACGAACTGACGCGGCGTGTCTCTGTGATCTGATCCGTGATGCCTTCATCATCGAACTTAAAATGCCGCCGTGGTTCGGAAAACGGCGAGTTGATGATTGGATTTTCAATGACGACCTGTCGCATCAGATAGCTCCCAGCACCACGGCTGCATGTGAGCGCACAGTCGCCCCCGTGTCGTGGATGAGGAGAGTTTACCGCACTTGCGTCAAAACGGCTATCAGCATCGCTCTATCTTCATACTACTTTCCCATCGACGGCAGTTATTCGAAAATTTCGAATAACTGAGTCTTCCTGCAATTCGTTGTCTGAAAATATTTTTTCAGGTGATAGTTCACGGTGTGTGTTTCGATATTGTATAAGATGACCCGTCAGCAGTTTTTTCTCACGAAGGAAAGAGACTTGTTATCCGTTTGCGTTCCCCCGGCCATCTATAAAAGAGATCGCCAGGGAGGAACCGCGACCCCCGGCCATCGGCCTGCCGCGACGTCGGCTCCCCCCCCCCACAATTCGCCTACGTCGCCAAAAGAAAACGTCGGCATTAGCGGCCGACGTTAAACCGGGGATGCGATCCCCGGCGGGGTTCGTGTATAATACGCTTATCATCCTACGTCTTCGCACTGAGGTTATCAATAACTTTTTTTATAAAATTCTTTTGTATAAACTTTTTTTGAGCCGGAATATCTATGACAACCGCACCCTCCACCACCACTTCTTCAGGCAACACAACCAACCGTCGGGTCATTGTTTACATCGACGGCTTCAACCTTTTCTTCGGATTGAAGGCCAAGGGTTGGAAACGATTCTACTGGCTCGACATGCAACTTCTCGCGAAAAACCTCCTTCGTCCAGGCCAGTCGCTGGAGAAGGTCTGGTACTTCACCGCCGACGTCAGGGATGGCACCGACACGCATCTTCGCCAGCAGACTTATCTCGATGCGTTATGTACCCACTGTTCGCTATTGGAGATCGTTCGCGGACGATATCTCATCAAAGAGCGGCAGTGCCGACAGTGTGGCAACGTCGCTCAAATTCCTGAGGAGAAAAAGACGGACGTCAATATCGCTTCCCACATGATCGCCGATGCGTTCAACGACCGATTCGACTCGGCGATTCTCATCTCAGGTGATAGCGACCTTGTGCCGCCCATCGAAGTGATAAAAAAATACCAGCCTGACAAGAGGATCATTGTAGCCTTTCCGCCGAAACGCCAGTCGTATGAACTCCGCCAAACCGCCCACGGCTGTTTCGATATTTACGAGAAAACGCTCAAAATCTCCCTCTTGCCCAATCCCGTGGTCAAACCGGGTGGTCACGAGCTGTTCAAACCGGTGACATGGAAATAGCCCACGACGTTGGCCTACTCCCCCCCCACAGTTCGCCCACGTCGCGTTCGTGGCGGCGAGGTTGGCCTGACCGCCACCACGCCCATAATTGCCGCCCGTGGGCCAAATTTCAGGGAATTTTCACAACTTTCACAATGTTCGCTACGCAAAACAAACAAAAACAGTAGCCCCACCCGTTCCCCCTGGCGTCATGAGCAGAGCTTCTTTCCAAGTACCTACGCCCCCCCTCCCCCCTCTCACTTCGCGGCTTGGATCATGGCCAAAATGCCGGCGCGGATGGCGGGCGGAAGGTTCTGCCAGACGTTCGCCATGTCGGCCAAATCAGGGGGCAAAGACGGTGTTTTTGTATCATGTGCGTCATGTGCGTCGGATTTTGCGTCGCTTTCGGTTGAAATAGGCGGATTTTCCGGTAAACTTGCTGGCTGTTCTGGTCCGGCTCTGCCCAGTAGGTCTTCGTCAGGGGGCGCAATACCCCATTTTTGCCCATTCCTTTCATCTGTCATTATACGTGTGGACCGTTTCGATCCTTCGCAGGTCATTTTCTTCTTTGATGTCATTCGGAACGGCATTGGAGATGCCGGGCGTCGTGGGTGCCATATCGACGAGAGAGTGGCGGTTTGGTAGGGTACGCGGGAAATGATTTTCAGAGGATGAACGATGTCGAAGCGTAGCCAGGAGAAACGTCGAGCACGAGCGAAGGAAAAAGCGCAGAAGGCTCGGCGAGAACGAGGACGAAGTCTGTGGGATAATCTTGTTGGTGATGGAGATGGGAGTGGGGTGGAATGTTGGAAGCAGTTCGATCCCGAAAAGCTTGACGAAATGGAAGATTTTCTTGTTTTCCGCAAGGTCCGAAACGGCGGATATGTGGTAGCGTTCTTCTTGGTGGACTATTTGTGCATCGGTCTGAAAGATGTGTTTTGCCGTACGGATGTGACGCCAAGTGAAATTATCGAGAAATGTCGCACACAGAGCGGAATGAAGGTGCAACGGGTGTTTGTGGAGGAAGTGCGACCGACGTTGGCGGCGGCGGTTCGATGGACGCGTGACAATGGTTTTCGGTTGCCGTCGGAGTTGCCGCGGGGGTTGAAGGTGGTTGGCGGCGGGGCGTTGCCGGTGGAGGATGCGGATACGGCTGCGTTTGGGACAGAGGATGGCGGCCTGTGTTACGTGGGGCTCAAGAACGACCTGAAGAAACGGCTGATCCACGAGACGCTTGATGAATTCCTGGACCGGGCGGATGTGGAGGTGGATTTCAGGGATGGCGATGCGGGCCTATGGCACGACGACGATGAATATGACGACGATGAGTACGATGATGATGAGTTGGATGACGAAGATGTCACGCAAGCGGCTGGGGAAGCGGTCCAAAATGTGCTTGCGGGGGTGGAGAAATGGTGTGCCGAGTCAGGGAAGCAGCCGCACCCGCATCTCAAGGATGCGATCCTGCTGACCATGATGGCGATAGCACAGAACATGAGGGAGGGAGGGGACGGTGATCGAGCGACGATCCAAGAGACGAAAGAACGGCTGCTGGCGTTGCAATCTGAGGAAATGCAGCAAGGGTTGCGAGCGGCCATGCAACAGTTCACGGACTTCACGAATTCATCCAAGAACCACGAGAAGTCGTTGGATGCGGTGAAGCCGGATGTCTGATGGTTTCACACGGATGGTTTCACTTGATTGCCTCGCCTCCCGCTTTCCACTACCTTTCATTGCTTGGGTACCACTGCTCGGCTGTTACGTTGCGGCGGCACGATGGTTCCGGTTCCTCACCAGGCGAAGGGTTTATGTTACGTCGTCTCTTTTCTGCTGTGCATTCCTCCGGTGCTGTTCTTCACGATCTCTCCCGCGCTCAGGGGCGATGGGAAATTGATAATGCTCGATTCATTCTCCGCCGCAGGCTTGTGCTGCTGCTGATTCTGGTGCTGCCGCTGCTGCTGGTTTTCCCGCTCCACGCCTACGCCGTGGCGAATTACATGCCCAAGGACATTCCCACCATCGGCGGCTCCAAGGCCTTCATCCCCGCCATGCTCGAACCGAAAATGTTCTACGGCGCGATTGTTGTCGGTCTGATCGCGGGGCTCATCACCGGCGTCATCGGCGCAGGCGGCGGGTACATCCTCACGCCAGCCCTCATGTCCTTCGGCATTCACGGCATCATGGCTGTCGGGACCGACCAGTTCCATCTCTTTACCAAAGCCATCGTCGGTACCGTCATCCACCGCAAGATGGGCAACGTCAACATCTTGCTTGCCGCCTGGTTCGTCGTTGGTTCAGTGTGCGGTGTCCTGGTTGGCTCGTCCATCAGCCGCGCTGTCTTTGCGCACTCGCCGGCCCTTTCCGACGCCCTGATCTCCGGCGTCTATGTCCTGGTTTTGGGATCTCTTGGCCTCTATGCCATTCGCGATTTCTTCCGCCTCCGCCGCGCCGGCAAAAATACACGGGGGGGGGGGGGGGGGGTTAAAAATACCCCCACACCCACCCACCCCCCCACCTTTCCTTTCTGGTCCACTTTGCTCCTCTCTCCCCCCCCC